>CAYVGI010000008.1:0-44176 GCA_964451095.1 uncultured Anaerolineaceae bacterium
AGTGTCCCGCCAATCACCGCGCCCGTAATCGCAATCAGCTCGCGTAATTCGCCGCGTAGCGTGTCCGCACTGCCCAGGCTAATCACCTGCACCTGCGCGACAAACCACGCCGCCGCCGCTGTCGTCATAAAAAGCCCAATGCGCAGCCGTTCCACGGGCACACCCACATTGCGGGCAGCGTTTTCATCCCCGCCCACGCCAAAGATCCAATTGCCCAGGTCTGTGCGCTGCAAAATCCACGTTGCGATCACCGCAAACACCAGCCACCACACAATCACAATCGGGAAGTTCGCCCCTGCGATGGGAATGTCGCTGGCAAATATCGCCTCCGCTGCCGGGTAGCTGGCAACGTCCTTTAACCCGCGCACTTGGGTCACCCCGGTAACAGCGCGGGTAACACCAATGGTCAAACCGCGGAGGATGAACAAGAACGCCAGCGTAATGATGAACGACGGTAACCGTGTGCGGTTGACCAGCACACCATTCACCGCACCGAACACCAACGCAACCCCCAACGAGATCAGCATCGCCACAAAAATGTTCACGCCGAACTCCACGGCGAGTATGGATGTGGTCATGCCTGTCGCCCCGATCATCGACCCTATAGACAGGTCAAACTCGCCGCCAATCATCAGGAACGTCACTGCCAGCGTCAAAATGCCCAACTGAGCGCTGACCTCCAGGTAATTTGCCGTCCCACGCGGTGAGAGAAAGCCCCGGTCGCCTGCCGCAACCGCAAAGAACACCCACACCGCGACTGCCCCCACCAGCGCACCGAGCTCCGGGCGGCGCAGCAGCGCCCTCAAACGGGACTCTCCGCGCAGGCGCTCGTCGCCAGCCGTCGTAGTCGTCATTGTTGCTCCACCTAAAAGTCTAATTTTCACGGACGAGACAAGGGCATCTGCCGCCCTGCTGATAGACAAACAGAGCGAGACTTACCTCGCCTCGCTCCACATATGCCTGCTTAGGTTAACCGGGCGTGCTAGCGAGTTCCGGCAGCGCTCAGGTCGATCACCTCAGCAGCGGTCTCCTGCGTTACAAATCCGGGTCCGGTTTGCACCAGCAGGGAACCCGGCGTGTTCAGGTTCTCGATAAACAGCGTCATGTAGACGATGGACAGATAGCCCTGTGTGTACTGCTGCTGGTCGATGGCAAACAGCATGTTCCCAGCGTCAATTGCCTCCAGCACCTCCGGCGACAGGTCAAACGTCGCCAACAGGATTTCACCCAGCAGTCCGGCATCTTCCAACGCAGCAAGTGCTGGTGCAGCACCCGTCGGTCCCAGCGTAAACACCGCGTCAATGTCCGGGTTAGAGACCAGCGCAGCGTCAATCCGATTCTGGGCATCGGTCGGGTCTGCTAGGTCAACCGCCAGAACTTCCACAGTGCCACCTGCTTCCTCAATAGCGTCGCTAAAGCCCTGGCAGCGCAAGTCCAGCGCAACGTTACCCACTTCCTGGTTCACACACAGGACGTTCGTGGCACCCGCTTCTGCCATGCGCTGCCCGCCGCCAAAACCCGCTTCGTATTCCGTCTGCCCGATGTGCGCCAACACGCCGAAGTCCGCTGCAACGTCACTACCAGAGTTGATAGAGATCACCGGGATACCCGCGCCAATTGCCGCCAAAATCGAATCTTCTAGCGCGTCCGGGTCAGGTATCGAAACGACCAGCCCATCCGGTTCAGAGGCAATCGCCGCGTCAATCAACTGGGACATCGCCACCATGTCGAATGTAGACGGTGCCTGGTACTCCACCGTCACGCCCAGGTCTGCGGCGGCGGCATCCACGCCGTTCTTGACCACGTTCCAGAACGGGTCTGCTGCCTGCCCATGTGTGACCACCACAATGCGGATGTCTGCACGATCCTGTGCGGCGGCGAACGCTGTCACAGACAGCACCGCAACAAGCAGAAAAACAAGTGCCTTTGTAAAGCGGTTCATCTTTTTTGCTCCAATTTTCGCAATCTTCAATGAAATAACCGATGCAGTAAAGTGTAACGCAAAACCTACAAAAGTCCTGGGATGGAATTTAGTTCCTTTTGCTGATGCACCAACCGCAAACAAGTCCTACTGCACCTCATCAACCTGTACGACGCGCCCCTCATGCTGCGAGATTGTTGCGGCAATGCTTGCTTGCAGCGCGGCACGTGCATCCGCTGCTGTCGCATCGGGCGGGCGCTGTTCGTACACACAATCCACAAAATGCTCAATCTGCGCGGTGTACGCCGCACCAAAGCGCTGTGGGAACGCTGGCACCACATCGTGCAGAACCCCCTCCCTTGTCAAAGTCAGCAGGGGGGTGTGTTGCAAATAGCCGATTTGCAGTGCCCCCCTGCTGCCGATAATGATGCACTGAATGTCGTAGCCATAAGCTGCGGTGCGGCTTACCTCAATGTTGCCCACACCCCCCCGCTGCATCCTCAGCGAGATCATTGCCGTGTCCACATCGCCCACGCCCAACAGCTCTGGGTAAACCAACGCCGCAGACTCCGTGTAAACCCGCTCAATCTCATCGCTCATAAACCAGCGCACAAGGTCGAAGTCATGGATGCCCATGTCGATAATCAACCCCCCGCTGTTCGCCGGGTTTGCATATTCTAAGCTGGTGCGGTGTGGGTCTCTCCCGATAGAGCGGATAGTAACAGGTGTACCGATCTTACCTGCGTCAATCTGCTGTTTAGCTGCTTTACATCCAGCGTCAAAGCGGCGCATAAACCCCACCTGGAAGATCACCCCCGCACGCTCCACAGCGGCGATCATCTCATCCGTTTCGGCAAGCGTTAGCGCAGTGGGCTTTTCACAAAAAATGTGTTTGCCCCGCGCTGCTGCCTGCGTCACCATGTCCCTGTGCGTATTGGTGGGCGTGGTAACAATAACGGCGTGCACGTCCGGGTTCGCCAGCAGGTCGCCCGCGCTGCTGTACACCGTAACCCCATTCACTTTCGCTGCGAACTCATCTGTCACCTGTGTGCGCGGGTCTGCCACGGCGACGAGTGTTGCCCCATCAATAGCACGTGCCGTGTGGTAAGCATACACCTGCCCCATGCGCCCCAACCCCAATACGCCAATGCCCACGTTCGCTGCCATGGCACTTTCACCCTCAAACCCCAAGCTATATCGTTCTACTGTACTCCCGCAGACGTGCTTTGCCCAACCCCATTGCAAACCATTTTCCCAGGCTGTACACTCCCGGTACGTTCATTGCAGAACGGCACACCCAACCACCCCCAGGATTGACCGCAACATGACGATCAACATCGGGCTTATCGGTGCCGGGCGCATCGGCAAAATCCATGCAGAGTCAATCGCTACCCGCACGCCCGGCGCGAACCTCATCGCCATCTGCGACATCGACGCAGACACAGCAGCAGCTCTCAGTGCTCGCTTCAGCGTCCCCAACACCACTACAGACGCGCAGGCAGTGATTGACGACCCAGATGTCGATGCAGTGGTCATCGCCGCAGCGACGGACACCCACGCCCCGCTCATCATCGCCGCAGCAGAGGCAGACAAAGACATCTTCTGCGAAAAGCCCATCGCCATCGACCTGGAAACGATTGACCGTGCACTCGAAGTAGTCGAACAGACGGGCGTCAGGCTGCAAATCGGGTTTAATCGCCGCTTCGACCCCAGCTTCAAAGCAGCGCATGACCTGATCGCCAGCGGCACCCTAGGCGACCCGCGCATTGTCCGCATCACGAGCAGAGACCCAGAACCCCCGCCCCTCAGCTACTTGCAAGTCTCCGGCGGCATCTTCATGGACATGACCGTGCACGACTTTGATATGGCACGTTACCTGGTAGATAGCGACGTGGTGGATGTGTACGCTGTGGGCGGGGCGCTGGTGGATGATGCCATCGCCAGCGAAGCAAATGACCTGGACACGGTCGTGGTCACGCTACGTTACGCTAACGGTACCATCTGCACAATCGACAACTGTCGTGCCACCACCTACGGCTACGACCAGCGCGTCGAGTGGTTCGGCAGCGAGGGGCAGCTTGTAGTCGGCAACCACACCCCAAACCAGGTCACTGTGACCAACGAAGCGGGTGCACTTGGCGCGAAGCCGCTCTACTTTTTCTTGGAGCGCTACATGGAATCGTACATCGCGGAGATGCAGGCGTTTATCGCCGCACTACAAAACGACACACCAACCTTGGTCACAGGTGCTGACGGGCGTGCCCCTGCAGTGATGGGACTAGCGGCGTGGAAGTCCGCACGAGAGGGGCGGCCCGTTCGCTTGGATGAAATCGGATGATTGCCATGCCAACAGAAATTGAGGTTCGCTATGCCATTTAAAGTTGCCAACGCACCGTGCTCCTGGGGCGTCATCGAGAACATCGCCGGGCAGCGCACATCCTATCAGCAAGTGATTGACGAAATCCGCGAGACGGGTTACATCGGCACAGAGCTAGGCGACTGGGGCTTTATGCCCACAACCGCCGACGCACTCGCGGCAGAACTGGCGCAGCGTGAACTGGCGTTAGTCGGCAGTTGGGTGAGTGTGATGCTGCACGACGCCAGCAAACACGCCGAAAGTGAGGCAAATGCCGTGCGTACGGCACGCCTGCTAGCAGAGGTGGGCGAAGACGGTGCCGTGATTGTGCTGGGCAACGATCCCTATGGCGACCCACACCGCACAGCAATCAGCGGGCGGGTGCGTGCCAACGATGCCATGCCCGATGCCCAGTGGCAAGTCTTTGCAGACGGCGCAATGCGCGTAGCAGCGGGTGTACGTGCGGCAACCGGGTTGCGCACAGTGTATCATCCTCATGTGGGCACCTGGGTAGAAACCCCAGCGGAAACCGAAAAGCTGCTGGCAATGACCGACCCGCAACTGCTTGGCATGTGCTTTGATACAGGGCACTGGCGCTTTGGCGGCGGCGACCCCGTTGCTGCGATTGCGCAGTTTGGGGAGCGCATCTGGCATGTGCACTTTAAAGACCATGACCCACGGGTGGCGGCACTCTCCCGTGAACAAGCATGGGACGGTCCGACCTCGGTGCGGCACGGCGTGTTCTGCGAGTTGGGCAGAGGTGATGTGAACTTCCCCGCCGTTGTCACAGCACTGGGCAACATCGGCTATGGTGGTTGGATTGTGGTGGAGCAAGACGTGCTGCCTGGCATGGGCACCCCCAGGACGAGCGCCGCCCGCAACCGGGATTACCTGCGCGGCATCGGGCTATGAGCGAGGAAAGCACAGTGAAACAGTCTATCGTGTTTGACCGCGCTGCCAGCTTTTACGACGACACACGCGGCTTTCCAGCGGGCGTAGAACAGGATATTGCCCGCCTATTCCAGGATGCAGGTGGATTAACCCCCATCAGCACCATTATTGAGCCGGGCATCGGCACCGGGCGCATTGCGCTGCCGTTGGCGGCGCTTACCGGTGCGCACATCGTCGGCGTAGACCTGTCCGTGGCGATGATGAACCGCCTGCGGGAAAAGCAGCGCGACGAAAACATCACCCTCCTGTATGGGGATGCCATGCGCCTGCCTGTGCCCGGCAATGCGTTTGACGCTGCTGTGGTTACGGATGTTTTTCACCTTGTGTCCGACTGGCAGGCAGCGCTCGCAGAAGTCGCCCGCGTGCTGAAACCGGACGGTGTGCTGCTGTTTCCCTCAACCAGCGACGAGCAAAACCCCATCCAGGACGCTTGGGACACAGTGCTGACGTTAAACCGCGCCTACCGCCGGGGGGATTTCCGCACGACCGACTTTCTCACGAAAGCGGGTTGGCAGCAAACCAAGGACACCGTGCACATCCGCTACGGCGTGCAGCGCACCCCAGCAGAACTGATCCACTCGCTGCGTAACCGCATTTGGTCGAGCACCTGGGCGATGACCGATGCGCAAATTGAGCAGGGCATTGCCATCATAGAAGCAGCGGCAGCGGCGGTCGGCGGGATAGACGCACCCTACGAGGCTGTTAAGCAGTTCGCCGTGGCACCCTTCCGTCCCCCCGCCTAACCCGTGCACATTCTCCACGTCACGCCGTACTACGCCCCCGCGTACGCTTTTGGCGGCGTCCCCCGCGCTGTAGAGGGCATGGCACGCGCACAGGTCACACGCGGGCACACCGTGACCGTACTCACCACGGATGCGCTCACCCAAGGTGAACGCGCAGGACAATTGCATGAAACGCTCAATGGCGTGCACGTTGTGCGCGTACGCAATGCGTCTGTGTGGCTGCGTGGCAAAGCGAACCTGTCCACGCCTGTGAACATGCGTGCCGTGGCACCGCCACTCGTTAAATTGGCAGATGTCGTGCACTGCCACGAGTTCCGCACAATCGAAAACCTGCTCATCACGCCGATTGCGAACAAGCTTGGCGTACCGTTGGTGCTTTCCCCGCACGGCACACTGCCCCACGGCACCGGGCGCAGCACACTCAAGCAGGTATGGGATCGCGCACTCAGTCCACAAGTAGCGCGGCATTTCAGCGCGGTTATCGGGCTGGTGGAACAAGAAACCGACGATGCACAAGCACTATGGCGCAAACTCTGGGCACAAGCACAGTTCTTCACTGTGCCCAACGGCATTAACCCCGCTGAGTTCGACAACCTACCCGACGGCGCGGCGTTCCGGCAGCAGTACGCACTTGGAAACAACAAAATCGTGTTGTTCATGGGGCGGTTGCATCCACGCAAGGGTGCTGCTGTGCTGGCACGAGCGATAACACAAATCCAGGATGCGGATGTGCGCCTCGTCATCGTCGGCCCCGACGAGGGATTAGGCGCTACACTCGCCGCAATCGCCCAGTCTGATGAACGCATTGTGCTCACCGGCTACCTAGGCGGGGAACAACGCCTCTCGGCTTACGCTGTGGCGGATGTGTTTGCGCTGCCCGCCGTTGGGGAAGGTTTGCCCGTTTCCGCACTAGAGGCAATGGCGGCAGGCGTGCCGGTGCTGCTCTCGCCGGGCTGCAACCTGCCAGAGGTCGCGGACGCAGGCGCGGGTGTCATCGCCCGCGTAGATGAGGTCGGGTTGGCGGCGGCACTCACCGGGCTATTGCAAGATAAGCACCAGCGTGCGCAAATGGCAGCGGCAGCACGCCAGCTCGTGCGGCAGCGCTTTACGTGGGCGTCTATCGCGGCACAGCTAGAGGCGGTCTACGCTCAAGTGAAGTCGTAGTGAACGCGATGCTCGCCGCACGCCACACAGCGGAAAACATAAATGGTTGCTCCGTCATTTTCCTCGCGGATTGCTTCGCACTCTGCCTTGAGTGATTCCGGCACCTCTGCTGTGAGTTCGCCCCACACACCCACGTAGATCATCGGTTGCTTGTGATGAAACAGCCAGTTATCACCCTGCCATGTGATGTAATTGGGTGTGCGTACCAGTTCTAACAGGGTGTCTTTGTCAACACGGTAGCGCACCCACTCATCGTCCTCAGTTTGATGCGCCTCATAGTCTTCCTCCGGTGACAGGTGTTCTGGCAATCCTTGCGTCACGCCCGCTTGGGCGTCGTCCATGTTCACCAAACCG
Source organism: uncultured Anaerolineaceae bacterium (assembly GCA_964451095.1). Classification (GTDB taxonomy): domain Bacteria; phylum Chloroflexota; class Anaerolineae; order Aggregatilineales; family Phototrophicaceae; genus DAOTTY01. The sequence continues at coordinate 7,490 of CAYVGI010000008.1, forward strand.
AGTTCAGTGTCGTGCACAAAATACGCCCGCCCCTCCCGGATGCACTCGTAACACGCAACGCCGTAGGGACGGGTGTCCGTAATACCATCCACGCGGAAGCAGTGGGGTTTCTCCTCGCCACAGGCATCACACTTGCCCACAGCGATAAAGTCGGTCTCTTCGATGGGTGCCTCAAACAGCGGGAACGGGATACCAAGTTGTTCAAATGTCTTCATGAGATGGCAACCTACCGTCAGCGAGCGAAGTTGCTGTTGAAAATCAGGCGCACCAGGTACACAAACACAATCGCGCCGACGGCACCCACCAGGACGCCCCACAGCAAGCTTTCTGCCATCCAGCCCAGCCCAACAACGCTAAATAGCACCGTACCGATAATGCCGCCAATGATGCCCAGCGCAATATCACCGAACGGTCCGTAACCCTCACCCCGCAGCAAACGCCCGGCAATTGCCCCGGCAAACATCCAGGTGACGAGCCGCAACACCAGCACCACCGCGCCGATTGAAAGCCCCAGTACCGTCACAAGAATCCAGGGGGCAAGCACAACCGCGCCCACAATTGCCAAACCAACGATAAGTACATTCGCCATTTTGTTGTCCGTCATGGGTCCTCCAACTTACATTACGTCAGCCTCTACCCCATTATACGAAAAACCGGGCGAAATGTTGCTGTTTTAGCGGCTGACAGTCGCCACCAACAAGTCCAGCGCCAGCACAATGTCCATTTGCCCCGTTTTGATCTTGGTGTCGTAGTCCAGCAGGCGGCGATACACCTTTTCCAGCGCCTCCAGCGAGAACGCGCTCACTTGCCCCGGCAGCTTCTTTACCTGGAACTGCTTCATGCCGAGTGCATCCGCCAGGGTTGCTGTGCCCCCGCCGCTTTCCAGGTGCTCCTTCGCTAGCAGCATCAGCCGGAACTGCCGCACAAACAACGCCCACACCCGGAACGGGTCTTCGTCTGGCTCTGCCAACACCTGGTGCAGCATGGTCATGGCGGCATCGCCTTTGCCCGCTGCCATCGCCTCTATCATGTCCCAAATGCGCGTCTCCGACGTGTACGGCGTCAGCAGCGCGACGGTGCGCTCGTCGATGTCGGCTCCGTTGGTGTAGCTCACCAGCTTGAACAGTTCGTTATCCGCCCGGCGCAGGTCGCCCCCCACCACAGACGCCAGCGCGTATGCCGCAGACGGTTCGATGACTGTGCTGTATTCACTTTCTGCGTGGCGCATCAGCCAGTTTGTCAGGTCTTTCGGCGCACTAAACGCCTTCTCGAAGCCGCTGGGGTCGCTTTGGGCTAGTTTCACCAGTTTGCTATGCGCAGGCAGCGTCTTGCGTTCGATGAACACCAGTCGTGCCCAGTCCGGCAGGTGGGGCAGGTCATCTAGCAGGCGTGTCACCTGCTTTTTGCCCGTCTCACCAGCGCCCTTGCGTGTGATGTGCGCCAGCAGCCCACGCACCAGCACCAGGCGGCGATCCGCCAGGAACGGGAACGCGCTCACCGCGGAGAGCACATCGGCAGCGGTTGTGTCCGCCCCGTCAAACTCCGCGATGTTCAGCCCGGCGCTGTCAATCTCGCGCATGTCTGCCCGCATCTTGTCCACGGTCTGCCAAAGACGAAACTCATCCTCGCCGTGCAGGATGTAAAAACGTGGTGCTGCCTTCGCCATTAGGTTGACTGTGTGTTCACGCGGTGAACCGTGATGGTGCGCCCGAACCAGCTACTTTCTCGGCGCTTTATGCTCATGACCTCGGTGTCGCCAGGGTCGCCATCAGTCGTCACGTGCCGCTGCAACCATGTGCCAATCGGTTGCGAGATTAACACCGCCGCCACCATGCCCATCATCAGCACAGGTAGGCGTTCCGCCGCCGAAATGTCTCGGCGGTTGCTGCTGCGCGTAATCAGCAGCGCGGTCAGGCTGGTCAGGTAGCCAGTGGTAACGAGGTTCGTACCGCAGTTGGGGTGAATAGCGAGGTTCTTCTCGCCGCGCCGCATCCGTGCCAGCGCATCACTCACTGCCCGCACCACTTGGTCGGTGTCTGCCTCGCCAATGAGCACAAACCCGTTGGCGTCGCTGCGTCCTGCCATGCGCAACCCCCGAATTCTGCTTGATAAAACGTGGATCGTCGCGTGTTCGAGAGCGTGGTTGCGACGTGTGCGCCGCACAACGGGCAAATCCAACAGCGCCTGGAAGGAATGGCGAGAGGTGGGTTCTGTCATGGGGATGTTTCCGTATTTTCAGGTCGTTCGTAAACTGTAGCAGAGATTGCACGAATTGAAAGCCAATACAAAACAAGCTCACCGCACGGCGCAGTGAGCTTGTTGGTTTGGCATGGCAAGTGTGTGTAGCAGCTACCCGGCAATCGTGCTCATCAACTGGCGCACTGCCTCAATCTCGTCGTCGTTGACCGTGTGCGGCATACCCGGGTAGATGCGTTCATCGACCTTGGCACCCATCTTGCCCAGTACCTCGGTGGTCTCCTTCACCCGCGCCAGCGGAATGTGCATATCCACATCGCTGCACCCGATGAACACAGGGGTGTCATCCAGCGTGCCATCGTAGTCACGCGGTGTGCCTTCCGGTCCGATTACCCCGCCGCTGAGCACCGCCAGCCCCGCGTAGCGCTGTGCATGACGTGCCACGTACTCTGATGCCAGGCACGCCCCCTGAGAAAAGCCCATAAGCATGATGCGCTCCGTTGGGATGCCCTGCTCGTTCACATGCTTGACAATGTCCCCTATCATCTGCAACCCGGAGGACAAACCTGGCTCGTTGTCTTGCAGCGGTGCCAGGAAGCTGTTCGGGTACCACGTAAAGCTGTTCGCCTGCGGTGCCAGGTATGCCCAATCCGGTTGGTTGAACGCCGCCGCGAGTTCCAGGATGTTCTGTGCACTGGCACCGCGCCCGTGCACTGCGATCATGACGTGCTGTGCTTCGTCTAGGGGTTTGCCCATCGCCAGCAGGGGCTGCCCCTGATGCGGACCGCTCACGTTACTTGACCTCCTGGGGTGCTTGCCATGCGGGCACGCGCAGCGGCGTCAGGTTCGCCTCAATGTGCGGGCGAATCGCCTCGTGCATCTTCGGGACGCGCAGCTCGGTGCCCAGTGACTCAACGGGTTCATCTGCTGCGAAGCCCGGTCCCAGCGTCGCCAACTCCACGATGTGACCATTTGGGTCACGGGTGTAGATGGACTTGAAGTAGTCACGATCCATCACCGGGGAAACAGGCAGCCCCGCCTTCACCAGCTTCTCGCGCCACTCAAGCTGAACTTCTTCGTTCTCCACGGCGAGCGCAAAGTGATGGGTGTGCCCCACACCCATCTGGCTGTAGCGGGTGTTCTTGATGTCCCGCTCAAAGTACGTGATGATGCTGCCGGGCTTGCCACCGTCCACGCCCCAGTACCAGTGAGCAGAGTTCGGGTCGTCAAAGTTGGACGTGCGCTTGACCAACTGCATCCCCAATAGCCCCTGGAAGAACGCATCTGTGCGCTGGATGTCGTCAGAAATCGCGGTAATGTGGTGCATCCCGTTCATCAGCGCCATGTCCGCGGTAATCACATCAATGGGTTCCTGCCACATCTCCGCCGCGATGCGCTCCTCGTCGCGGTTGTTCACCACCATCTGCGCTGGCGGTGCTTTGTGCTCGCTGCCCAGTACCTCCTCATCAATCGCAAACCCAGGCGCATCCGTGGCAATCTCGATAATCATGCCGTCGGGGTCTGTGAAGTAGATCGACTTGAAGTAGTTGCGATCCAGCGGACCCGTTACTTTCAGCCCGTGGTCAACCAGACGACGCTTCCACTTCAGCAGCGCGTCATAATTGGGCACGCGCAGCGCATAGTGGTGCGTGCCCCCGATGCCGTGCTTGCCCTTCGGTGCACCCTTCCACTCAAAGTAGGTGATGGCGGTGCCGGGACTGCCGGTTTCGTCGCCATAGTACAGGTGGTAGCTGGTCGGGTCATCAAAGTTGACCGTCTGCTTCACCAGACGCATACCCAACACCTGCGTGTAGAAGTCCGTCGTGCGCTGTGCATCCGACGAAACGAGGGTGATGTGGTGTAGTCCGAGGATTGTCATACAGTAAACTCCTTATGTCAGGTCGTTCTTGTTGCCTTCACGACACTAGACGCAGCAGTGCATGGCGAGATTACGACTTAAGCGGACTATGGTCCGCTTAAGTTAATGATTTTCTTATGCCTTCAGCGCCGCAACATACACTGGCAGTGCTGCGTACCACACCGTGGACTGCACCACATCTTCCAGGCGCACCTGGTCGAGCACGGTATGCGCGTGGATTTCATCGCCGGGTCCGTAGCCGATGCTGGGAATACCCGCCTTGCCCCGCCAGTAGATACCATTCGTGGAGAAATCCCACTTGCCTGTGCCGGGTGCATCGCCGAAAACTGCCTCGCCTACCTGCACACCTGCCTGCACAAACGGGTCGTCCTCCTCCAGCGCCCACGCCGGGTAGATTTTGTCCGTGCCGAAGCTAAACCCGGTGTAACTTTCCTCTTCGTCGTACAGGATCGTCGCCTCGATGTCGTCGCGCTCCCCGATAATATCCTTGATACGTTGCAGCGCGTCCTGCGGGTCTTCACCAAATGTGATGCGCTGGTCAACGTACATCACTGCCTCATCCGGCACCGCGTTGAGGCTCGGCGTTTTCACCTCCATGTGCGTGACCGTAATACGCCCATGCCCCAGGAATTCGTGGTCGCCCAGTTCGGGTTCCAACTTGCTGATCGCATCAATAATGGGAACCAGCTTGTAAATCGCATTGTCGCCCATGTAGTTACTCGCCGCGTGGGCGCTTTTGCCCTTGGCAACAACTTTCATCTCCACACGCCCCTTGTGCCCCCGGTAAACCTGGAGCTTGGTGGGTTCCCCAATAACCACGTAATCCGGTTTCAACCCTTCCACCTCTACCAGTGCGTGCGGCGCGATGCCGTCGTTACGCTCCTCCATGTTGCCGAACACATACGCCGTCACACCGTCCAGAAGCCCCAAGCGCTTGGCAATCGCCAGCCCATAGACCATGCCCGGTGTGCTGTTCTTTTCGTCTGCTGCGCCACGGGCAAAGAACACCCCGTCCTCGACCTTGCCCTCAAACGGATCCCACTCCCACTCTTCCGGGTCGCCAATCCCCACCGTGTCGATGTGCGTGTCGTACATCAGCTTGACGGGACCATCGCCAATGCGCCCGACCACATTACCCATTTTGTCCCACCACACCTCGTCAAAGCCCAGCTTTTCCATCTCCGCTTGCAAGCGCTCGCCCACTTCACGGATTTGGCTGTCGTAGCTGGGGATGGCGCACAGGTCTCGCAAAAACTGAATGATGTCCTCGCGGTGTTGCGCCACCTCTGCTTTGATCTGTTCAACTGCCGCTGCGTCGATTTTGCCTGTCATACGTGGTTATGCTCCGTCAGGTTCTGTTGATGAGTAAATTTGAGAAACGGGGTCGTCTGCCTCAATGATCGACCACACCCGATCTTGCGCATAAGTTGCTGAAATCCGCCGCACGTAGGCAGCATCCCTGCCCAGCAGTGCGCCGTTTTGGGCGTCCGTCCACTCCACATGGGCGGTAAGTTGTGTCGCATCCACCGTGGCAGCAAAGACCAACTCAATGGCGTTCTCCGCTACATCCTGCCAAACCCCTACCCAGTGCAGCGCCGGAGCAACACCAAGCCAGCGGCGCAGCCCGTGTGCTAAGGTCACCCACGGTGCATGTTCCCCGGTGCACGGCACATACGGCAGCACGCGCTCGCGGTCGCCGGGCACAGTAAGCACACGGCGATGTGGTTCATCCCACAGGACGGCAACCGCACACACCTCAAAGCGCACATGGCGCGGTTCCGGGCGACCTTGCAGCCAGTTTTGCAGCCAGCGCTGCCCCAGCTTTAGCCGCAGCCGCATGGCTTGCCATAGCGGGGTGGTGTGAATGTAAAGCACCTTACGAGCGTCATCTGCGGCGTGGTGCGCCATGTACCCAGCAAAAGTGCCCTGCGGCAGTGCTCCCAGCGGGAAGTATTGGTTTGCTGTCGATTCGTCCGTTTCGTCAACAACGTGCCCGCCGACCGGGAATGCCGCGTACAGCACATTTAAGCGGCGCGTCGCCTGGAAGTAATACAGTCCCACCATCCGCTCAATCGTCACGATGACGCCCGTTTCCTCACGTGCCTCACGCGCCGATGCTGTGGGCAGCGCCTCGTGAGCGTCTAGCCGCCCGGTGGGGAGGTTCCACAAGTTGAGGTCTCCCCGGCGGGAGAGCAATATCCGCCCAGCATCATCAAAGACGGCACATGCCGTGCCCACCCGCAAAAAGCTCATAGTGTGCGATTGACCAGCCCTTTAGAAATAGCGTTGTGCTGCTCCACCAGAACGGGTAGCTCAACTGTCGTCAGTTGCCCGCCCTGCACCACAACCTTGCCCTGCACCACCGTCACGTCCGCGCCGACGGATTGGCAGAACACCAGCGCCGCGACCGGGTCGTGCTGGGCACCCGCAAAGGCAATATCATCTAGCCGATATGCCGCGAAGTCTGCTGCCATACCCGGTGCCAACGCGCCCACGTCGTCCCGCCCCAGCACCTCAGCACCGCCCAACGTGGCGATTTCCAGCGCTTCCCGCGCGCCCATCGCCGCCGGGTCACCGCCCACCCGCTGCAAGAGCATCGCCATCCGCGCCTCATTGAGCAGGTGCCCGCTGTCATTAGATGCCGAACCATCAACGCCCAACCCGACCGGAACCCCTGCATCTCGCATCGCACGCACGGGCGCAACGCCAGACGCCAACCGCATGTTGGAGCTTGGGCAGTGGCACACGCCTGTATGTGTGCGAGCAAAAAGCCCAATCTCTTCCGCGTTCAGCTTGACGCAGTGCGCGTGCCACACATCATCGCCCACCCAGCCCACATCCTGGGCATAGTCGCCCGGACGCAGCCCGTACACATCCAGGCTGTAGCGAATGTCGTTGTCGTTTTCCGCCAGGTGCGTGTGCAGTTGCACACCATAGCTGCGTGCCATCGCTGCGGACTCGCGCATCAGGTCATTGCTCACCGTGAACGGCGAACACGGCGCAACCACCACTCGCAGCATCGCGTAGCGGTCAGCGTCGTGATACGTCTCGATAAGGCGCTGCGTTTCCTTCAAGATGTCCGCTTCGTTTTCGACCACCGCATCCGGTGGAAGCCCGCCTTTGCTTTCCCCCACGCTCATCGAACCCCGCGCCGCATGAAAGCGAATGCCGATCTCCTGTGCCGCCCGGATTTCATCGTCTAGCTTGCAGTCATTAGGGTAAATGTAGAGGTGGTCACTGGAGGTCGTGCAACCGGAGAGCATCAGTTCCGCCATAGCGAGCTTGGCGCTCACGTAAATCGCCTCCCCCGTTAGCCCCGCCCACATCGGATACAACGACTTTAGCCAGCCAAACAACTCCTCGTCCTGGGCAATCACCCGCGTGAGCGACTGGCACATGTGATGATGCGTATTCACCAAACCGGGAATCACAACGTGGTGGCGCAAATCCAGCACAACATCGGCAGTATCGCTTGGCATGTCGTCCAGCGTACCTACCGCTTCAATCACACCATCCCGGGCGAACAGCGCGGCATTGGTCAGTTCGCGTCGTTGGTCGTCCATCGTGACAAGGGTTTGAATGTTCTTAGCCAGTAGCGTCTGCATAGATGCTCGATTCGAGTTAAGATAGGTAGCGGGTCATCGCAAACTGGTGGCGAAGTCTAACACGGGAGCACGGTGATGGGCAAGCTAACCAAGCACCGAGATACACAAAGCGGCACTATGTTTTGTAAACACAATCTAACAACTCACAACAAGATAGCCACCCCTTTTTGTACCGTCTTGAGTAACATGTAGGTGAGAAAGAAAGGGCACGTTGCGGCGTTCATTTTGCCGCACAATCCCAGACAGACGAAAGCGAGTTCTAATAGGACGATCATTATGCACAAAGATCGCAAACTAACACTCAGGATCAAGCGGGGCGCTAAGGGTCAATCGCTCGTAGAATATACCCTTATCGCTACGCTCGTTATTCTTGCACTCATCGCCGCGCTCGTCGCCACCGGTCCCGCCATCGGCGACGTGTTCTCCAGCGCGGTTTTTGCTGCGCTAGGGGCAGAAGAAGCGCTAGATAGCCCCCGGCTTGGCGAGGACGACTTCCAGGCGACGCTGGCGTGGATTCAAAACCAGCCGCAGGTTGTCGCGCCTGGGGGCACCAATGTTGCCTTGGTTCCAACAGCAATCCCGGATGGCTTCGTCCCACCGACGGAACCACCTCCGCTGCCGACGGACACCGAAATCCCGTCGCCCACGTTTATCCCAACGGCAACACCAGAAGATCAGGTGTGGCCCATCACCTATTACGATAATGGCGGCAACCCCAGTGCACCGTTCGACGCGCCAGACAGCAGCGGGCGCTACCGCCTGGATACCGACACTTACATCGGTCTGCAAGCGTGGACGGCGCTTTACTTCCAGGACGGTGAGAGCGGTACCCCGCTGGACAACCGCAACCTGCGCTACGACGAAGCGTTCTACCAGGAGCCAGGCACCGAAACGTTCATCCGCCCTGGTCGTGATATCCCACGTATCACGGAGCAGTGGTTCTCCGCACAGCTTCGCCGCGAAATCTGGATCAGCCGCGAAGACGCCCAACTGACCTTTACCATCGAAAACCCTGGTGGTGGTGTGCGCCTGTATGTGCAAACGCCCAGCGGCACCTGCGCAGACTTCCAACCAGGCTCCAATTCACGCGGTGCCACCACAACCAGTGGCTGCATGATCATTGACGAGTGGGTAGACGCGCCCCAGGCAATCCTCAGCGGAACCTATGAGTTCCCGTTCGATGGCGTTGACCCCGGTCCGGGTGTGACTGACCTCAACAGCCCGACTTACTTCACGGGTCCTTACGTGCTCTACCTGGAGTACTACCAGAAGACGGGTGCACCCAACCTCACGCTTAGCATTGACAGCGCCAAGGCAAGCCCGGACGACACCGGACTCGCCGGGCAGACGACAAGCTGTAACTGGGGTCCCTACGAGGGTGACCGCTCCAACGAGCGTCCCTACGCCTGGAATGCCGCCGTGGGCTTGGAAGGCGACAACATCCCGAACAACCAGCGCTGCTATCTTGAGCTGCGCGGCTTTGTCGATATGGCACCCGGTGAGGAGCTTGCCAACTACGAAGGCGAGACCTACGGCACCGCAACCGTACCGACGTTCACGTTCTGGCACATCTGGGACTTGAACCCCAACACGCGGGTTTGGCTGGAAGTGGCAGAATACAACGACGTTGACGGCGACGACAACCCGGTCAACCGCCCGACTGCCTGGACGCGAGTGTGGCCACCTAACGACCTCAACAACCAGCGTAACTACGAGTGGACACAGGAAGAGATCGAACTCACTGGTTACAATGTGGGGGACAATCTCGCCTACCGCTTCGTCATTGAGAACAACGGCGGCGGTGGTGGTCGCAAGCGCTGGTTCGTTGACGACATCCGCATTGGCAGCAAGAACCTGCCAGACCTCACGGTGCAAAACCCTGGCGCGGCAGATACCTTCACGGTGTGCAACAACACCGACCCCACAGCAGGACCGGTTTGCGAGTCCTACTGGAACATGGAAGACACCGCCAAAGTCCTGCGTGACTTCCGTACCACCGGGCGCTGGGACTTCACCCCCACGGGCGCACATGTAGGCACAGGTTTAGGCGATGACCCCGGCAGGCGCTACAGCCTGGAACCCGGTGCCGACCTGAACAGCGTGCCGACCGACCGACGCATTTACTACGTTGAGTTTGATAAGCGCGTTGACGTTAGCAACACATCCGCAGATGGCATCATCTTCGACAGCGACCCGAACGGCATCGCCGCCGCACCGCCGGACGAAGACGGTGACGACGGTGCGCCGCTGCTATCCTTCTGGCACAGCTACAACCTGCGAGACTACGTGAGCCTGCAAGTGCAGTACTACGATGACGCTGCTGGCGAATGGCGCCTGCTGCGCGAAGTCGTGAGCACCCGTGCCGCGTCGGAGGCGTCCGCATCATCCACGTTCGTGCAAGTTCCGCTAAACGAGCGCGAGGTCGCCGATGAGAATGGCTACGGCACTGGCGTGTTCGACACCGCCGATACCGACATTGACGGCGACGGCTCTTTCTGGACGGAATGGTACCAGGGTCCCCTGCGTATGCGCTTCGCCATGATCGTTGACGAGAACGCCATCAACGACGCGCTTGACGGTTGGACGCTTGACGACATCGAAATTGAGCGCCTGGGCAACTTCACCTACACGGCATACCCATTTGCCGACAGCGCAGGCGATGCCATCATCGCCTACGACACGGCGAACAACAGCGAAATCACCTTCACAGGCTTCGACGAATCGCTCGACCGCTGGCTGCGCACCGGCACTTGGGCAATCTCCAATGAACGTTCCTACACGGGCACCAACGTCTTTAGCGACAGCCCAAACAGCGACTACATCGCCGGGTCAAACTCTGTACTGGAGCTGCGTGCGCCAATCGACCTAAACAGCGACACGTTCGATAACCCACTTGCCCTGGGCTGTGACCCCGTACAATCTGCTATTCCGGTTACATGTGCTGACCCAACACAGCGGCACTCCGCAGCGGTTAACCCAGTGCTCTCCTTCTGGTGGAACCGTGACATGGATGTCGGCAGTCGCTTTACCGTAGAAATCCGCCCCAACGGCGGGCAAGACGCACCAATCACCGTGTGGGAGTACAACTACTCGTCGGACAATGGCGAACAACCCGCTTGGGAGCGCGTAGAAATCGCACTGAACCCGTTTGTTCTCGACGATCCAGATCCGCTGCTGGTTTACGACGATGACATTGTCGTTGTCTTCCGCCTGGACGCACGCGGCAACAGCAGCGCACGTGGCAACGGTGTCTTCGTAGACGACATCGTGCTGCAAGAGGACATCGTCCCACGCGGCTTCCGCCTGTGGAGTGGTGACACTGACGGCGTCAGCGGTGACGGCTCTCGTTACATCGACACAATTGACGACCGCAGCTCAATCAGCAACGATGATAATATTCTGGAAGACGAGCGCGGCAATTGGTGGAACCGCTGGTACAGGGGTGGCGAGTGGTACTCCGACTTCTACACCTACACCTACCTGGCGCAGGGCGCACAGGAGCGCACCGACCTAATGGCTCGCTCTGGCACGCAGTTGTTCCACGACAGCCCGCCCACCAGCGAAGACCCACTAGACAACGACGCCAGCACCACCTACACCTACATGCGGCGCAGCTACAATGTGCTGGAAATGATCCGCCCAATCGACATGACCGGGCTGGAAACCGTGCAGCGACAAGGTGATCCAGAAGGCATCGACACAGGTGATGACAACGGCAGCCCGTTGCTGTATTGGTGGCAGCGCATGGATCGTGGTGACGACTCTCGCCTGCTGGTGCAGGTTGCCGTCCAAGATGACAACCCACCCGCAGACCGTATCGGTAACCCGCTCACCTATGGCAACGACGAACTACACGGCTGGAGCCAATGGCTGACCGTTTACATCACCAACGACAACCCGGACGCCGACTACGCCTGGGTGCGCAAGGGCGTGAACCTTGCCAACGCGCCTATCTACAACAACAGCGGTAATCGAATCGACACCCGCGACTTTGTCGGTGAAGTTATTCGTGTACGTTTCGTGCTAGACGGCACCGACGTTACCAACACAGACGACCTGCGCGACGGCTGGTTTATCGACGACGTAGAGTTCACCACACGCATCCCCCGTATCATCGACGTGCCCCTGGTTGACAGTGGCGACAGTATGCTGAACTGGATGCCAGAGGGCACCTGGGGGCTGGATGTAGCGAAGTTCCGTGGCGGCAACGAGGTGCAGCTACCCGGTGGCGGTACCTGGAACGTACGCTATCTCAATTGTAACTACCGCCCCTTCGTAGAAACCAACCAACAGGCAAATGGCAGCCGTGGCGGGTGCGACGGCGCAGCGATTTCCAACACAATGCTGACCAGAGCCGACTACCGCGCCGCCTATGGCAACTTCAACGCAGGTAACCGCTGGTACATTGAAGATAACATTAGCACACTGGCATTCGACGTGGCGTTTGGTGATGATGCAAGAGGCGGACCGCCCAACGCACCAGCAGGCTTCAACTGGAGTGATGACTTCGCAGCGGAGTTCCGACGCACCATTACGGTGACCGAAGCGCAGCGCTATCAGTTCTACACTCGCGCCGACGACGGCGTGCGCGTGGGCATCACCCCCTTCCCGCAGATTGACCAGGCAACTGCTGATCTGTTCGGGCTGACCGTGGGCGAGAACATCCCCACAGGCACAGGCAACTACGCAGACGGGTCAGTCGCTGGTGGGCGGGTATTCTACAACAACATCATCGACGACTGGAACAACGGCTCAGCACGGGTTAATCAGGGTTCCGTAACCTTAATCCCCGGCGATTACCTGTTGACCGTGCAATACTATGAGGATGGCGGCGAGGCAGAAGTTGCCTTCGGCATCAGCAATGCCAACGCATCGTTTAGCGACAGCCCACTGAGCGTACCCCCGCCGAACATCGATAGCTTCGCAACGGTACCCGTCAACTACCTTAGCGACAGCTCAATGGAGTTGGACGGACTGCTGGACTTGCGCCCCACCAACAAGCCCATCATCCAGTACTACACCCAGTACGACCTGAACAACGTCAACGGCACCGCCTACCTGGAAGTGTCCCGCGATGGTGGCTTTGAGTGGACACGAGACAACCTGGAACAAACAGTCGTCGCGCCAGACCTCACCGTGCAGGCAAACAGCCCGACATCTTGGAATGGCAGGGAAGTCGACGAATGGGAGCAGCGCACCAACTCGCTGGAGGCATATGCTGGGCAGATGATTAGCCTGCGCTTCCGCGTCCGGGTAGATGCGAACCTCAACCGCGTCCGCAACGAGGCGACTGATAACGACGACAACACGGCAGACGGCGTGTACATCACGGACATCCTCATCCAAGACTTGCAGCCCTCCACTCCGAACCCCATCATTCTGCGTAACCCGCAGCTAACCGTCAACGTGAGCGTGGGCGTACCCCAACCGCTTGACGTGTTTGCAGGCGGCGCTGCACCGCTGCGCTACGAGTGGTTCCTGGGCACACCGCCCGTCGGTGACCCCGGCACACCGGGCGTAACACCGCCAGGCAACGTCGCAGTGGGCACCAACAGCAACACGTTCACACCCCCAGCCGATCTGGTTCCGGGTCTGTACACGTACTGGGTGCGCGTATCCAACGCCATCTCGGATAACGACCCGAACATCTTCCCTGCGGTCAGCGTACCCACGGAATACCGTGTCTCCGACTGTGCACCGGTGGCGCTGGGCGACTGCGGCATCTACCGTATCAACGTCAACGGCGACGACTTGTCCTCCCGTGACGGCACCCAGCCGGGCTGGTTCGGCGACCGAGACTCTGCGACACAGTTCGCCCCCGGTGGCACGAACTTTAGCGGCAACAGCTTCAATGGTAACGATAACGGCGTTGCGATCCCCAATGTTAGCGGCAACGAGTTCGTCATCGCAGCCATCTCCGGTGCCGCGCCAGAGCAGGCTTACGAGCGCTTCCGTGCTGCTGGTAGTGGCAACAGTATGGCGTGGACGTTCCCGGTAGAGGCGGGGCAGTACACCGTGCGCCTATACATGACAGACCCCTACTCCAGCAACAACCAGGGGCGCTTCAGCGTGCGGCTAAACGGTGACGTTGCCAACTACAAGACGGGCGGCACCAGCCAACCGCTAAACAATGTGGACTTCTTCGACATCATCGGCGGTGTAAACCAGCAAGCAGCAGTGCTGGAGATGGATGCGGTGTCCGTCACCCCGGCACAAAACGCCCTGACGGTCGAAGTCAGCAATGGCAGCGACACCACCTACGTTTCCGCGATTGAGATTTTCCCGGTCACATCGCTGAACCCGGAAATCGTACAGCAGCCGCCCACAACCGCCACCGTAGCGGATGGCGCAACCGCGCAGGTCGGCGTGAGCGCCACGGGTGCCAACCTCAGCTTCCAGTGGTATGAGGTCAGCGGACCGAGCGACTTTAGCACGGCAAACCCAATATCAGCGGGTGTTGCCACCAGTGTACAAGGGCTGAACGGTACCAGCGTACTCAGCATTCCCAACTTCACCGGGGCAGACCGCTTCTTCTGGGCGCAGGTCACTGGCGGACCCGACGGCAACAGCAACCAGACCGTGAACAGTGTGGTCGCTCGCATCACAGCGTGCACGTTCGACGCAGCAACATCCGACCCCGGTACGTGCGGCTTCTGGTTTATCGACCTGCACGGCGACAACATCGAACAGGCAAACGACGGCACGCGCTGGTTCCCAGATAGCACAACACCCGGTATCACGATCAGCGACCCGAGCGCTACTAGAACCAACAACCTCAACAACTTTACCTACAGCGGTAACGTCAGCGAGGATCATGTACCGCGCGATGTGTTCGAACGCCACTACTCCAGGCGTGCCCGCTTTGGTTGGTCAATCGACATGAGCCAACCAGCAGGCGCGGGCGGTGGTAACGGCTTCTACGACGTAACCATCTACAGTGCGGACAACACCAACCGCTCCGACCGTCGCTCTATGACGATTTACATCGAGGGTGTGGAAGTCATCACCAACTATCACCCGGAGAACGACCCGTTCTGCGGCGACGATAACCGCTTCTGTTCTATCACGTTCAATGACATACAGGTAACCGACGGTGTTCTCGACATTGAGTTCGAGTCCACGCAAACGCAATCGACCCGCAGGCAGGTTCGCGTCAACGCGATCGAGGTGACGCCGCGTTAGGGTTCACCGCACAGCCAACCGCATAACCATCATCGGCAGGTTCCCTCAAGTGGGGGAACCTGCTTTTTGTTTGCTGTTACCCATCTGGAAACCTACGGGAGGGCTTGCTACACTGGTAGAACCATGTGCGAAGACCATCTACCAGGAGAGCCACCTTGAACCCAAGACAGGAACGCCAGGGGTTGCTGTTTATCCTCGTCGGTCCCACAGGCGCAGGCAAAAACACGCTCATGAACCGGGTGCTGGACGACATGGAAGACCTCGCACAGCTCCCCACCGCTACATCGCGGGGCATCCGCCCGACCGAGGAGGAGGGACGCGAACACCACTTCGTCACGGAGCAGCGATTCCGCCAGATGATTGCCGACAACGACCTGCTGGAGTGGCAAGAGGTACACGGGCGGCTGTATGGGGTACCGCGTGGCACGGTAGAGTATCTCATCGTCAACCGGCTAGATCGTGTTGCCGATGTTGACGTGCTCGGCGCAATGACTGTGCGTGCCGTCTACCCAGATAACGTGGTGCTGGTGTTCGTACAGCCTGGCAAACTGGACAACATCGAGGCAACTGTGCGGGAACGGCTTGCCTTGCGTGGGGAAAACGAAGCCGAGATCGAAAATCGCCTGCTGCGCATCCCGATGGAGATGAGCTATGCGCCCTACTGCGACTATCTAGTCGTGAATGAGGACATGGAGCAGGCAGTTCGCACGCTTAACGGCATCATCCTGGCGGAACGCAGCCGCCGCGACCTGGCAAACCTGAAGGTGCGTCAAGACTTTCCACGGCATCCGCTGGTGCACAAAGTCACTCTGGTCGCAACTTACGACGATCAGGCACTCTGCATAGATGGCACCCTGCCCGCAGACCTTATCATGGACGGCGAACTGCCACAGGAAGCGGCACTGCGGGCGCTAGAACCCGTAGAAGACCGCGCACCAAGCGTGCTCGGGGCAACACCGCTGCACGTCGACCTGCAACCCAACAAATATCACGAAGAGCTAATCTTCTGGTTCCAGGTGCCAGCAACCTACACCGATGACCTGCCTGAGGGCTGGTCTTGGGCACCGCTCGATTCGCTGCGCATCCCAGAAGCGGTGCGAGAGGCACTGCCAACCGCACCGCTGGAAAATCCAGTAGACGTGTGAGCTAAACCGTAAACGAAAGACATCCAACATGACGTTACTCAAAACCACACAGCAGGCACAGGGTGCCGTGCTCGCAGACGATGGCATTCCGCTGCACTTTGGCGACATCCCAGCAGAGTACACAGCAGCAAACACCGCCGCCGCCCTGCTAGACCGCTCCCACGAGGGGCGGGTTCGCATCACCGGTGCAGACCGCCTGGAAATCCTGCATCGCATCTCCACCAACGATGTGAACGCGCTGACGGTAGGGCAGGGCGCGGGCACCATCTTCACCAAGGCGAACGCCCGCATCATCGACCGGGTAGAGGTGTACAACCGCGACGCCGAAGCATTGCTGCTCACCTCGCCGGGGCGGGGTGCGGTCATGGCGCGGTTTTTACAGCGCAAGATCTTCTTCAACGATGACGCCCAACTGACCGACCTCACCGCACAGGGCGTCCACTTCACCCTAACCGGACCGAAAGCAACGGAAATCGTCGCCGGGTTGGGAATCCCCGCAGCGGCGCAAGGTAACGGTGCTGACGGGAACATTGCAGGTGTGCCCGTGTTTGTAGCGCAGCGCAAACCACTACTCGCACCGTACTATTCCATCGTCGTGTTCGACGCAGCACAGGCAGCAGATGTATGGCAAGCGCTCAGTGCCGCCGTCGCAAACGTTGATGGCGCACCTGCTGGGTCGCTCGCGTATAACATGCTGCGCGTTGCATCCGGGCAACCCGCCTTCGGGCGAGAGATCACCGAGGACTATCTTCCGTTGGAGGTGGGACTGTGGGACGAAGTGAGCTTTACCAAGGGATGCTACACCGGGCAGGAGATCATCGCCCGCATGGAGAGCCGCCACCAGCTTGCCCGTGTGTTGGTACGCCTGCAACTGAAGACACCCGTAGACGCCCCTACAAAGCTGTACCTGGATGACAAGGCAGTCGGCACGCTCACTAGCAGCGCACAAACCCCAGATGGCACCGTGCACGGGCTGGCGGTGGTCAAAACTGCCGCTGCCACGCCCAGCGCCTCGTTAAGCACCGAAGATGGCACCAACACCCAGGTTGTTGACTTAGCAGGCACCCCACCGCCAGAGCGGATGCTATCCTAGCGGCGGGGGGCTGTCGAAAAACAGTTCCCACCACAGTGTCCAATTTTCGGGCTGCGGGTCGGTCGTCTGCACCGGGACAGTCGGCATGGGGGCAGGTGTGGGTTGGGCAGCAACCGCCCCCCCACCTGCCTGCGGCACAGGCACAACCAGCACTTCGTTATCGCGGATCATTTTGCCCTCTCGCCGCGCCCACTGCTCCACATAAGCGTCGCTATCGGAATAATCGCGGATGGCAATGAGCGTCGCCTGCTGTGCCCGCAACCGCTCGACTTCCGACTGCACCTCGTCGTACATCTCAGTCAGCGGCCGCCCAGATGCAATCCGGCTGCTGAAGTTAATCGCCAAAATCAACCCGAACGCGATAATCATCGCAAATGTGATTTGCAAACCCGATAGTTGCCCGGCCCGCGTCCGCAGCTTAGGGGCATTGCTGCTGTTTTCGTCGTGGTAGTCTTGTACTTCGGACATCAATTGCCCTCAAAATTTTCGATCTAATTGCCGACGCACGCTGCTTCGCCAGCAAAACCGGGTGGGTTCCATACAGGCGGTGTGTTGCCATAGCTACCTAGGGATGTGACTGCCTGTGTTCCCACGTTCACGATCACAAGCTGGTAGTTCTGGCGCAGCGCAAGATGTGTGCCAGCGCCGTTAAAACGTGGGAAGTCCACACCCACAGTTCCCTGTGGCACCATCGAAAGAAGCGTCGCATCTTCGTCCGCATTGCCCACCAGCGGCACCGCCCACAACCGCGCTTCATCCACGCCTTGCAGCCCTCGCACCGCTGCCACCATTGTTGTGCCATCCGGGTGCCATGTGAAGTCTAACGTCTGGTTCCACTGGTAGCTCAGTTGTGTAGGAATTGCCTCCGGCACAGCAGCAATCATCCAGAACTGGTTTTCCCCTGGTCCTGGGGAGAACACAAACCCCAGCAAGTCACTGTCCGGGTTCCAGCGGGGTTGCGCAGCGCTGCCCACGTCAAAGCGGGTGATGCGCTCTTTGGTCAGTCCATTGGCGCTCACCATCCACAAGTCTGCCTCACGCAGTGTAGGCGCTCCCGCCGCCTGATCGGGCACGGCAGTCGTGAACGGCGTTTCGCCTGCGGGTCGGTCTTCATAGGAGATGTACACCAGCCAATTGCCATCTGGCGACCAGCGCGGCGTGTGTTCGTCCCCAGCAACGCTGTAAAACGTCGGTGCACCGCCCGCCGCTGGCACCCATGCCACACGAGACTCGCGCCCCGCCTCGGTTGGGCGTGCCAGCGTGAACGCCACCATATCGGCAGTCGGCGACCAGTCCGCTTCCCACATCGTCCACGCTGCGGGGGGCAGTTCGCTAAAATCAACCAGTTCGCGCACACCAGCACCGTCTAGCTCAGCACTGTACAATCTGCTGGGGGTGTCTTCGCTCGTCAGCGTGACCAGTACCCGGCACCCATCGGGCGAGAAGTCCCACACATGATGCGTGCCCTCTCCAATACGCAGCGTGCGCGTTAACCCGGTTTGCAGCTCGTACAGGTGAACACCGTCGCCCGCCGAGTCCGTATATGCCAGCACATCGCCCGCTAATGGCGGCGGGAAGTCCTGCGCTTGCAGGAGCGTCGGGAGCAACAGAACAGCCAAGGCTAGGCACAAACATCGCATGGGCTAGCGCACAATCGGCAGCACGATCCCCGCCGGGTTACGCACCGCGCCATTTTCCGCCGGGAGCCAACCCGCCACAGGAATACCGTTGTCGCACACCGCCTGCAACTGATAATGGTCTGTCGTCGCGTTGCGCCCCACCACCCGGTACTCACCGGGCAGCACATTGCACAGGATGTCCCGGTTCAGGTCACTGCCCGCCACCCGATACACTGGCTGCTCAACGAACGTCACCATCGTCACGGGCGTGAACTCGCCCCGTGCCTCCACAATCGGCACATCGGTCAGGTCGCCACGCAGGAACAAGAAGTCCGCGTTTGCCCAGCCGCGCACACCGCCCACATCCAGCAGCCACCAGGAGAACTGCTGGTTGCGCCCGATGACTGCCGCCCGCGTACCGCCGCGCACCACACCCACGATGCTGTATTCGGGGGCGTCGCCGCTGCGCAGGTTCAGCGCCTCCGCATTCACAATCGCATAACCCGGTAGCTGCTCGATAATCGCCGCATCTGTCGACGGCACGGGTGGTGCCTGCCCCGGTTGCACTGGCGGGCTAATTAGCCCCGCCGTCCGCGCAGGTAGCCTATTTGCCTGTGCCGCACCGGGCAACCCCGCACACTTTCCCGTCAGCGTGAAGATCGTTTGGCGCGGTAAATTGTTGCCCTGCACACTGGCAATCGTCAGCGTGAGCGGGTTCGCCGCCGGGGGTGCCGTCCAACGATAGAACGTACCCTCCCCGAAGGACACACGCCCCCCAACCAGGAACGAGTCCACGTCCGGTTGGTAAATCACATTGCCCGCCCCGTCCGTCGCCGTAACAGAAAAAGCCTCGCGGTCATTACCTGTGTTGTCTCGCGTCAACCGGATGAAACCGCCGTTGCTGGTAAGCCCCTCGCAGCCCACCGTAAACGACAGGCTCTCGTTCACACCAGCATGGACTACCAGCGGCATCGTCAACAGCCAGGCACAGGCAAAAAAGTGTCGCCAACCCATCATAAACGCTTCCCTTACTTGTCAGGTCACAGGTCACACGCACCAGTTTAGCACGAAACTGGCGACTTCGTTCTCAGGATTTGTTAATTGTTCGCCGATGATATGTAGGTGAACGCTCATCTTGAACGCGGGCAAAAGTGTTATGCTTCAATTAAATCAGAGCTTCGCCCCCCACCGAACTCTGGTTATTTCCCCCAACTATCCAGGTGTCCCCTCCCCCCAAGGGGGCATTTGGCATAGTGCCTGCCCAAGTTTCTCACACACCACCAAACAACCGCATCTGCTTCAGGGTCATCTGTAGATTAACGCGGGTTATCGGGTCGGTAAGGTCAACGCCTGCGATCTGTGAGATGCGCTGCAAACGGTAGTTCAGCGTGCTGCGGTGGATGTGCAGCGTCTCTGCCGTGGCAACACCGTTCCCGCCAAGGTCGAGGTATGCTTCTAGCGTGTGGAATAAATCTGCCTGTGTTTCTGCCTGCAACCGCTCTAGCGATGGCACAAGCGGGTTACTTTGCAAGCTGCCCGCCCCCGCATGGAACAACGTGTGCAGGTAGCCGAGTTCGTCAAATTGAACCACCGGGCACGCGTCATCCAGGCGATGCGCAATCATCAACGCCTCACGGCACTCATTGTACGCCTTTGGCGCTTCCGCTTGGGTGCGATGCCGCGCACTAATCGCAAGCCGTAAACCGGGCACGTCCAGGTGTGCGAACACATGCTCTGCGATGGCGGTTGCGCCGAGTGACTCCCCCAGCAGCAAAACCACCTGCCCGGCAAACTGCCCGACGAGTGCCTCCCATTTTTGCTCTGCCGCCAGCCGATTCACGCGGCGATAGAGCCGCACTGCCTGCCCATTTGCTGCGTAGCCCTCATCGGCGCTTACAGCATCCGAATCCAGCAGCAGCATTCGGTAGGGTTGCCCCATATCCACTCCATAGCGCATTGCGTGGTCGTTCAGCACAGACGCACGCTCATCGTCACCTTCGATGAGCCGTGAGAACAAGTTGCCCTTCAACGACGCTTCCGCCGTTTGCACCGCTTCCTGGTGCAACATCATCAGCGCCGCCACCGTAGAACCACTCTCAATCGCCATCTGGTCGAGATCACCCAGCGGGCTGCCGTCCGCGATAATCCACATGTAGCCGTAAATCTCGCCGTGTACCACGATTGGCGCCAGGATGCGCTCCATTTCCAGCCCGACGTGTGGCATCTTCTCCAGTTGCACCGGGCGCAGCGTCTGCCGGATGCGATCCAGCACGCCCGCCGCCTCCAGCGCCTCAATGAGCAGCGGATTCGTGCGCCCATACTGCAATGTGTAACGCCGTGCCTCGTCCACAGCGGTAGTGTTCGCACTGGCAAGCGCATCAAAACGCTCTGTCTCCACGCTGATGGACTGTCCGATAAGATCCGCAAGCACCCGTGCCAGGTCGTGCAAATTGCCGTCGTCCAGCACTAACCGCGTCACCACCTGGTGGATGTGCAGCGCCCGCCGCAGCATCCCTACACTGTCCTGTACGATGCGCTCGTTGACCGCACGGGCGAGCTGCACAAAGCGGGTGGTGTAGGGCAGTGTGATGAGCGGCAGGGCGTTTGCATCAGCAGCTTCGCACCACGCAGCCGGCACCGCATCAAGGTCGCGCCCCACGGTGACAACCAAACCGACCACACCCCGGTCTGCCAGCGCCTGGATGTATGCAAGTTGTTCGCGGGGGTGTTGCGGCATGTTGCGGGCAGTGGTTAGCACCAGTTCGCCACCGTCAAGCCAGTTGTGCACATCTGGCACACTGGAGTTGTGTACCCAGGCAATGGCACGGTGTGTGCCCTGCGCCCCAGCAATAAGCTGTGCGCCCTCAAAGACGTTCAGTTGCAGCACATCGGCAACGGTAAGCATAGGCGGCGTGGGGGAATCCTGTGTTGCTGTCAAAAGATAGGTCGGCGGCACAGTCTAGCCAATTCAACACAGGTCGCAAGCGCCAATGCAGTCCGCCTATGTGGGTACTTCCTCGTCAAGCTGATCCAGTAAATCCGGGTCGAGCATCAACGGCTCGAGGTTGCAGTATGTTGCTGCCCGGTCGATCTGGTCAATCACGCCGCTAATCTCCCAACCCGCCTCGCCAATGGGCTTGTCCAGCCAGCCGCCGCGCTCAAAGAACTGCACCAGCGGTTCGTACGGGTCAGGTAAGTTGAGTGCACTCACAGCAGGCTCGTCCGCAATCGCAGACCAGTTCAAGGCATGGGTTAGCACCATGCGCTCGTAAACAGTTGTCTTGCCCAGTGTGCGCAATGTTTGCTGCATCAGCGTTGCATTCACGGGCGTAGCACGCACCCCAGGCACCACGCGCCCCGGCAAGTCAGACGCGATGGGATGTGCGTCCTGCCAGCCCAGCGTGCTGCACCACACCCCCACACGCCGCAAAAACTCATTAAACAGCGCAAGCTGCGAGTCGTGCTTGCGGTCGTCCCTACCCTGCCATTCCAAGCTCAGGATGCGATTGAGCATGTCGGTCTCACGCTGGTTGCCCATGGGAGAACCCCCATTTACTTTCTTCACTTTACGGTTGTCGCATATTGTAGCAGAGCAAACACTCTACAAAAATTAAGAAAGGGACCCATCAATTTGCGCAACGCAGATCAGCGTCTGCCGCCAGCCACGTCATGATCTCCGAAGACACCGCCTCGTCAAGCAGGTCAATCCCGTGCGCGTTACCCTCCACCCACAGCGGCCGCACCTGCGAGAATGCTGCACTTAGCTCCTGCACGGCCTGTGCCGGGTAGCCATCCCGCACAGACGAGACAAACAGCACATAGCACCCTGCCCCGCCCTCGGCCAATGCAGGTTCCAGCGGCGTGTAGCCAAAATAGTTCAGCCCCGGCGATAGGGCAACCACCGCCGTGCATCCAAGACCAGGCTTTGTCGCACGGTCGTCCGCACAGCCGATCACAGCAAGGTTGGCACCCATGCTGCTGCCCATCAACGCAATTTGCCCGCCGTTGATGTTGGGTTGTTGCCGCAGCCAATTTAACCACAGCAGCGTATCGTCCTGCGCAAGCTGCCAGTTAATCTCGCCGCCCGTTTGCCCATAGCCGCGCAGGTCTGGTGAGAGCACCGCGTACCCCTTTGCCTGTAGCCGCGCGACAAACGTTGCCCAACTGCCACGGTTCGTGTACAACTGGTGCAGCAGCACCACCGCCGGGGCACCTGCCCGCGACGCGGGGTAAAAGTCCGCCACAAGGCGCTGACCATCACGCGCATCAATCTCAACAACCTGGGCTGTTTGTGCCTTGCTGTTCCCTGCTGCGCCGAACAGTGTTGGCACCAGAATGAGTCCCCAAAATAGCATCCGTGCCATGTAACGCCCCAGCGTGCACCTATCAGACGTTTTGCCCGAAATTAGTCAGGTCATCCGGGAAAAGCCCGAGTTCAATGACGCACCGCTCAAATGCAAGATCATCGCGCTCGGTTTGGGCGTGGCAGCGCACCACCTCCCGAAAGTTCGCGCTCGTCAGGCTCAGGCTCCAGTCCAGGCAGCTCCCAAACTCTTCCTCTAGCCGATCTTCACGGATGGCGCGGTTCACCAGCACCTGGCACAACATCTCCACGCGGGCACGTGCTTCCCCGCGCAGTGCTGCCGTCTGCGATGGGTACACCGCCCCGGAAAACGTGAGCATCTGCAAGACTGGCGCAACGAGTACCAGCGCCAGCAGCAAGCTCATGACAAAGCGCAAAGGCTTAAATTCCGGCAGCGTGACGGGTGGCAACCCTGGCGCTGGCTGCTCTGGGTGCCACTGGATCTCGTCCGGATTAACGGCCTCGCCCCGTTCCAGGCGTGCCGCCCAATCTTGCGCCTCTGGCACATTATCCAGCGTGCGCAGCAGCATCCGCGCTTCTTCTGTACGCCCCTCCGCAATAAGCTGCTGGGCGATCACAAACCGAGCGCGTGCGTCCTCGCTCATCTTACTCCGACTGCAAATCCCAAACGAACAAGTCCTTGCCCTGCCATGCCCCCATCTGCGCACCATCTGGGCTAAATGTGACACCACCAACGAAGCCTTCGCCACTGAAGCGGAACAGCACTGCTTCCTGTTCAACATCCCACAGCGCACCACCCATGTTGCCCCACACCGCAATCATGCTGCCATCTGGCGACCATAACCCCTGCGTCAATCCCTCTTGCGGCAGCTCCAGCAATGCTTCGCCCGTCGTTGCATCCCACACGGTTGCGCGTTCGGTCTCCGGGATGATCTGCGCATCATCATCGTCCAGGGCAAACGAGATGGTGAGCACCTGTGTTTCATCTGGACTGACACTAAACTCCAAGATCACGCGGGTTTCGTCCTCTGTCGCCGGGTCCAACGTCACTACCTCACCCTCGAACACATCCCACACTAACAGACGCTGTGTGCTGTTCTCGTCTTCGCGGGCGGCAATGTACAAATACTCACCCGAGGGCGCAATTTTCGCCTGGGTCACATTGCCGTTGATGCGATACACCCGTGCCCCAAGCCCCCGCTCAATGTCGTACAGGCGCACCCGGACAAACTCCTGCGCCTGTGTGGTCAGCAAGCGCTCGGAAGTGTAATCTGCGACAAATCCCTCATAGTCGAACCGGGATATGCGCTCGCCCGCTGCCACATCCCACACATGGAACTGCTGGGCCTCTGTCGCGCCGATGCGGGTATTATCCAGCCAGAACCACGTAAACGGCAGCGACTCGAGTGTGTGTAACTGCTCACCGTCCGTGGCATTGCGCACATAAGCAGTCCCCGGTTCTACCGTGATAAGCGCCGCTCCGTCTGGGCTAAGCACATCCAGCGGGCTAATGTTGGGCACGCGGTAGGCAGCACGCCCACGCGGCACTTCCCACGCAATCACCTCATCATTGACGTAATCATAGGTGAATACCCGGTCGCCATCTGCATTCCACCACCCGCGCCCGGTTACATCAGCAGCGAAGCGCCGCCTGCCGTTGTCCGCATTCCACACAACGATCTGATCGTTGCCCCCCCAGGCGAGTATGTACGCACCATCAGGGCTCCAGCTCGCGCCATTAATGCCCGTAAACTCGTCCCCGCCGCGTATCGTGAGTGTGTGCACGGGACTGCGTGTTTCATCTTGTGCATACAGGGGCACCGCCAGCAGCACCAGCACAATTGCAACCCAAAACCGTCGCATGGCTCTCTCCACATAGATGATGTTTAATCGTCTTGCGGGGGAACCTGCGTGCTAGGGCGTTGTCGTCGACGTGTGATCTCCGCCGGGGTGAGTCCCCAGCCCTTCACACCCAAAGTGACCCCCGTCATTTGCATGACGTATTGTAACATCTTTGCCCGCCCCCGTGTGGGGCGTACGCCAATGTCACCGCGCATTTTACGCAGCGTTTGGTAGATGTCCTCGGGTGCTTCTGACGGGGCAGCAATTGGCACAGGTAGCCACGCATTCAGCGAGCCGTCATCTGCAAATTTTTCTTCTGCCGTTTTAAGCAGCGCCTTTAGCTCATCCAGGGTGCAGTGCTCTATATAGGGCGGTATGCTGTTGAGGTCTGGCGTGTAGCCGAGCATAACTGCGACTTCCGGTTGCAAATGTGGCTTGTCCCCTTGCAGCAGCTCGCCTTGGTCATAATAGCGGTACCCGAACGGTGCCCCAACAATTTGTGCCCCGTCCTTACCGTCATACTGCCACTCGTGCACCATGCGATAGCACACGGTAATCTCGTCAAACTGATAGCGAGTACGCTTGTGTAGCTGCTCCACGATGTGCGTTTCGCTGTTCGGGGTCATACACTCCGTCAACGTGTATGACCACACAATGTGGCGGCGGATGTCGTTGCTAAGCGTCACAGACTCTGAAGCGGTTTCGTACTGGTAGGGGAGGCTGGAGACAATGAGTGGCATGGTTACTTCACCCATAGAAACTTTTACAATGCACCTATTCTAACAGGTGGTGCCTATAGTAAGCGTAAAGCTTGCCAAATATAACGAAATCGTTAGAAGAGACAACTAAAACGTGACCATCTGCACGGGCAAGTGGTCTACCCGGCTAAAGTAACGCAGCACCGGGTAACCCGTGTGGTCGAAGTCAAAGCGGGTAACAGAAGTATTGTACGGATAGATAAAGCTCGTGCGCGTAGGGTTGCGCCCTGTGTCCCCGTGCAGCAGCGTGCTCATCAGCAGGTTGGTGAAGTCTGCATGGGAAATAAGCGCAATGTGTTTGCCTACCCACGCCCCCTTCGCTTGCTCCTTCAGGAAGATCGCAACCCGCCGCCCGCGCTCCACAAACGCCGCCTCTGGCTCAAACACATCCAACGTCCACCAGCCATCATCGGTAACGTTCTCCGGGATAACGCAGTTGCCGACGATTTCCCGCATTTGTGGGCGAGTGAGTCCAGGGTAGGTGGTTACCGCCCCGGTATCACGTACTCGCTGGTAGATGCCACCGTACTCGTAGATGTCCATCATCACATGCACTGGCATATCCAGCGCATCGGAGAGAGGCTTGGCGGTTTGCAGCGTCCGCCGGAACGGACTCGCGTACAGTTCGTCAATGCGGTAGATGGGCAGGTGAGGGTGCTGCGCAAGTGCCGCCTGCATCTCGTCAGATTCCGCGTGTTGGCGCATCACACCCGCCAGGTGCGCTGCCTGCTGGTGCCCCAACGGAGACAGCGGCGCATCGGCAACATGCTGGAAGCCGGGGGTGCCCTCACCCGCGTTGTTAACAGACTGCGCGTGACGAATCAGGTACAGGTACACTACTCCACCTCACCGTATGTGTTCATAGATAGGTGCCACATCGGCACAACGTCAAAATCAATGCCTGTGCGCAAGCCCTCTTCGTAACGGTAGTAACCCGCAGCGGCAATCATCGCGCCGTTGTCTGTGCACAGGTTTAGCGGCGGGTAGCGCACAGGCAAGTCGGTTCGTTCGCGCATCTGCCGCCGCAGGTAGGTGTTCGCGCTCACGCCGCCCGCCAGCAAAACTTCTGTTACGTTGTGCTCCTCGGCAGCACGCGCCGTCTTATCGACCAGTGCATCCACCAACGCCGCCTGGAAGCTCGCTGCCACGTCTGCCACGCTCACATCGGAGCGCAACTGCGCCCGCTTCTCTGCACCGCGCTCACGCCGGGCAGCGCTGTTCGGCTGCACCGTGACCTCACGCATCACAGCAGTTTTCAGCCCGCTAAAACTAAAATCGTAGCCCTCATCGTGCAGCAGCGCCCGTGGGAAGTCAAACGCACGCGGGTTGCCGTTCTGTGCCGTGCGCTCAATGTTCGGTCCGCCGGGGTAGGGCAGCCCCAGCAAGCGTCCTACTTTGTCGAACGCCTCGCCCGCTGCGTCATCCAGCGTCGCGCCCAGCCGTGTGTATTCACCGTGCCCGGTCATGAGCAGCAGCTCGCTGTGCCCACCGCTCACAATCAGCACCAGCACCGGGAACTGTGGCTCTCGGAACGGTTGGGTAAGCCACAGCGAATACACATGCCCTTCCAGGTGATTAATGCCCAGCAGCGGTTTGCCTGTTGCCAGCGCCAGCCCCTTGGCATAATTCGTACCCACCATCAAAGAGCCAACCAGACCCGGTCCCCGAGTCACCGCAATCGCGTCAATGTGACTGTAGTCGATTGCCGCATCTCGTATTGCCTGGTCAACCACCGCCCCAATCGCCTCTGCATGGGCACGCGACGCCAGTTCCGGGAAGACACCACCGTATTCAGCGTGTAGGTCAATTTGGCTGGCAACAATATTGGACGCAATGGTGTGACCATCTACCACAACAGCGGCAGCAGTCTCGTCGCAAGATGTCTCCACTCCGAGGATATATGTCATGGTTTATTGGCTTGATATGTTGAGTGGGTGGGAAATGTTGATCTGATGACCCCGGTAGGACTCGAACCTACAACCAGCGGATTAAAAGTCCGATGCTCTGCCATTGAGCTACGAGGCCACTGCATACAGCAGTATACATCATGCCCGCCCGAATTCAAGGTCAGGCAGGCAGCAAGCACGGCACATGCTCATATTCTGGTCATGATTTAACTTGCACTGCTCACAGGCTCATTCGCGTGGCTTCACCGCAATCAACTGAGACACCCCATCGGTGTTGCTGTGGTGCAGTACACGCCAGTCCGCAAAGTAACCCAGCAGCTCCCCAGGGCGGAACAACTGCTCTGTGTCGTAGTCTGGGTCTTGGTTGAGGTGGCGCGTGTTGTACCCGTAGTAAATCACGCGCCCACCGGGGCGCACACAAGCACGAATATCCGGCATTAGCCCCCGTTTGATGAAGCGTGCCACGATCGCCACGTCATATGCTGCTTTGGGCAGTTGATGCGTGTCCAGGTCAACGGGCAGCAGGTTAACCCCACGGATGCCCGCCCTTGCCACACGCGCCTGCGCCACCGTTAGTGCAACGCGGCTAATGTCCAGAGCGTCCGTTGTATAGCCCTGCGTCGCCAGCCACAGCGCGTTCTGCGCGTAGCCGCAAGCAATATCGACGGCACGTGCTTCGGTTTCCGCCGTCAACGGTGGCACGTACTCAAAAAGCAGCGGGTCTGGCGAGGGGTAGTTCCTGCCCCCCTTCTGCCGCTGGTAGTAATGATCCCAATGCACACGCTCTGCAACCGACATAACAACCCGCGCCTAGTCCTTGCCGCCGTATACAGGAATATAACTCAGGGCAGCGGGCACTGCCGCCATGGTTTCCGCATCACCGGGGTATAACCGTGCATTCGGTTTGCGCTGGCGACGTGCGTGCAGTCCATACGCATCGCGCAGCGCGATAAAATCGGGTTCCCGCCAGTGCTGCGGCACTGTCAGCAGGTCTATCACATCCTGCAACGCTTGTACGCTTGGCGCATCCCAGTTGATTTTACCTTGCCCCAGCAGTGCATTCGCCCCTTCTACATCATCGCTGCTGCCGCCTGCCTTGCGCAGCAGGTTCCCTGTGATCTTGCCAAACATCTTGCTCACCGCGTCTGGCGATACCCCCGCCCCCATGTCTCGAATATCATCGGGCAAGGCGTCGTAGGGAACATTATTCGGCTGGTTCTCGTCCGGTGGGATGAGTGTAACCTGCATCCGGGTCAGCGCGTTCTGCAGGGCGTCAATCGTCGCCCCCTCACGTAAGTGCTCGCGCAGCACATCGGCTGCACTGTCTACACGCTCACTATGTCGGTATATGTCGATTTCCGCCTGCCCCGCCCGAACAGTGACCAGCATACCTGCGCAGTCCAACGTGACCGTTGCGAGTAGCGGCTTCGGGGGTGGCTCGGAGAGGATTAACCGCACCCAGTTCTGGTCCTCAGCCGCGACGAAGCTGCGAACCGTGTTGTGGTAGCTTTTACTGGGGATGGTTCCAAATGGATCGTAGAGCGTATAACCCAGCGACTTAAGCGCGTCACGCAGTTGTTGTGCAATGGTTGCTTGCGTGCCAACGCCGTTATCGCAGGTTAAGAATAGGCTGCACCAGGGGTTTTGTGTCATCGGTTTGTGTGTTTGGTTTTTCAGCTACTTGCGCAGCATAGCATACGACACTGCCAAAGTCTATGAACCCCAATTCGCGCACAATCTGCCGCTCAGACTCCGCCTCGCCCGGTGCGAACACGAGATCACAGCCCTGTTCCAACGCTTTGTGCAGCACTTCCTGGTACAGTAGCTGGGTCACGCCGGGGGTGTGCATCTCCTTGAACACCGCAATGCCGACGATGTGCGCGGTGTTGTTGTGCACGGTCGCCCGCGCAACCCCAAACGGGAAGCCATCGCGCAGGGCAGTAATGTTGATCTGCTTGCCCATCTTCGCTGCCTGCGCCACCCGCCCCACAAACAGCGGTTCCACGCCCAGCGTCAGCACATCATAGTACGCATTCTGCCACACATACCACCACACCTCGGCGCTGCGCACATCGGTGACGGTCTCAAGTTGCAGGTCGTAGGGCGCATCTGCCGCGTCCACACGTGGCGGTAGTTCCCCACGGAAGCCATCCCGCAAGAAGACCATGAGCGGTGTCTCTAGCTCAATTTCCATCTCAAGCTGGCGCAGGTTGCGTGCAAACAGCGGCGGCAAAAGCCCCTCAATGTAAGTCACGCGGGGCACTCGGTCTAGCGACTTCAGATGGTCGATACCCTGCCGAACGTGCTCTGCCGATACCCATGCGGTTTTGCGGCGCGGCGTGACGTAGTTCAGGCTGCCGATGCCGTTGTTAGGGTGGTGCACCACCTCCACCAACCCAAGTGTTTCGTGTTTTGCGCCCATTTCTAGCTGCGCGTTCAGCAAATGTTCCTGCACCCGCCGCAGCGCCTGGCGTGCCTCCCGGTCTACCTTCACCGATAGCTGGCTGGTGGCGTCGCCATCTGTCAGCACGGTGTCCGTCTGGTCGGTTTGCAGTGTTTCCAGGTCTTTGTCGATCTCCCCCACGGAGGTAATCAGTTCCTCGTGAGTGTCATCTAGGATGCCCTCTTGCTCGCCCATTTCCTGCAAGCGCTGCTGCAACCGCGCAAGCACCTCTCGCAGGTTTTCTATGCCGCGCCCACTGTGCGTTTGCTTGCCATTTAGGTCTGGGGCAGGTTTTGGGGGGAGTTGGGGGGTGTGGTTGTTATCGCCGCTGGACGCGCCATTGTCTTGGTGCATGGGTTTCGTTTCTACTTTACATCGCTTAACTCGCTATCAGACTAAGTGTATCAGTCTCGTAACAATTGTTGCGTTCGAAAGCGGTAGAGAACGGTTAGATTTTGCTACCAGTTAGGGTAAGGCGAGCGCTCGCAAACGGGGCAGCAGCCCACTGTAGCGGTCTGCAACTTTGTTATTGCCCACCGCAATCCCAACCGCCTTGTCCATGCCTACCAGCACCACCAGCTTGCGGGCACGGGTAATCGCCGTGTACAGCAGGTTACGCTGCAACATCACATAGTGCTGCGTCACGACTGGCATCACCACCACCGGGTACTCGCTGCCCTGGCTGCGGTGGGTGCTAATGCAATAGGAGAGCACAAGCTGGTCTAGCTCGCTGAAGGCGTAGTCTACGCGCTGGTCTTCAAACCACACTTCAAGCTCGTTCGCGTCTTTGTCTATACTGTAGATGCGCCCGCCATCCCCGTTGAACACGCCCTTATCGTAGTTGTTCTTGGTCTGCATCACTTTGTCCCCCACCCGGAAGATAACGCCCTTGTGCTTGGCATATGCCTTGGGGCGCGGTTGGTCTGCCGGGTTGAGTGCCGCTTGCAGGGCGTTGTTCAGCGCGTTGACGCCCACCGGACCCTTGTACATGGGTGCCAGCACCTGCACATCCTGGATCGGATCGAAGTTGAACTTCTGCGGCACCCGGTTCACCACCACGTCCACAACCATCTCTGCCGCCTCGGCAGGCGTGTTCATCCTGAAGAAGAAAAAGTCGTCACTATCGTTGGCAAGGTAGGGCAGGCTCCCCGTGTTGATGGCGTGCGCGTTGGCAACAATATGGCTGCGTGCATCCTGCCGGAAGATGCGGTCTAGCCGGGTGACGTGTGCTACCCCGCTGTCGATTACATCGCGCAGCACATTGCCCGCCCCCACGCTGGGTAGCTGGTCAACATCCCCCACGAGCATCAGGTGAGCATAGGGAGGTAGCGCCTTCAACACATTGTAGAACAGCACCACATCCAGCATAGATGTCTCGTCCAGCACCAGCATATCTGTCTCTAGCGGGTTATCCTCATCATGCTCGAAGTAGTTCCCGCCCCCCGGCTGGAAGCCCAGCAACCGATGAATTGTGCTTGCCGGGCGCTGGGTTGCTTCGCTCAGGCGCTTGGCAGCACGCCCTGTCGGTGCCGCCAGCGAGACCTTGTGCCCCAGTTCCTCCACCGCCTCAATGACCATGCGCAGTGTCGTGGTTTTACCGGTGCCGGGTCCGCCCGTCAGCACGCTCAACTTATTCATCAGCGCCGCTTTGATCGCGCCACGCTGCTGATCCGTTAGCTGAACGTCGCTCGCCTCGACAATTTCCGTGACGTAGCCGTCCAGGTCATGCGCCTGGGACTGTGCCAGCACAGGCGCTGCGGCAAGTGCTTGGCGCAGCAACCGCACAATGCCCCGCTCCGAGTTGTAATAAATCGGCAGGTAAATTGCCTCAACCACCGCGCCCTCAACCACCAGCATCTCGCTCTTTACCAGGTCTTGCGTGACGCGCTGCGCCACCACCGTATCAATCAGGTGAATATTGCTGAGCTTGAGCAGTTCCGCCGTCGTCTCCACCAGCACATCACGCGGGGCATATGTGTGCCCTTCCTGTGCCAGTCGGCTCAGCGCATACGATAGCCCGGCACTGATGCGTTCGGGGCTTTCCACCCCCCAGTCCATAGACTTGGCAATGTCATCTGCTTTGATGAAGCCCACACCAAACACATCATCGGCAAGCTGGTAGGGGTTACTTTGCACCACCTGTATTGTGGTGTCGCCATACGCATCGTAAATGCGCCGGGCAAAGCGTGACGTCACACCATAACCCTGCAAGAAGATAAGCACCTCGCGCTCAACCGCGTTTTGCTGCCAGGTCTCGATTATTTTCTCCGCCTGTTGGTCGCGCAGCCCCTTGACCTCGAACAAGCGCTCCGGTGTGCGGTTAAGCACGTCCAGCGTCTTTTCGCCGAAGTGCTCCACGATACGCTCTGCGGACTTGGGACCAACCCCGGTGACGATTTCCGCTAGGTAACGGGTAATGCCGCGTTTGCTGGTCGGCAGGATGGGTCGCACCTGCTCTGCACGGAACTGCAAACCCCACTTGGGGTCTTCGCGCCACTCACCCTTGAACTCTGCCGCCTCCCCTACATTCAGTTGGGGTAGTGTGCCCACCACGGCAACCGTGCCATCACGCGCAACAGCATCTCCGCGGGCGTTTTCCGCAGCAACTTTAAGCACGCTGTAGCCGTTCTCCTCGTTGAAGTACGTTACCCGCTCTACAACGCCGCTGATTGTGTCTGTGAACATGTTTTCTGTCATGGGTTGTATTGTACTCCACTTTCTCACCATGTCCGGCGTCATTTTCCCACCTGCTCCACACTTTACACCGGGGCGCAGATGAGTGAAATATAAGAATGATGACGGAATATTGTAGGACACGGTGCGGTCGGTGGCGAAGTCACACTTAGCACGTAATAATCCTATTCATCACAAACCATTCCTCTGAAAGGAAAATAGATATTTATGAAAAGCACACATCGGATCGCAGCAGTGCTAGTCGTAGCATTACTGTTGGTAACCGCTGTTGCAAACGCACAGGATGGCAACACCCTGCGCGTCGGACTACGCCAATTAACCACAATTGACCCTGCACTGGGCGCGAACGACCCAGAGGTGATGTTTAACCAGCTCCAGTACGAATACCTCATCACCATCAACGCGGAGGGCAACCTGGAGCCGCAACTCGCCACCGAATGGGCAGTCAGCGACGATGGACTGACCTACACCCTAACGCTGCGCGAAGGCGTCACGTTCGAGGATGGTTCTACATTTGACGCTGCCGACGCAGTGTTTACCTTTAACCGCCTCGTCGAAGTCGGCTCGTCCATTGTCGGGCTGATGGGTCAGGAGCAGGTGGGTGAGGACGACGAGGGCAACGCGATCTTCGAGCCGACCTGGACTGTTGAGGCGGTAGACGACCTCACCGTACAGTTCAACCTGGACCAGCCCAACGCTGACTTCTTGTTCGGTATCGCGTCGCGCTTCAGCATGATCTTGCCGGAGGGCACCACCGACGTGAACCAGGTGGTTGAGGGCGACGACCCCTACGCCAACTTCAACGGCACGGGTCCCTTCATCCTCACGGACTACGCTGTCGATGAGCGTGCCATCTTCGAAGCGAACCCGAACTACTGGGGCGACGTGATGCTTGACGGTATCGTGCTGGAGTTCTTCAGCGCAGATGATGTACAGGTCAACGCGATCCAGAGCGGTTCACTGGACTTCATCATCAAAATCCCGAACGACCTGATCCCCAACCTGACAAATGCCGAGGGCATCACCGTCGTACAGAAGGCAACCAACACCCACCCCATCATCCGCCTGCGCACCGACCCCGGCTCCATCGGTGAGGACGTGCGCCTGCGCCAGGCATTCAAGTTCGCAACTGACCGCGAAATCGTAAACCTGGATGTGTTGGACGGCAACGGCGCTGTTGCCAACAACGACCCCATCGGACCGAGCTACGGTTCTTTCTACAACCCGCAGGACAACCGTGCCTACGACCCCGAAGCAGCATGTGCCCTGATTGCCGAAGTTGAGGCAGACGGTACTGGCAATGGCTTCGTGGAAAACGGGCGCGTGTCCGTACCCTTCTACATCGGTGATACATTTGAGTACCCGGACGTAGGCGTGGTGCTGCAAGACCTGTGGCGCGAAGCGTGCATCGACGTCGACCTGAACGTCGTGCCGGAGAACGTCTACTACGGCGACGGTGACGAAACCTGGCTGGAAACCCAGCTTGGCATGACCGCCTGGGGCGAGCGCCCGGTACCGCAGGAGTACCTCAGCGTTGCCTATGCCACGGGCGCACCGTTCAACGAAGCACGCTGGTCTAACGAGCAGCTTGACGCGCTGATCGAAGAAGCCGCGATCACTGCTGACACCGAAGCACGCGCCGAGATCTACAACCAAATCAGCCAGATCTTCTTCGAAGAAGGTCCCATCATCATCCCGTACTTCCGCCCGGTTGCTGGCGCATTCCAAGACAACGTCCAGGGACTAGAGATGCACCCCTTCCCCGGTCGCACAGACTTCCGCACAGTCACGCTGGGTGAATAACCCACACCACCAACTTTAATCACTCGACCATCCTCCCCACCCCACGCAAGCACTGGGGAGGAGGGCTTTATCCCTCACCCTTTGGCAATCTACCTGCTGCTGCCACACCCATTTTTGCGTTACACTCTATGCCCTGTTTGCCAATTGAATACTGCAAAGGAACGCTATGGCAGAGGTAAAAGCCCTGCAAGATACCGTCACAGGCAAGCTGTTCGCGCCAGACTCAGACGTGATGTACTTCAACCCCGACGTCGGGCAGGTCGCCACGCTCGACGTACTATACGATTACGATAAGCTGCGCCAAACTGTCGACCGCGACAAGCTCAGCGCGAGCACCGAACCGACCATGTGGCGCTACCGGGAACTGCTGCCCATCGCAGCAGATGCTATTGTGCCGCCGCTTGCTGTCGGCTGGACGCCGCTGTACCACACGCCCAAGCTCGCAGCAGACCTGGGGCTGCGCGAAACGTGGGTCAAGGACGACGGCGCCAACCCCACCGGGTCGCTCAAAGACCGCGCCAGCACAATGGTGGTCGCACGCGCCCTGGAAATCGGCGCACCCGTCGTCAGCACTGCCAGCACGGGGAATGCAGCCGCTGCACTGGCGGGGGTGGGCGCATCGGTTAGCCACACCGCACTGGACATTGTGATTTTTGTGCCCGCCACCGCACCAGAGGCAAAAATCGCGCAGTTGCTCGTCTACGGGGCACAGGTCTTGCTTGTAGAGGACACCTACGATACCGCGTTCGACCTGTGCTACGACATCTGTGTGAGCGAAGGCTGGTACTGCCGCAACACAGGCATCAACCCCTACACCTCCGAGGGCAAAAAGACGGGTGCTTATGAAATCGCAGAGCAGATGGGCTGGAATGTGCCGGACGCGGTGCTCGTCAGCGTAGGGGACGGCAGCATCATCAGCGGAACACACAAGGGGTTTAAGGAACTGTATGAACTCGGCTGGATAGAGCGGATTCCGCGCCTGATCGGTGTACAAGCAACAGGTAGTTCACCGCTCGTAAAGGCGTGGGAGAACAACATCAACCCGGTTGATATGCAACATGAGGAAGTCTACACCCTGGCGGATAGCATCTCTGCCGGGCTGCCGCGTGACCGCGTTAAGGCAATGCGTGCCGTGCGAGAGACTGACGGCGCTTATGTCGCTGTGCCGGACGACGAAATCATTGATGCGATTCCCATCTTCGCCCGGCTGACGGGTGTCTTTGCCGAGCCAAGCTGCGCTGTGCTTTACGCCGGGGCAAAGCGTGCATTAGAATTGGGTTACATCCATGCAGACGAGCGCGTGGCGTTCCTCAGCACAGGCAATGGGCTGAAGGATGTACGCCGGGCACAACAGTCTGTGGGCGGTGGACTGCGCGTAGAACCAACAATCGGAGCTGTACGCAAAGCGCTAAACTTATGACACAACAACCCCGCTACTCTATCGTAGCGCCGATCTACAACGAAGAAGGTAACATAGATGCGCTCTACCAGCGCATTTGTGAGGTGATGGACAGCACCAACGAACCATGGGAGCTTGTCACCGTCAATGATGGCAGCCACGACCGTTCAATCGAGATGCTGTACGCCTACGCAGAGCGTGACTCGCGCATCAAAGTCGTTAACTTTGCCCGCAACTTCGGGCACCAGATTGCCGTCACCGCCGGGCTGCACTACACCTCCGGTGACGCGGTGGTCATCATTGACGCCGACCTGCAAGACCCCCCCGAACTCATTCTGGACATGATCGACAAGTGGAAAGAGGGCTACGAGGTCGTCTACGCCGTGCGCAAGCAGCGCAAGGGCGAAACGTGGTTCAAGCTGTTCACCGCCAAGCTGTTCTACCGCATCATCTACCGCATCACCGACGTGAACATCCCGCTGGACACAGGTGACTTCCGCCTGATGGATCGGGCAGTGGTGAACGTGCTCAACAGCATGCAGGAGCACAACCGCTTCATCCGAGGCATGACCAGTTGGATTGGCTTTAAGCAAACCGGCGTAGAGTACGACCGGGACGAACGTGCCTGGGGAGAAACCAAGTATTCCGTCGCCAAAATGACCAAGTTCGCCTTCGACGCCATCGCCAGCTTTTCCTATTTTCCGCTGCAATTGATGGTCTACTTTGCGCTGGTGCTGGGCTTCCTCGCGCTGTTAACCATCCCTGTGATTATGACACTGCGCAATGCCTACGGTCCGG
>CAYVGI010000008.1:44186-69500 GCA_964451095.1 uncultured Anaerolineaceae bacterium
CTACTTCAGTTTGGTGATGGGGTTTTTGGCTTTGCTGACGGTCCCCGTTATCAGTACACTGCGCCTGGCCTACGGTCCGGACTTTTTCGGCGGGCAGGCGACCACCATTGTGCTGCTGCTGCTGCTGAGCGCGTTCCAGTTGTTCTTTTTGTTCATATTGGGTCAATATGTGGCGCGAATCCACGATGAAGTGCGCGGAAGACCGCTCTACGTTGTGGCGCGTACCAAGGGTTTTGACGATAATAGGGTTAGAAATAACCAACCGCAGCAGTCAACGGCGGGTGCCCCGGCACAAGACGCGACCAACGAGCCTATTTAGCCGATCATCCCCGCCCAAATTATCATAAGGATGCACAGTGTCATGATGCAGAGCAATCAACCGAATATGCAGCAGCGGGTGCAGCTTTACAGCAGCATCGTGCAGGAATACGAGCAGCTTGACCATGAAATCGACGCCCTGATTATGAAAAACGGCGGGCTGTCCAAGAACATGTCCACTGGCGACCGTCAGCGCTACCGTGAACTCGCACGCAAGCGCAGCAGCCTGTTCAACGAGATGCGTGTACTGGAGCGCGACTTGTTAGACGAGGATGGGGATAGCGTTTAGCCGTTGGATTTTGCGCAGGTAATTCCAGAATCATCGCTGTGCATCCAGTCATGTGCGCTATGCAGGGCGAGCGCAGCGCATTCCCCTCAAGAATTTGTTGCAAAACCGTGTAGAATACTGCCCACTGTCATTTAACCGGGGGGTTCCCTCCCGTCCTAATACACTGTTTGCAACACGAGGAGCACAGCTTGTGATTACCGGACCGACATTCGAAGAGATGCTGCACCCGGAGACCATCGCCCCGGAGATACGGCAGCGGGCGCTGGCAGCGCGTGTGAACGACCCGCTAGACCCCGTAAACCTGTTTAACATCACCTGGCGCGACGGCGACAACAACATCTACTACGTGGTGCTGCCCCCACAACTCACGGGCGTCAAAGCACCCATCGTCGTGATGTACGGCAAGGAGTTCCCGTCCGGCAGCCACAAAGTCGGTCCTGCCTATAGCGTTCTATTAGAAAAAGAGCTGTTCGGCGAGGTCGATCCGTCCGTGCACCGCCTGGTGTGGCCCTCCACAGGCAACTACGGCATTGGCGGCGCGTGGGTTGGCGGGCGCATGGGCTGCAACAGCCTCGTTGTGCTGCCGGAGGAGATGAGCCAGGAGCGCTTCGACCGCATCGAAAGCTACGGTGCCCAGGTCATCAAAACGGTCGGCTCCGAGAGCAACGTGAAGGAAATCTACGACGAGACGTGGCGCCTACGCCAAGACCCGAACACGCGCATCATGAACCAGTTCGATGAGATGGGCAACTACCGCTTCCACTACCACGTCACGGGCAACACCGCCGTAGAACTCATCGCGGAACTGCACGAGCAGGGCATCGGCAACGGCAAAGCAGCAGCGTTCGTGTGGGCAATGGGCAGCGCAGGCACTATGGCAGCAGGCGACCGCCTCAAGGATGTGTTCCCGAACTGCAAGGTCGTCGGGCTGGAGCCAGTGCAGTGCCCCACGCTGTACAACAACGGCTATGGTGCCCACGAAATCCAGGGCATTGGCGACAAACACGTCACCTGGATTCACAACACATTCAACATGGACGCGCTCATGTGCATTGACGACGAGGCGTGCCTGCGTGGGCTGCAACTCCTGGCAGAAGACGCCGGACGCCAAACGCTGGTGCAGCGCTACGGCGCAGACGAAGCACTCGTGGAAAAGCTAGGCGACATGTTCGGCGTCAGCGGTATTTGCCACATCCTCGGCTCCATCAAAACGGCGAAAGCATACGACCTAGGCGCGGACGATGTAGTTATCACCGCCGCAGCGGACAGCCTAGACCGCTACCACTCCGTTATTGCTCGCCTGCAAAACCAGCACGGCAAGCTGGACGAGGCGGCAGCAGCGGCACGCATCGAAGGCGTGTTCCACGGCGTAAGCACAGACTGGGTACAGCACGCAACACCGCACATTCACCAGCGCTGGCACAACCTGAAGTACTACACCTGGGTAGAGCAGCAGGGCAAAACCGTGCACGAGCTAGACGCCCAGCGTGATCCGTCATGGTGGCACGGTCACCAGCAGATGGTGCAAGAAATTGACGAGCGCCTGCTGGCATCACGCCAGGAAAGCGGCATCGTCGTCTAACAGATTACGTTACCTCTTAATCCGACTGATTGTGTTTCCAGTACGGCTATCTTAATATGGTGTGCAAACCAAGTGATGAGGTGTGCACACCATGTACCCAGAAGACCGTGTGCTAGTTGCTGTCATCAAGACCAAACGCGACCTGAAGTTCGCCCAAAACGCGCACTGGTACCGCATTCCCCAGGGGAAAATGCCGCGCGGCGTCAACGACGAGTACCTGGCATTTTTCCTCAGCGGCAAGGTGTTTGGGGAGCAAAGCGGTACGGTCGCCTACTACGCCCGGCGCAGGGGCGTAGAGCTTGTCTACCGCCGCGACCTGATCCCGGCACAGGTGAACCACCCCCGCGCCAACGACGTATACTACCGCGTTGAGCTAGACACGCTGCAAACCAAGTCTCCGCCCATCACCAATCCGCAAAACCGCGTTATCAGCTTTATCTACACCACCTGGGATCGTTTTGTGGGTGCCCGTGAAATCGCAGACCTCTACAGCACGGCAGACTACTTCGTAGACCGCATCTACCACGCGCTCAAAAGCCCCAAAATGCGCATTGAGCGCTTTTGGGAGGCAGAACGTGGCACAACAGGCTACGCACCCCAACTGCGCATCCTGTGCCAAAAGGGGGAAGTCATCGCCTCCACCGACGAAAACGACGGCACCATCTACCTGGACGGCACCAAAACCGACGATGAAATCCTTGAACGCATCAAGGCACAAATCGCCAGCAACGACGGTCCAGTTATGCTGCCCATCCTGCCAGATACCTAAACCCTGCTGCCGAGGGCACGCTTGTGCGTTAGACTACACCATCAATGCAACCGTAAACGCACAAAGGCAAATGAATCATGCTGATTACCAACGCAACCGTCGTGACGTGGGGCGAAGTCACACAGGTATTGGGCGATTTCGCCCTGTACATCCAGGACGGCAGCATCGCTGCGCTGGGCAAAACGACCGAGCTTGTCGCCCACTACCCGGACGCCGAAACCCTCGACGCACGCGGGCAAGTCGTCATGCCGGGCAACATCTGCGCCCACACCCACTTCTACGGCGCTTACGCTCGCGGCATGGCAATCCCCGGCGACCCACCAGAGCACTTCCCGCGCATCCTAGAGCGGCTGTGGTGGCCCCTGGACAGAGCATTGGATAAGGCAAGTGTACGTGCCAGCGCACAGGTCTTCATGGTCGATGCCATCCGCCACGGCACCACCACCCTGATTGACCACCATGCCAGCCCTGCATTCATCGACGGCAGTTTGGACGTGCTTGCCGATGTCGTTGAGGCAGCGGGTTTGCGCGGCGTGCTGTGCTACGAAGTTACTGACCGTAACGGCAAAGACGAAGCGCAAGCAGGCATCCGCGAAAATGTGCGTTTCATCCAGGCAGCGCAATCCAGGGACAAGGTCGCGGGCACGTTCGGGCTGCACGCCAGCCTCACCCTGGACGACGACACA
The DNA here is from genome assembly GCA_964451095.1 of uncultured Anaerolineaceae bacterium. Taxonomy (GTDB): domain Bacteria; phylum Chloroflexota; class Anaerolineae; order Aggregatilineales; family Phototrophicaceae; genus DAOTTY01. The sequence goes on from CAYVGI010000008.1 coordinate 47,831, forward strand.
CTAGAGGCGTGCGCAGCGGCACTGCCAGCGGGTGCTGGGTTCCACATCCATGTGGCAGAACACGAAGCCGACGAGGAAGACAGCATCAAGCGCAGCGGCAAGCGCGTAGTGCAGCGCCTCCACGACTTCGGCATCCTGGGTGAGCGCACCATCGCGGCGCACTGCGTGCACATTGACGAAGCAGAGCGAGCGCTGCTGGCAGAGACAGGCACATGGGTCAGCCACCAGCCGCGCAGCAATATGAACAACGGTGTCGGCGCGATGGATTTGAGCCAGATGTTGGCAACAGGCGTAAAAATCGGCATCGGTACAGATGGCTTTTTGCACAACATGTTCGACGAGTGGAAGGCAGCATACCTGCTGCACAAGGTCGCCAACCGTGACCCCCGCGAGGCAAACGGTGCCGATGTGCTGCACGTAGGCGTGACCAACAATGCCCGCCTCGCTCAGCAGTTCTTCACAGATGTGCGCCTCGGCGAGATCAGTGTCGGCGCAGCAGCAGACCTGATCTTCCTGGACTATCACCCATTCACGCCCATGGGTGGCGGCAACATGCCCTGGCATATCCTGTTCGGCGTCGATGTGTCCAACGTCACCACAACGATTGTGGGTGGCAAGGTGCTAATGCGCGACCGTGAACTGCTGACCGTGGACGAGGAAAAAATCGCAGCGGACGCGCTGGCGCTGGCACCCGCTGTGTGGGAGAGGTACGAGACGAACGTTCGCGCTATAATCGGCGGCTAAATCCATTTCAAGAGACCAGGACAGATGAACATGACCGAACAAGACACCAACTTGGTGATGAAAATCGCGGTTTTGGGCGGCACAGGCAAGGAAGGCTCCGGGCTGGCGCGGCGCTGGGCGGCAAAAGGCTACAACGTGATTATCGGCTCCCGCGATGCGGAGCGGGCATCTAACGCCGCCAACGAGATCAACGCGGAGCTAGGCGGCGAATACCTGACGGGCATGGAAAACAGCGCCGCCACCGAAGCAGCCGATATTGTCGTGCTTAGCGTGCCCTACAGCGCCCACGCAAAAACGCTAGAAGCGGTTAAGGACAAGCTAGGCGGCAAAATCCTGGTTGATGTCACTGTGCCAACCGCCTTTCCAGAACCCGTGTTCGTGCCGGACGGCAAGGCAGCAGGACTAGAAGCACAGGCAATCGTCGGGGATGACGTGCGCGTGGTTTCCGCCTTCCAGAACGTGAGCGCGGGCAAGCTGAAGAAGCTCAACACCACTGTAGACACCGACGTGCTCGTTACCGGGGACGACCAAGACGCCAAAAAGGATGTGATTGCCCTGGTGGACGCCGCCGGGATGCGCGGCATAGACGCCGGTCCGCTGGCAAATTCGGTTGCAGCAGAGGCGCTCACGGCGGTGCTGTACTACGTGAACAAAACCTACAAGGTTCGCGGTGCCGGGATTCGCATCACTGGAGTCTGACTGTGACCGGGCAAGCAGTTTCCTACACAGTCACCGCACTGGCAGGCGTGCCCATAATCCAACCGGGCGATGACCTGCCCACAGTTATCCTGGCGGCGCTGCAACACACCGGGCTGACGCTGCAAACAGGCGACGTGCTGGTTATCGCATCTAAGATCGTCTCCAAGGCGGAGGGGCGCATTGTCGCACTGGATTCGGTCACGCCGGGCGAAGAAGCACTGCGCTACGCGGGCATCACAGGCAAAGACCCGCGCCTGGTGGAACTGGTGCTGCAAGAGAGCCGCATGGTATCGCGGCATCGCAAAAACGTGATGGTGACCGAACACCGTCTGGGCTTTGTGAGCGCCAACGCGGGCATCGACCAGTCCAACAACGAGGACGGCGACAACCGCGTGCTGCTGCTGCCGCTTGACCCGGACGGTGCCGCACAGCAGCTACGCGATGCGCTTAAAAATGCCACGGGTGCGGCAATTGGCGTGATAATAAGTGACTCACATGGGCGCCCGTTCCGCTACGGTAACGTGGGCGTGGCAATCGGCGTGGCAGGGCTGCCCGCCATCATCGACCTGCGCGGCGAGCAAGACCTGTTCGGGCGTACCCTACAGGTGAGCGTACAGGGCTTTGCAGATATGGTCGCCAGTGCAGCCGCCCTCGCCACGGGGGAAGGTGCTGAGGGACGACCGGTGGTGCTGGTGCGCGGGCTTGCCCCCCCGCCAGCAGACGGGCGGGCAAGTGACATCTACCGCCCCCCAGAAGAAGACCTCTACCGCTAGCCGGGCTACTGCTACTGTCCCGCCAGCGGATTTGTACGCTGCTCCGGGATGGTCGCAATGGGTGACGTAATCACCCCCGTGTACAGCCCCTGGTCTGGGTATATGGGCGTTGGCTGCGGGGCGGCGACCTGCGGCACCTGCCCGGCATTTGTGCCCCGGTAGTATGCCTGCAACGTTGCAGTGCCATTGAGGATGTTCGCGTCAAGCTGGTCGCGGGTGAATACAAGCCTGTGTAGGCACTGCTGCTGCGGTCCTAGCACGCGCAATCGGTCTGACGGGTAGGTAGGCGGGTCGTTGCGCAGGTTAACCCCCGGCGTGAACAAGTTGCTAGGCGGGTTAAATGTCACGCCCAGCCCACTGGTGCCATTGTCCCCGACGATAACTTCGTCAGGATTGTACACAAACGGCACCGTACCCAGTGTCTCGTTGACCACCAAAATGCGAATCACAAACTCTTCTTCGTTTGTCTGCGGGATGGGGCTGGCACGCACCCGCAGTCCAATCGGGTCTTTCACGGTGGAGGCGGTGCGCCCGATCAGCGATTGGTTATTTGCCAGGTCAGTTGGGCGCTTCAGCCACGCACACGGCGTCGATTCATCCAGCCCCGGCACCTGTGTCGCCAGGAACCGCAGCGTTTCATCCCCCGCAAACGTAAACAGCATCACAATCAAAAAGATGCCAATCAGTGAGTTCGTGCCGAAGCGTTCGCGCAGTCTCACAAGCATAGGTGTTGTTAATCCCCGCTAGCTAATCTCTATCTTACAGGTTCCAGCCACACCGCCGTGCGCCGCAGCAGGTCCGGCACATCAACGGACGCCATATCCTGCCACAAGATGCCACCGCTGTGCTTCTTGAACCACGTCTCCTGCCGCCGGATGAAGTCGTGCGTGATGTTTTTCGTGTCCTGCACTGCCTGTTCCAGTGGCACATCCCCCGCGATGTAGGCGGCAAGCTGCTTGTAACCAATGCCGCTCATTGCCGGCAGCGTCGCCGGGTAGCCGTTTGCCAGCAGCCAGCGCACCTCCTCTAACAGCCCCGCCTCCAGCATTTGATCCACGCGCTGGTCTGCCCGTGCGTACAGTGCATCGCGGGCGAGCCACAGCCCATACTGCAACAGGCGGTAGGGCGGCGGCTTCTTCCGCTGGAGTTCGCTGATTGGCGTGCTCGTCTCGATGCACACTTCCAGCGCCCGCACTACCCGGCGCACGTTGTTTGGGTGGATTTTCATCGCCGCCGCCGGGTCTTGCTGCTGCAAGCGCTGATGCAGCGCGTCTGTGCCGTGCTGCTGCGCGTATGCTTCCAGTTCCGCCCGCAGCGCCATGTTTGGCGACACTTCCGGGATTGACCAGCCCTCCACCACAGCAGTGATGTACTGCCCCGTCCCGCCAACCAGCAGCGGCACACGCTCGCGCTCGTGCACAGCGTCAATCGCCTCGTACGCCATGCGCTGGTACTGTGCCAGCGACAGGTTCTCGTCCGGGTTTACCACATCAATCAGGTGATGGGGTGCGGCGCTTTGTTCTTCTGGCGTGGGCTTTGCCGTGCCGATGTCCATGTAGCGGTACACCTGACGGCTGTCCGCCCCGATGATTTCCCCATCGAACGCCTGCGCAAGGCGAATTGCCAGCCCGGTTTTGCCAACCGCCGTCGCGCCCAATATCACAACCAGCGGTTTACCAGCCAAGCGCATCCTCGACGTGTTCCAGCACGGGTTTGTGCCCCGGGCGCAGCGCCACAGCGATCACATCAATGCGCCACAGCGTGCTCTCGTCTGCTTTCACCTCGTCCATGTAATGGTACGCAAGCTCAACCAGCTTTTCTCGTTTGGCAGGTGTAATGCTTTCCAGCGCAGCAGCAACCGCCCCGCCCCGCCGTGTACGCACCTCGACGAACACCAGTGTACGCCATTGCTGCGCCACGATGTCAATTTCCCCGCGTGCGCAACGCCAATTGCAGGCAACCAGCGTGTAGCCAGCACGCAGCAGGTGTTCGCGTGCCAGTTGTTCGCCCCGTTTGCCTGTTTGCTGTCTGTCCAATTTCATGATTTTTGTGTTAAAAACGCCCTTGCACACTATTCTAAACCCATCAGTTTGTGGATTAAAGAGTACGAGCAGGGTGTGATGCATCGCTAAGTTGCGGTAATATCTGCCCGTTTGAGTAGAATAATTGAGACCGCAGCGTGCATCACGAGCACGTTGCCCTCCAAATTAACAACTGTTCGGAAATATCACACGCAGAAAGGGTAAATATGTCAGCGTTTGCAAGCGGCGCGATGTGGATCGCGCTTGTGGTCAGTTTAGCAGGTGTGGGGTTTGCCTGGCAAACAGCACAATGGGTGCTGCGCCAGGACGCCGGCAGCGAAACCATGCAGCGCATTTCCGCTGCTATCCAGGAGGGTGCCCAGGCATTTCTCCAGCGGGAGTACCGCTATGTAAGCATTGTGGTCGCTGTCGTAGCGGTCGTGCTGCTTATTTTGGGCGCTATCCCCGGCTTTAACCTGAGCTGGCTGACGGCGGTGGCGTTTGTTGTCGGCGCGTTGGCGTCTGGCACGGCGGGCTACGTCGGTATGCGCATCGCCACCAACGCGAACGTCCGCACCACGCAAGCATCTTCCAAAAGCCTGAACGAAGGGCTACAGGTCGCGTTTGCCAGCGGCACCGTCATGGGCACGACAGTGGTTTCGCTCGCGCTGCTGGGCATTAGCTTGCTGTTCATCATTTTCTCCGCCGCACTCAACGACAGCGCAGCGGCGGCTTCGGCGCTGGCAGGCTTCGGCTTTGGCGGTACCACCATTGCTATCTTTGCCCGCGTAGGCGGCGGCATCTTCACCAAAGCAGCAGACGTCGGTGCCGACCTTGTGGGTAAAACCGAAGCAAACATCCCAGAGGACGACCCGCGCAACCCGGCAGTGATCGCAGACAACGTGGGCGACAATGTGGGCGACGTTGCGGGCATGGGGTCAGACCTGTTCGAGAGCTACGCAAGCTCCATCATCGCAGCAATCGCCCTGGCGACCCTGGGCACGCTGGGTGAAGAACGCGCACTCGCGGGTCAGGCGTACCCGATTTTGGTAGCAGCAGTCGGCATTCTCATCGCCATCGGCAGCACACGCCTCGTCCGCACAGAAGAAGGTGCCACCCAGGAAGACCTGCTGGGCAGCCTGCGCACAGGTGTGTGGGGCGCGTCCGGGATGGTTGCTGTCGCCATTATCCTGTTGGGTCTGCTGCTTGGGCTGGGCTGGGGCGTCGTGCTAGCGACCCTTGCCGGGCTGATCGGTGGCGTGGTTATTGGCTACTTTACGGAGTTTTACACCTCAGACACCTACAAGCCCACCCAGGAGCTTTCCGCCAGCGCACAGGAGGGCACGGGTATCGTCGTTATTCGCGGTCTGGCAGTCGGCATGGAAAGCACCCTGCCCCCGGTAATTGTCGTCATCGGCGTAACGCTCATCGCCATCGCTGCCAGCGGCTTCTACGGCGTTGCTGTCGCCGCCGTGGGGATGCTCTCCACGCTGGGCATCACCCTGGCAACTGACGCTTACGGTCCCGTGGCAGACAACGCAGGCGGCATCGCGGAAATGGCAGAGCTAGAAGGCGGTGTGCGTGATCGCACCGACGCGCTAGATAGCCTGGGCAACACCACCGCCGCCACCGGCAAGGGCTTCGCTATCGGCAGCGCCGCCATGACCGCGCTGGCGCTCACGGCAGCATTCATAGAGGCGTCCGGGCTGGCAGACCAGGGCATTTCCCTCACAGAACCCGCCTCGCTTTCCAAGCTGGTAACCGGGTTGATGATCGGTGCTGTGCTGCCGTATGTGTTCAGCGCACAGACCATGCTTGCGGTCAGTAAGGCAGCAGGGGAAATCGTGGAAGAAGTGCGCCGCCAGTTCCGCGAGATTCCGGGGTTGATGGAAGGCACCGCCGACCCAGACTACAAGCGCTGCGTCGCCATCTCAACGGAAAGTGCCATCCGCGAGATGATCCTGCCCGGCGTTATCGCCATTGCCACGCCGATTGTCATCGTAATCCTGGCGCTGCTGGGTGAGGGCAATCGCCTGGGCACGCTCATCGGTGCAGAAACAATGGTCGGGCTGCTGCTTGGCTCGCTCATCAGCGCGTTCATGCTCGCCGTGATGATGGCAAATGCGGGTGGCGCGTGGGACAACGCCAAGAAGTACATCGAGCGCGGCAACTACGGCGGCAAGGGTTCAGAGGCACACAAGGCAGCAGTCGTAGGAGACACTATCGGAGACCCCTTCAAGGACACATCCGGTCCGTCGCTGAACATTCTGCTCAAGCTGCTGGCAATTGTCTCCCTGGTGATTGCACCGCTGCTGGCATAGGCATCCCAGCACACAAACACACGGGGGCGATACCTGCACAGGGTATCCCCCTTCAGTTTCGTACAAACTGCGCAAACGCACAGGCGTTGTATAACGCCTCTGCAAGCATTAAAATCCCCGTATGAATTTGCTAATCGATACAATTAAAACACGCCGCTCCCTGCGCCGCTACCAGCAGCAAACCGTTCCGCACGATGTGCTGCAAACGGTGCTTGCCACGGCAATTTGGGCACCATCGGCACACAACAGGCAACCATGGCGCTTCGCTGTCGTGCAAGAGCAGCCGACCAAACAGCGGCTCGCTGCTGCGATGGGTGCTCGCCTGCGCCAAGACCTGAGCGGAGACCATGTACCAACAGACATCATCGACAAAGACGTGAACCGCTCCTACGAGCGCATCACATTAGCGCCTGTGCTTGTGCTGTTGGCACTCACAATGCGAGACATGGACACCTACCCAGACCCAATGCGCAGCGAAAACGAGTATCTGATGGCAGTGCAAAGTACAGCAATGGCAGGGCAAAACCTGCTGCTGGCGGCACATAGCGTAGGGCTGGGTGCCTGCTGGATGTGTGCGCCGTTATTCTGCCCGGATGTCGTCGCCGACGCGCTTGACCTGCCCCAGGACTGGCAACCCCAGGCGCTCATCACTATGGGCTACCCGGCACAACAGCGCGACAAAGCCCGCCATCCAATCGAGGAGAGCGTGCTGTGGCGCTAGGGCATATAGTCCTGCTGGTGGGCGGCGTGGGCGGTGCCAAGCTCGCCTACGGGCTGAAGGAAGTGCTGCCACCGGAGCAGCTCACCATCATCGTGAACACTGCCGACGACTTCTGGCTGTACGGGCTGCGCATCTGCCCCGACCTGGACACGATTACCTACACCCTGGGCGAGCGCGTGAACAAGCAAACCGGGTGGGGCATTGCCAACGACACCACGCAAATGCTTAATGGTCTGCGTGCCCTTGGCGAGGACACATGGTTCCGCCTCGGCGATATTGACCTGGCAACCCACCTGCTGCGCACAGAACTGCTCCGCAACGGCAGCACACTGACAGAGATTAGTCAGCGCATCCGCGAGGCGTTTGGCGTTACCCATCACATCCTGCCTATGACGGACAGCGAAGTTGCCACCATCGTGGACACTGTAGAGCACGGCGAGATCGCATTCCAGCAGTATTTCGTCAAGCACCGCTGGCAACCTACTGTGCGCCAACTCCGCTACGATGGCGCAGCAGCAGCACAAGTGACCCCACAGGTGGCAACAGCGCTCGATCAGGCAGATGTGATTTTGCTCGGTCCTTCTAATCCGTGGCTGTCGGTGGCGCCCATCCTCGCCGTCGGGGACATGCGCCAGCGCATCACCGCCCGCGATGTGCCGCGTGTTGCCGTCAGCCCGATTGTCGGCGGGCAGGCGATCAAAGGACCCACGGCGAAAATCATGCAAGAACTCAACCTGCCGCCCACAGCAACGAGTGTTGCCCACTACTACAGCGACGTGATTAACGGCTTTGTGCACGACGCCGTTGACGACGAGGTAGAGCTACCGGGCGTCCACACCACCGCTATGCAAACCATCATGCGAACCGACCGCGACAAAATTGTGCTCGCCGAACAGTTACTCGTATGGATTGCGGGCGAGGACTGGCACACGGGCAGCAAAATCGGTGCGAAGCGCCCATGAGTGTTTGGGTGTTGGTTCCAGTAAAGCCGCTGACCCGTGCGAAAAGCCGCCTCGCTACCGTACTCAGCGCAGAGCAGCGCACACAGCTTGCCGAGGCAACGCTGCGTCACACGCTACAGGTCGTGATGGAAGTGCCACAGGTCACGGGTGTGCTCGTCATCAGCCGAGACGGGCGGGTGCTTTCCCTGGCGAGAGAGATGCAGGCGCACACCGTGCAGGAAAGCGGCGCGCCGGAGCTAAACAACGCGCTGATGCGTGCCACACAGGTGCTGCGCAGTTGGCGGGCAGATGCTGTGCTCATCATCCCGGCGGATATTCCGCTCATCAACGCCGAGGATTTGACACACATCATCCGAATGGGGCAAAATGCCGCATCCGTGGTCATCACACCCGATGATAAACACGACGGCACCAACGCACTTTTTGTGCGCCCACCCGGATTGTTCGACTACGCTTACGGTGAAAACAGCTTTCATCACCACCAGGAGCGGGCACGGGAGGCAAATGGCACAGTCTACGTGTACGAGTCTGAGCGGCTGTGCCTAGACCTGGACACACCCGCAGACCTGGAAACGTACCGACGCCATGCAGGGGCGGGCGCACCAGGCGTACAGGAAATCATCGACACGCTAGAGCGCTAGACCGTTTCGTGGGTGTGTTGTTGCGGCAGCAAATTGGCAAAGCGCATCGTGAATGATGCCGCCATACACCAACGGCTAAAAGCGAACAGCTTTTCACCTAAATCAGGAGGAGATTACAATGGCAGACCGGGTCGCACTCTACTTGCAGGACGCACACGACCTGCAAGATGCAATCAAGTACGTGCAATATGCAGAAGAAAAGGGCTTTGAGGCAGTCTGGCAGGCGGAAAGCCGCCTCGTGCGCGACGCCATCGTGCCGATGGCAGCATTCGCCGCAACCACATCCAAAATCAAGGTCGGCTCTGGCGTCGTCAACAACTGGACGCGCAACACCGCCGTAATGGCAGCAACCTTCCTCACGCTAGACGACCTTGCACCCGACCGTGTGCTCTACGGCGTGGGCGCTTGGTGGGATCCACTGGCGAAGAACGTCGGCATCAATCGCAAAAGCCCACTCACTGCTATGCGAGAGCACATTGAGGTCATGCGCCGCCTGCTGAACCGTGAGCGCGTCACCTTCCACGGCGAGTACGTGCACGTCACCGACATTGAGCTGGATGTCGTGCACGGGCGCAAGGAGCCGCGCAACGTGCCGCTGTACATCGGCGCTACCGGACCTAAAATGATGGAACTGACTGGCGAAATCGCTGACGGCGTGGTGCTGAACTACCTCGTCAGCCCCGCCTACAACGTCCGGGCGATGGAACAACTTGAGGCAGGTGCCAAGCGGGCAGGCAAATCTGTAGACGACATCGACCGCCCCCAGCTTGTGGTGTGCAGCGTAGACGAAGACCGCAAAAAAGCACTCGACGGTGCCCGCAAGCTGGTCACACAGTACCTGGGGCAGCAGCCGCACATTATGAAGGCAAGCGGCGTTGACCAGAGCCTACTCGATGAGATCCATCAGGTGCTCACATGGCCCGCCACTGAAGAAGAAATTGAACGCGCCATGGAACTGGTTCCCGATGATGTGGTGCAGTTGATTACCGCCAGCGGCACACCCGACGAGGTGAAAGCAAAGGTGCGCGAGTACGCCGAAACAGGCGCGACCTGCCCCATTCTGTATCCACTCGGACCGGACGTGAAGTACATGATAGACATCTTCGCGGATGGCTACACACAGTAGTCGAACTTACCTGCCCCGATGAGGGGCGGGCTACCCCGTTAGCAAACAGATCCCAACCCTTGATGACCCAACAAACCATCGCCCGCCAGATTGTTGGCTGCGTGCTGCTGGCGGCAGGCGCGCTGCTGGCGTATGTCGTTATCCCCACCGTCACACGCGGTGATGAACTGCTGCTCCCCCTGGACGATGTGTACATTCACTTTCAGTACGCTCAGCAAATCGCCAACGGGCAGCCCTACATCTACAACCCCGGTTTGCCGCCGTCCAGTGGCGCTACCAGCCTGCTTTATCCCTACCTGCTAGCAAGCGGATACAGTCTAGGGTTCCACGGGCTGGCGCTGGGCGTGTGGGCATTGCTCATTGGCACGGTTGCGCTGGCGGCGTCCTGCTGGCTGCTGCTGCAAATGGCACAGTCGGCAGGGTTGCCCTGGTGGGCAAGCTGGCTGATGGTTGCCGCGTTCGTGCTCACTGGCAGCATAGGCTGGCACTACATGAGCGGCATGGAAACCGGACTGCTCATTTGCCTGATGCTGCTTACCCTGTATGCCATGTTGAAAAGCCGTTTCGCGCTGGGCGTGTTCGCAGCAGCACTCATGGCAGGCACCCGACCAGAAGGCGCCATCATGGCAATCGTCGTCGCCGCGCTCATTCCGCTCACCTACTGGCGGCACGTTCCGCGCTGGCAACTGGGCTTTGCCGCGTTGCCTGTGCTCGCCATCGGGTTACAACCCCTGGTCAATCGCGTGCTCACGGGCAGCGGGCAAGCAGCGGGCAGCAGCGCCAAGTCTATCCTCGGCATGGTGCCGCCAGACGTAACTGTGATTGCCACGCGCATTGCAGGCAACTTCGGGCGCACATGGTGGGAATTCCTTACCGGGTACAGCGTGCGTGAGGGGCTGTATTTGCCGATGGGGTTGCTGTTGCTGGCAGTCGTCGGGGTAGTGTGGCTGCTGCGCACCACGCCCCGCCGCTGGGATGTTGCCCTGCTCACATTGGGCTGGCTGGGCGGCGGCACACTCGCCGTCGCCACCCTAGACCCAGCGTTCTGGCACTTCAAGCGCTACCAGATGCCGTTCATGGCGCTGCTTTTCCCATTGGCAGCATGGGGGCTAGTGGTGTTGTGGCGCTGGCGACGCGCAACGCTGCCCGCATTGCTCACGCTAGTTGTGGCTAGCGCTGCGATTAGCAGTATCGGGTTCTGGCAAGCATATCAGCTTAACGTCGGGTACCTACAACAGCAGCAGTTACCCATGGCACACTGGCTGCGTGATAACACCCCGCAAGGCGCTGTCATTGCCGTGCACGATGTCGGCATGATGCGCTATGTGGGAGAGCGCACAACAGTTGATTTGGTAGGACTAACCACCCCCGGCGCGGCGGACAGTTGGCGTAACGGACCTGGTGCGGTGGCGGAGTTCTTAGAGCGCTACAACCCGCGCCCGCACTATGTTGCGTCCTATACCGACGCGCTCGGACTAAGCTACCTTGCCGATACTGGACTGTATGGCGACCTGCTCGCGGAGTATCCGGTAACGCTGGACGACCGCCGCAACGTCGCGCTAGCGGGTGCCTACCAGGGTGTGTGGGCAATCGACTGGGCGGCAACAACACACGCACCAATGCCAAAACAACCATACCCGCTGCAAATGGCGGACAGCATGACACTGGTCGATGAGATTGACGTTGCCGACCTGCAATCCGAGGCAGCGCACACCTACACCTGGGCAAATGACGAGCGCTTGCCCGGCTTTCCAACCGAAGTGTACACCTTTGGCTATGCCGCCTGTGCTACCAACTGCACAGTACAAGACGGCGGGCGGCGCATCAACGGCGAGGAACGCTTTACGCTGCAAACACAACCAGGGCAAGATGTGCTGTTGGTCACGCGGGTGCACCCGGCACACGCGGGTAGCTACACTGTATCCGTTGATGGTGTGCCCATCGCCACGCGCACATTGCCCAGCAGCCCCGGCACCTGGACCGATGTTGCAACGCTTATTCCGGCGCAGTACGTGAGCGAACAAACCACCATCACGGTGCAACCGCATACCCCCGGCGGGCATTACATGCCGTATCATCATTGGGCGTACCAGGGTGCGTTCGAGCAGCGGGCGGCGAGCGGCACACCTGTCGCCTCCTTCGATGAAGTGCTGCTTATGCGCAGCGTACAAACCCGCGTTGAGGGCAACACCTTTACGCTGGACTACACTGCGTCGCACATTGGCACGGAACGCGCAGATTACCGCGCCTTCGTCCATGTCTATGCCGATTTGGACGCGCCGCCCCTCGCCCAGGCAGACCGTTACCCGCTAGACGGCGCAACACCGCCCGGCAACTGGCTACCGGGTGAAGTGCACGATACATTTGTGGTAGACTTAAGCAATTTAACGTCCGGGACGTACACAACAGCTATCGGATTTTACGATCCAGCATCAGGAGAGCGCCTGCTACCCACATCAGGCGTTCATGCTACACGCGACGGACGGCTGATATTGGGCGAATTTGAAGTCGAGTAGGGCACGCTATGGACGACGACCACCGCGAGGTTTACGCAGCGCTGGCACAGGCACAACAGAACGCCACCCCGGTCGCACTGGCAACCGTCATCGAAACACAGGGGTCGATGCCGCGCCACGCCGGGAGCAAAATGCTGGTGTTCGAGGATGGGCAAACCGCAGGCACCGTCGGCGGTGGCGCCATGGAATCGCTTGTCATCAAAGAGGCGCTCGCCGCCCTGGACGACGGGCAAACGCGCATCAAGACTTACAGCCTGAACAACCTGGAAGACGGCGACCCCGGCATCTGCGGCGGAACGGCGAAAATCTTCGTAGAACCTGTGGGCACTGCGCCCACGCTGCTGGTTGTCGGCGGCGGGCATGTGGGCAAAGCACTGGCGGAGCTAGGCAAGTGGTCAGGCTACCGCACCGTGCTCAGCGATGACCGCGAAGCGTACTGCAACCCATCCTACGCACCAGGGCTAGACGATTACGCCGTGTGTAAACCCGCAGAAATACCCCAGCACGTCAAAATCAACCGCCAAACCTACATCGCCGCCGTCACACGCGGGCTGCCCGTTGATGTACACCTGCTGCCAGCACTGCTCGCCACCGATGCGCCCTACATCGGGCTAATCGGCAGCCGCCGCCGCTGGGCACTGACCATAAAGGCACTGGAAGACGAACACGGCATGAGCAAAGAAACGCTCGCCCGCGTCCGTGCGCCCATTGGGCTGGAGATTGAGGCAGAAACACCCAAGGAAATCGCGGTCAGCGTCCTGGCAGAGGTCATCATGGTGCGGCGGGGTGGCACAGGCGAGCCAATGAAGTGGTTGGGTAACGTGCAAGAAGCAGAAGCGTAGACAAAGCCAAATATAGATTGAGCCGATTCTGTGAAAATTCTTTGTATCAGCGACACGGTGATGCCACAGCTAGAAAGTGCCGCAAACCTGCGACGGCGCTACAGCGACGTTGAACTCATCATCAGCTGCGGGGACATGCCAACAGTTTACCTGGAATTTATTACATCCATTTTGAACGTGCCGCTGTTCTATGTGCGCGGCAACCACGACCAGCGCTACACCGATCATCCCCCCGGCGGTGATGACCTCCATCAGCGCCTCGTGGAATACAAGGGCATCACGTTTTACGGGTTGGAGGGGTCTATGCGGTACAATCGGTCGCCAATACAGTACACAGACATGCAAATGGGACGAATGGTGATGCAAGCATACCCGACCTTGGCGTTTAACCAGTTACAACGCGGCGGGCTAGATGTGTTCGTCACCCACTCGCCTCCCTTTGGTATTCACGATGCAGATTAGCTACCTCACCGGTGCTTTAAGGCGATGTTTCGCTTTATGGACTGGTACCGCCCGCGCTACATGCTGCACGGGCACGTCCACACCTGGGATCGGCGCAAACAGACCGAAACCCAGTATAACGACACGTACATCATGAACATCAACCCGATCACGGTACTTGACATCGAACCCAACGGGCGTTAATGAGTTAGAAAAGCGATTGGGAGTTTATTGGAACCATGTGGAAAGCGTATCACACCGTAACAACAGTTGACGAGGCAGTCGCGCTGCTGCGAGAACACGGCGACCGCGCCCGCATCATTGCTGGCGGCACAGACATCATGATCGAGATGGAGCGCGGGCAGCGCCCCACCGTCGAAGTCCTCATCGACATTACCCGCGTGCCGCACCTAGATACCATTCATGTTGCAGATGGGATGGTACACCTCGGTCCGCTCGTCACCCACAACCATATCGTAGGTGACCCACGCATGGCACAACTGGCACTCCCGCTGGCACAGGCGTGCTGGGAAGTCGGCGCACCGCAGATCCGCAACCGCGCAACCATCGCGGGCAACCTGATTACCGCATCGCCTGCCAACGACACGATCACTCCACTCATGGCACTGAATACAGAGATCACGCTGCGCTCTGCTGACGGGGAGCGCGTGGTGCCCATTGATGCGTTTTACACCGGGCTGCGCCGCAACGTCATGCGCCCAGACGAAATGATGACGAGCATTCGCTTCCCGGCGCTAGAGGGTGGTGCACGCGGCATGTTCTACAAGCTTGGGCTGCGCCGTGCCCAGGCAATCTCTGTCGTGAATGCCACAGCAGTGCTCCACTTCGACGGCGAAACTATCACACATGCAGCAATTACGCTGGGCAGCGTCGCCCCCACCATCATCCGCGTGCCAAGCGCCGAACAAGCGCTGGTGGGGCACCCCCTCACGCCACAGACAATCGCGCAGGCAGCGAAGCTCGCCGCAGCAACCCCCACCCCCATCGACGATGTGCGCGGCACAGCAGAATACCGCACCGAAATGGTGAAGGTACTGGTCACGCGGGTGCTGCGCGGGCTGATGACCGAGCAACCCGCAACCCCCTCCTGGGGAGCCAACCCCGCTATGCTATGGGGGCAGCAGCAAGCACGGGTAACCGAACCGCTGCCACAGGCAAGTTATCACGACGAGAACACCGCAATTAAAACGACCATCAACGGGCAGCATCACACCCTCACCGATGGGCAGGGTTTGTCCCTGTTGGACTTCCTGCGCGACCAAGCGGGGCTGCTTGGCACCAAAGAGGGCTGCGCGGAGGGCGAGTGTGGCGCGTGCACCGTCTTTTTGGATGGCGCAGCGGTGATGGCGTGCATGGTGCCCGCGCCGCGTGCCCACAACGCGGATGTCGTCACCGTAGAGGGGCTGCGCAGCAACGGCGCACTACACCCCATCCAAGAGGCGTTTGTGCAGGAGGGCGCGGTACAGTGTGGCTTTTGCACACCGGGCTTTCTAATGTCGGGCGCAAAGTTGCTCGAAGAGCATCCCGAACCCACCCAGGAACAAATCCAGCAGAGCATTAGCGGCAACCTGTGCCGTTGCACCGGCTACTACAAAATCGTCCGCGCATTCCAAGAATCCAGTAAAATACAAAGCAAAACAACCAAGGAGGCTGGCGCATGAGTGATTCCGATTTTATCCCCAGTAAACAGAAGAGCCTGACGAGTGGGCTGCTACCCGTATTAGGATTTGTGCTCGCCCTGTGCTTCGGCGCTATCGCATGGGTTTCCTCCCAACCCGCCGTAGATTGGGTAGACAACAACGTGCGCGGGTTTAATGCCGCAGAGTTCGACCCCGTCGTGTTGCAGGTCGGTTTTGGGCTTCTCATCTTCTTTGTACTTGCCGCCGTGGGTGGTGTTATTGCTGCCATAGCCATGCCCCGGAAGAAGAGCACCGTCCGTGAGAAAGACCTCATGAAAGAACGCCAGGCAGTTTTGAAAGAGAAACGCCAGCGCAAAAAACGCCAGTTGGAAATGGCAAAAGCGCGGCAGCGTGCCAACAACAAAAACAAAAAATAACCAACAGGTGGGCATACCATGGATCGAACAGTCCCCAAAACTGGCAGTGAAGAAATCGAACTCTTCATGCGAACCTACTATTCGCTGCTGCGTTCGACAGACACCATCCAAATCGAAACCCTCGTAGAGAGCCACAAGGCGATGGACTCGTCGCTGCATGTGCACGCCCGCGACGCCAAACCGGACGCATCCGCCATGTTGTACAGTGCGCTGCGCCTGCCCATGTGCATGGTAGATACCGAAGAAATTTTGCTAGGGCAGCTAGAAAAAGGCTTTGTGGAAGCAGGCTATGGCGATGTCGGGCAGTGGGAGCGGGTATCTGCCCCGGCACGCCGCCGCCGCATGCACTTTGACGGGCATAGCAAGCTGGCGGCATTCATCGCCAGCCGCTCAGATATTGATGACCTCGTACCGATTGTTACCGCCTATCAAATTGAGTGGAACAAAGCACACGAACTGCTGCAAAGCGAAGTCGCGCGCCTGTTCCTCAACCAGCATCGCAACCGAGCAACGCCGCTGTCGCCCAGCGAGATTGAGCTGCTGGCAAATGTGCTGCAAATAGAGCCGAAAGAGTTCGAGCGTATCGCGCTGGCAGTCGGCAAAGACCTGATGCCCATGCTGCACAAGATGGCTGCCAGCCAAAAGCAGCTTGGGCTGCGGCTGATTTCCGGCTCCCAGGCAGACTACCGCCGGGCGACGGCAGTTTGGTGGCGCGGTGTAGAGAAGCGCACACAGCCAGACTTTGACCTCGACCAATGCCCCGTTTACTTCGTTTCCAGCAACACGCACGCCATCCCCAACCTGTGGACGGGCTTTGCGCTGCGCCGGGAGCAGGAACTGATCGACTACATCCGGGAAAAAGAACACGAAGACCTGCTCATGGAGTACAGCGCTATTCAGGAGAGCGCCGGGCGCACCAACCGGAACAACTTCCTGTACTATGTGCTCAAGAAGTACATCGCCAACGCAGACGATAAGCACCTTGCCAGGGAGCAGCAGCTCCGCGAGGAAAGCGAGTGCGGCATCTACCGCATTCCCAGTATGCACGGCTTCGACGTTGAGGCGCAGGTGTTCGTGCTCAATAAGCTGCACGCGGACTGGATGGACGAGCGCCTAACGCACGATCTGGATATTGATCTGTTGCAGCACAGCGACGCCTACATCATCAACATCGACTACCCACTCGGCATGGCAGCGTACGAGTTACTCAACCGGGTGAGCGAGAATGTGCGCTTGCTCGGCGTCTACGTCATGGGCAAGGCGGCAACGCTCAACGGGCGCGTGAACGACGTGATGATCCCCAATGTAGTGCACGATGAGCACTCGCAAAACACCTACATGTTCCACAACTGCTTTGCCGCGCACAACGTCGCGCCCTACAAGACGTTTGGCAGCGTCCTGGACAATCAAAAGGCGATCAGCGTGCCCGGCACATTCCTACAAAATTCCAACTACATGAGCGTGTTCTACAAAGAGGGCTTCACCGACATCGAAATGGAGGGCGGACCGTACTTGTCGTCTATCTACGAGTCCTATCGCCCCAAGCGGCACCCGTTCAACGAGATTGTGAACCTGTACGGCGTGCCATTCGACATCGGCGTGCTGCACTACGCGTCCGATACGCCGCTGAGCAAGGGGCACAACCTGGGCACCAACCTGAGCTACGCTGGGATCGACCCGACGTATGCAACGGCGATTGCCATCACCCGCCGCATCCTGGAGCAAGAGGTGGAGCGAGTCCGTGTACGGGGGCTGCACAAGCACACCGCTGCCCCACTAGAGCCAGAAGCAGAGCCTCTGGCATAGCATCGTGGGGTGCATCTGGGAATGCGGGCGAGTCTTGTTAATTACACCAAGCTGTTTGTTTGGTAAACGCAGCACGACTCAAGACCGCCCAGCCCGAGCTGCTTTGGCTGCTTCTGGGCGGAAACAAAACAGCCTCTTTGCTTTGAGCAAGAGGCGGCGGGATGCAAATGTGCCCCAAAAAGCGAATGCACCCGCTTCGCGCATCCCGTTTGCATTGGTTTAGCATTCGTGGGTAAACTGTCGTATCCATTTGTTGTTAGCATGAGAGGAACGAAACGTGCCGAAGGATCGCGAGTTCGTTGTCGGGCAGTCCGTTCGCAAAATTGACGCCGTAGGCAAAGTCACTGGAGAAACACCCTACCCGGCAGACATTAACATGGACGGGCAGTTGTGGATGAAAATCCGCTACAGCGACCGCGCCCACGCCCGCGTTACTGCCGTAAACACCGCCCCAGCACTGGAACTGCCCGGCGTGGTCGCCGTTTTCACCGCCGCAGACATCCCCAACAACGAGTACGGGCTCGTTATCAAAGACCAGCCCGTGCTCTGCGGCCCGGGCAGCACCCGCGTGGGCGGCGACAAGGTGCGCTGCTACATGGACAACGTCGCTATCGTCGTGGCGGAGACCCCCGCAATTGCTGCCGCTGCCGCCCGGCTCGTTGACGTCACCTACGAAGACCTGCCGCCTGTGTTCAGTCCCGAAGCGGCAATGCAAGACGGCGCACCGCAGCTCCACCACGACACACCCAACAACATCCTGTGCCACTACCGCATCCGCCTGGGCGACATGGACGCTGGCTGGGAACAGGCAGATGTCATCGTGGAAGGCGAATATCACACAGGCTACCAGGAGCACGCCTACCTACAGCCAGAGGCAGGGTTGAGCTACATCGACGAGGAGGGGCGCGTAACCGTCGTCGTCGCCGGGCAGTGGACGCACGAGGACCAGGAGCAGATTTCACACGCGCTCAACCTGCCAGAAGAACAGGTGCGCGTGATTTACCCGGCGATTGGCGGCGCATTTGGCGGGCGCGAGGACATGTCCGTGCAAATTGCCCTGGCACTGGCGGCACACCGCACCGAGCGCCCCGTCAAAACCCAGTGGAGCAGGGAAGAGTCTATGCTGTACCACCACAAGCGCCACCCCATCAGTGTGCGTGCGAAGTGGGGTGCCACCCGAGACGGCAAAATAGTCGCTGCCGAAGCAACCGTGATTGGCGATGCAGGCGCGTACAACTACACCTCCAACAAAGTGATGGGCAACGCCAACCTGACCGTGACGGGTCCCTACGTCATCCCCAACGCCCACATCGACACCTACGGCATCTACACCAACAACATCCCGTGCGGCGCGTTCCGGGGGTTTGGTGCGCCGCAGGGTGCCTTCGCCGCTGAGGGGCAAATCAACAAGCTGGCAGACGCCCTCGGCATGGATCCGCTGGAACTTCGCGCCAAGAACACCATCCGCGAGGGCAGCATCATCTCCGTGGGCACACCGCTGCCCCCCGGCGTCAGTATGCCGCAGGTGCTAGATGCAGTGGGTGAGCAAAGCGGTTACTGGCAGCGCCCGAATGGTGCCTGGCAGCGCCAACCGCTTCAGCAGAATGGCACCCCGCCACACATCCGGCGTGGGGTAGGCATGGGAGCTGGCTTCAAGAACGTGGGCTTTAGCTTCGGCTTCCCGGAGCACTCCTGGGCAGGTGTCGAACTGCACGGCGGCGCAGACGTTGACGAAGTGGTGCTGCGCGTAGGTGGCGCCGATGTGGGTCAGGGTGCTCACACCGTCATGATGCAGATGGCAGCAGAAGCGGTTGGGATGCCCCTCGAAAAAGTGCGTATCGTCGCGTCGGACACCGCCACATCAGGCTCTTCCGGCAGTGCCTCTGCCTCCCGGCTCACGTTCATGAGTGGCAACGCCATCCGGGGCGCGGCAGAAATTGCGCTCAAGAAGTGGGCAGACGAGGAGCGCCCCGCCGTAGGCGAGTTCATGTACCGCCCGCCAAAAACAACCCCCTACGACCCGCAGACCGGCAGGAGTGAACCCAACTTCGCCTACGGGTACGTGGCACAGGTTGCCGAGGTTGACGTAGACATCGAAACCGGGCAGATATACGTGCGGCGCGTGGTCAATGTGAGCGATGTGGGCAAGGCAGTGAACCCGCAGCTTGTCGAGGGGCAGGTGGAAGGAGCAGTCGCACAGGCGCTCGGCTACGCGGTGATGGAACACCTCATCTCAAAAGAGGGCAAAATCCTGAATCCGTACCTGTCCACCTACCTCATCCCAACCGTTTTAGACATGCCTCTTGAGGTCAAGTCCGTCATCCTGGAATACCCCGACCCAATCGGTCCGTGGGGGGCACGCGGCATGGCAGAAATGCCCATGATCCCGCTAGTGCCTGCTATCGCCGCCGCGATCCACGACGCAACCGGAGTTTGGCTATACGAACAGCCCTTCACGCCAGACCGCGTTGTGAAGGCGCTCCGGTCGCACGGCGTCGGCGTGCTGTAGAGCAGCACTGAGCATAATGACTGAAGAAAAACACATCGGGGCAATTGTACTGGCGGGTGGCATGTCCACCCGCATGGGGCAGATGAAAGTGCTGCTCCCCTGGGTAGAGGACCGCCCAATCATCGCGCACATCGTCCGTCAGTTGCAGCTAGCGCACATCAAGCACATTACGGTTGTCACAGGGCACAAGGCGGATGAAGTTGCTATTGCACTAAAAGCAACAAACGCCCAGGTGGTTCACAACCCAGCCTACGCCAGCGGGGAGATGCTCTCCTCGCTGCAAACCGGGCTGCGTGCCCTGCCGGAAAACATGGCGGCAGCGTTGGTGGTGCTGGGGGATCAACCCCGCATCCAAACGGAAACCGTAACGGCAGTCGCAGACGCATACAAACGCGGTGCAGGCAGCATCGTCGCCCCCAGCTACAACATGCGCCGAGGGCACCCGATACTCATCGATCGGCGTCACTGGCAAGATATGCTGAATTTGCCCGCGAACGGCGCACCACGCGATGTCATCAACGCGAACGCACAGCACATCGCCTACGTGATCGTAGACAACGACAGTGTGCTCAAAGACGTGGACACCCCGCAGGCATACCAGGAAGAGCGGCGCAGGGCGGGGCTAGACTAACACCCACATGCCTGCACCAGCGGCGCTATTCAGCGTCGCCCTCGCCTTCACCTTCACCTTCGCCCTCTTCACCCTCGCCAGCAAGCCCAGCGGCAGCAGCAAGCGCTTCTTCACGGCGTGCAGCAGACGAGATCGCTACACGAGCGATCATCTCTTCGGGGTCGTTCAGCACACGCGCATTCTCACCGAAGTTCAGGTCTTTCACGTAAATCGAATCACCGACCTTCTCCAGGGAAGACAGGTCGATTTCGATTTGGTCGAGCATGTTGCTCGCACGCATTTCCACGCTCAGCGTGTTCGGACCGCTGAGCAGAATGCCTTTACGTGCTGCAACTGCCGGGCTCTCATTAATCATGACAACGGGCACTTCAACCGTGATACGTGCATTTGCGGAAATAGCGAAGAAGTCTGCGTGCAGGATGTCTCGCCGCACCACATCCCGCTGCACATCGCGTGCCAGCACATTGTAGGATTGGTTGCCTTCCACCGCGATCTCGATCAAGTTGGTACCACCAGCGTCGCGCAGCGTCATCTCTAGCTCGCGGTAGTTCACCTGCAAGTGAACCGGAGCTGTCTCCGACCCGTAGACGACAATGGGCACAATGCCATTGCGACGCAACTTGCCGACCTTCTTACCAATAACGGTGCGCTCCTGCGCATTCAGCTTATACTCTGCCATTTTTTCTCCCTATTTGTCGTTTTGCGGGCGGGGATATGCCACCGTTCGGTTCGACACACATACTACAGTGCAAAAAAAACATCCATTCTTGTCGGAATGGATGGTGTAAGCGGGTAATGGGATTCGAACCCATGACACCTTGCTTGGGAAGCAAGTGCTCT
>CAYVGI010000009.1:0-43133 GCA_964451095.1 uncultured Anaerolineaceae bacterium
ATTCGCTTCTGTCCGGGAGTTTATCTCATCTTGCCCCCATACCCGGATGCACCCCACAAGCTAGTGGCGGTGTGGTTCGTCTGATAATGCGGAATGCGCTAAACTAAAGGCAGCAAACGTTCCTCACAACCCAGGAGCCACACCATGAAACTCTACCGCCGCGCTGCTTTTGCTGCTCTCACACTCACCGTTGTGTTGGCAGCGCTGGGGGCGCTGATGCTGGCGCCGTCTGCCACTGCCCAGGACATCATTTTCACAGTGACGCCCACCCCCGACGAGACCGCCACACCCACAACAACACCTGTTGTCAATATGTCCCAGGTGATGTCAATCAACCCGAAACCGGCAGAGCTACCGATCATCACAGACGCGCTCAGCATTGACCCAACCGGACTGCACGGCTACGTCATCACGGACTTCGCGCCAGTGTATGTGCGGGAAGGTGCGAGCGTTGTGTACCGCCCACTGGCAATTGCCCAGGGGGGTGTATTCTTCGACGTGACAGGCGTTGACGAGCAGCAAACGTGGTGGCGTGTGCGCACTGCGAGCGGACAGTTCGAAGGCTGGATCAACGCGGAGCTACTCATCCTACGTGGTGACCTGACCGATGTGCCCGTCATCCCGGAAAGTGAAATGGGCGCGTTGCTGCCTATCACGTTCGTGACATTCGTGCCGCAGCCGTTGCGCACGGAACCTGGCGATGCGTTCAGTACGATCATCTGCAATGCCTTACCCGGTGAGTATGTGATCCTTGGGCGTGATGAGGCGGGCACGTCCTTCCAAATTGCCGCCTTCTGTGAGGACGGCACGCCGACGTTGGGCTTTGTCTCTGCGGAGGCGGGGGCGCTGCGCAACCCCTACAGCAGCGCTGTGCCAATCACCGGGGCGGTTTTCCTGCCGAACGAGGACAACCTGAGCAATGTGCCGGGCGCATCGCTCCTGTTGTTCCAGCAGCAAACCATCTACGAATCCACGGACATCCGTCCCCGGAACGCACTGTGCGATGTGGCGCCGAACCGCTATCCCATCGTTGGCAGGGATGGCGCGACAGAGTTCTACCTGATTAACGCGGTGTGCCTGGACGGTGTGGCGCTAACGGGCTGGATTTCCGCAGATGCGGGTGCTTTCCAAACGGATGGCGTGGTGCAAGTGCCCATCGCTGCCACCCCCATGCCAGAAGTTCGCAGCGTCCCGCCACGCGAGCCGCGCTTGCTGACGTTTGTGCCGCAGCAACTCACGCAAACCCCCGACGGATTCCCAATCTGTGAGGTCGTGCCGGGCGAGCAGCAGATTTTGGCACGCACGGCGGACGGGTCTCACTTCCAGGTTGCTGCACTGTGCGCAGATGGCGTGGTGCTCATTGGCTGGCTGCCAGCAGAGGCGGGCGCGTTCCGCAACCCGTTTGAGAGTGTGATACCTGTGCTGGAATAGCACAATCCGTCGGTATTGCTGTGTCGAGTTTGTGGCATAGCAATACCCTCATCGTTTATCGACAAGCCTAGTCCATGTGTTAAAATGAGCTTATGCCACACGGATTGGGAAGCACGTTGTGAGTAATGAGCTGCCAAATATATGGCTAATGCAAACTGAGCGCGATATAGACGGGTTGGTAAACGCCTTGCAACACCCAGACGCCCAAATTCGTAAGGGCGCTGCTGTTGCGCTGCGTGTTATCGGTGCGGAGAAGGTTGCCCCGGCACTGGAAACGGCGCTGAAGCGCGAGCAAGACCCGGATGTCAAGCTGGCGATGACGGCAGCACTGGATCACTTCCGTCCCGGTCCGCCCATGCCACGCTCAACGCAGAAGGCACCGCGCACCAAGCCCCCCAAGCAAGACCCAAACCGCCCCCAAACCCGTACAGAGCGGCTCGTGCAGCATCTTACTGGCTCCCGCCCCGACCTGGCATTGCAGGCAGCACGCGCCCTGGGAGAGATAAAAGACCCGGAGACTGTTCCCGCGCTGGTGGTTGTGTTCCGTAACAAGCGTCAACCGCCTACGGTGCGCCTGGCAGCGGCAGAAGCCTTGCTAGAAATGGACAGTGCCCCGGCGGAAGTCACGTTGCTTGCCGCGCTGCGCAGTGACAAATGGCATCTGCGCCGCAATGCGGTCGCCATCCTGGGGCGTTTGCAGGCAGAATGGGCGGTGCAGCCACTGGCACGCACGCTCTACGACCCGAACGAGCTTGTTGCCCGCACTGCAAGCGCGGCGCTGCGGCGCATCGGCACGAAGGAAGCACGGCAGGCACTGGCGGATGCCCGTCACGCGATCATGAACACAACCGACGCGCTTGACCCCAGCGTACTCGCGAAAAGCAAGCGCATTGAGCAAGAAAAGCTGGGCAAGCTTGCCACCGCACAGCTTAACCCGGATGTGGTGCGTGGTGCACGGCAAAGGCGTAAGAAGGGGACATCTGACCTGAAACCGCCCGACAAGAAGCCCCAAACGGGTTCTTTGAAAGAACCCCTAGCGCCACCTGCCGTTGGCAGCACGGGCAGGCTGTCGGAGACGACGACACTCCCGCAGGTGGATGCCACGCCCACACAAACTGCCCCCCAACAGCGCCCATCTGGACAGAAAAAGCGGCAGACGCAGCCCTTCCCGCGCACTTCGCAGCAGGAAGAGGCGGCACAAGAACGCATTCGTTCGCGGCGGCGGAAGTCGTCTACGCGGCGGCTGGTTGACCCAGACGCGCTTGAGCCACCGTCCAGCGACCAATGAGCGACACAGCAACCGCTACACCAACCGGACTCCATGTTAACGAGCGGGTTCTGCTCACACAAAATGGCAATCACCGCACGTTGCAGCGGGTACAGTCCGCTGTAGTCGCGCCACAGCGCGGCGAGGTGCTTATTCAGGTGATGGCGGCAGGCGTTTCGTGGCGCGATGTCCTCATGCGCCGAGGTGCTTACTCTCACACACCAAACCTGCCATTTGTACCGGGGTGTGGGGTTGTCGGTACGGTGGTGCAAACTGGGCAGGACGTGACCAGCCTACGCCTGGGTGAACAGGTTGCGGCACAGGTCGTTTCGGGGGGCTACAGCCGTTACCTGCGCGTGCCCGTGTGGCGCTGCGTCAGCTTGCCAGACGGCAGTGACCCGGCAGAGGCGGTCACGTTGGTACTGGACTACCTTGCTGCCTACCAGATGCTGCATCAAGTCGCCGGGGTTATGCTGGGAGAGCGTGTTCTGATCCACGACGCGGACAATGACATTGGTACGGCGCTTGCCCAGCTTGCTAAGCAGGCAGATTTGCAGGTGTATGCTACAGCGCCAACGGACAAACACGAGCAGGTTCGTCACAACGGTGCCGTGCCCATTGACGACGCAGTAGAGGACTTTGTAGAGCGTGTGCTCACGTTGACGGGCGACGGCGTTGATGTGGTGGTGGAGGCGGCGGGCGGTGACCGCTGGCTGCGCAGCTACCGGGCACTGCGGTTGGGCGGCACACTGCTCACCCATGCGGTGCCAGCGCCCGCCAACGGCGATAACCACCGACCATTTGCGCCACTGCGAGCGCTCAAACACACGCCGCTGCTGTTCGTGCCAGATGGACGCCGTGTGGTTCACTACAGCGCGATACAAGATGCTAATGCCAACCGCGCTGCTTACCGCAACGATCTATCTCACCTGTTGCAACTTCACGCTAACGGCACCATCGAACCGGAGGTTGCCCAGCGGGTGCCGCTCCAGGCGATTGATGAGGCATACCACCTGCTGGAAACGGGCGGTCTGCGGGGTAAGTTGGTGCTGACCGTGGACGAAGGCGACAGCTAGGCACCCGGCGTCGGCAGGAAGGGACTGGTATCGTCGCCTTCCAGCGCGTCTAGCTCTACCTGAATGCTCTCGATATAGTCCGCTGCTGCCTGTGCTTTGGCACCCTGCGGCGCGAGCGCCAAGAACTGCTCAAAATCTGGCAGGGCAAGCGAACGCGGACCCTGTGTGTAGTACAGCACTCCCCGCGCAAAGTACGCATCAGCATATGTTGCGTCCAGTTCAACGGCGGTGTCATAGTCTGCCAATACCCGATTCCACTCGTAGATCAGGAAGATGTGGTCGCCGCGCTGCTTGTACAGCCGCGCAAGGCGTTCGTCGCCCTGGTCGGTCAGCTCTGCAAGTTCAATCGCAGCAGACGCATCTGCTATTGCGGGGTCGAACGCAAACGTCAGCGCGTGCAGGTGAGCACGTTGGCTCAGTGCGGTGATGTGGTTGCTGTCGTCGCTGTATTCGCCATCCGGCGCGGTTGCTGCGACAAACTCATCCATGACCTCGAAGGCACGTGCTTGCTGTACCGCCTGTATGTACGTCCACGCCAAGTTGACTTGGGTTTGCACAACAACGTTATCGTCAAACTGCTGGGACTGTACCGCCTCTAAGTTGTCAATCGCTTGCGCGTAGTCACTTTGCAAGATGGCGCAGTACGCAATATAGCGCTGTGCGTCTGGCATATCCGGTGCTATGCCTTCGAGTAAGGTCAGTGTGCGATCACAGCGACCGTGTGCGTAGTGTGCCATTGCCTGCCCAAACGGTAACGCTTCGTTGTTTGTCGCCGCTACGACACCGCCGTGCACGTCATACAGTAGCGGGGACACAGCAGAAAGCGGCTCTGTCAGCGGTTGGACGAGCAATTCGCCATCGGGGAGAGCAGTAACGAGCAGATCGGGTGATGTCTGTAGTGTACTAGCCGAGACTTGCGAAACGACTGTTGCACCGATGGTCCTATCGGCGCTGTTGAGCGCATCTGCAAGCTGTTGAGCAAACGACTGAGCCGCAGCAACATCTGCGCTTGTTGCGTCTTGCACGCTGTAGCCGATTAGGAAACGTGCTTCCTGTGCGCTGCTGGTGCCAAGCGCAAAAATGAGCAGACCAAACGCAGCGAAAAAGCGAAAAATCACGGGTATGCCCCCTGAAAACTGGCTGTAATCTCATATATCCCAAGTTATCCCAAATTATCTGGGATAACCCGCAGACTCGCTAAAGCATCACACACATGGTAAAATAATTCTAGTTTTGAGGTGAGATTTCGGTGTGAAACGTGTGCTAATTTATGGTGCCGCGCACACGCATCCACCCAATCCTAGAGCAAATGACTGCACACACGTAACCACATCATTTTGATTCAGAATCGACTTATTTTCTTCCTGTGTGCGGCAACAACACAGACATGAATCATACAAATCGCCCAGTTGAAAGGAGTTGTGCGCTGCCCGCTGCGCAGCACACCACATCACCATGGCATTAGGTAACATTCGCACGGTTAACATCAACGAGGAGATGCGCGGTAGCTACCTTGATTACGCCATGAGCGTGATTGTTGCCCGCGCCCTGCCGGATGCACGCGACGGGCTGAAGCCCGTGCACAGGCGCATCCTGTACGCGATGCACGATATGGGCTTGCGTCCGAACTCCGCGTATAAAAAGAGCGCACGCATTGTGGGCGATGTACTGGGTAAGTACCACCCCCACGGCGATAGTGCCGTTTACGATGCGATGGCACGCATGGCGCAGAGCTTCTCCCTACGTTACATGCTGGTGGACGGGCAGGGTAACTTCGGCAGCGTTGACGGCGACCGCCCGGCGGCAATGCGCTACACCGAGGCACGCCTCGCGTCCATTACCGAAGAACTGCTGGCGGACATCAACATGGACACTGTCGATTTTGTCGACAACTACGATGGGCAGCTACAAGAACCCGCCGTGTTGCCCGCCCGCCTGCCAAATATGCTGCTCAACGGTGCGAGTGGTATCGCAGTGGGTATGGCGACCAACATCCCGCCACACAATCTGCGCGAGATCTGCGCGGCGGTGCAGTATCTCATTGACCAGTACGACAACCTGGAAGATATCACTGTTGATGACCTGATGCAGTTTGTCACCGGACCGGACTTCCCCACCGGGGCAACAGTCATTGCCAATGAGGAGCTGAAAGAGGCATATGCCACCGGGCGCGGGCGGGTGTTTGTGCGGGCACGCTACGAACTGGAAGAAAACAACAACACCACCCAAATCGTGTTCACGGAAATCCCGTACCAGGTGGGCAAATCCACGATTATCGAGCGCATAGCCGTGCTTGTGCGCGAAGGTCGCCTGGACGGTATCCGTGACTTGCGCGACGAGAGCGACCGCGAGGGGATGCGCCTGGTTGTGGAACTCAAGCGTGGTGCCCAGCCGAAGAAGGTGCTCAACCAACTGTACAAGTACACACAGTTGCAAAGCACGTTTGGCATTCAGATGCTGGCGCTGGTCAATGGCGAACCACGCACACTCAGCCTCAAGCGATCACTGCAAATCTACATAGACCACCGCTATGAGGTGATTGTGCGGCGCAGTGAGTACGAGCTAGACAAGCTGCGTGCCCGCGCCCACATCCTACTCGGACTCATCAAGGCGCTAGACAACGTAGACGCAGTCATTCGCACCATCCGCAACGCGCCAGATACCGAAACCGCCCGCATCCAGCTAATGAACCGCTTTGACCTCACCGAAATCCAGGCAAACGCCATCCTGGATATGCAACTGCGGCGGCTGGCAGCGCTGGAACAGCAAAAGCTGCGCGACGAGTACGACGAGGTGCAGGGGCGCATCCAATACCTAGAGGATTTGCTTGCTTCCCCTAAGAAGATTCTGGCACTCATCCGTGATGACATCACCGAGATCATCACGGACTATGGCGACGAGCGCCGCACCGAGATCGAATACGGCATGAGCAGCAACTTCAACGAGGCAGACCTCATCGAGGAAGGTGACATCATCATCACGCTGACGGAACAGGGCTACGTCAAGCGTGTGCCTGTCAGTGAGTACCGTGCGCAGCGGCGGGGCGGCAAGGGTGTCATCGGCATGACAACCCGCGACGAGGACGCCCTGTACGACATTTTCCATTGCAGCACCCACGACAAGCTGCTGTTCTTCACGGACAAGGGTAAGGTCTACAGTGAGTTTGCCTATGCCATCCCGGAGAGTGGACGGGCGGCAAAGGGTGTGCTGATACAGTCTGTGCTTTCTATGGAGATGGATGAGCACGTAACAGCGGTGCTGCCCGTGCACACATTCGACCGTGAAGGCTATTTTGTGATGACGACCTGTTTTGGGCGCATCAAGCGGGTGCCGCTCAGTGATTTTGCGTCTGTGCGCCCAAGTGGACTTATTGCTATCAAGCTGGACGATGGTGATACGCTTGGCTGGGTGAAGTACACCAACGGTGACCAGCATATTGTCATGGCGACGGCAAACGGGCAGGCAATTCGCTTCCACGAGGACGATGTGCGAGTGATGGGGCGTGCTGCCGGCGGCGTGAACGCGATTCGGCTGACGGATGATGACCAGGTTGTCTCGATGGATGCCATCGTAGACGAACACACGCACCTGCTCGTGATTACCGAAAAAGGATTTGGCAAGCGCACGCCGATTGTGGAATACCCGCTACAGCGGCGCTACGGCAGCGGCGTGAAGACGCTCTCCAAGACGGCTAAAACGGGCAGCATCGTCGCTATGCGTGCCATCGGCACAGAGAAAGATGTGATGCTCATTACAGGTTTCGGTACTGTCATCCGCAGCGTGCTACAGCAAATCCGCGAGACGGGGCGCAACACGCAGGGCGTTACTGTGATGAGTGTTGGCGACGGGGATAGCATCGTCGGCGTAACGGTCATCCGGGATGATGGTACTGCCGATGAAACCCCAGGTGATGAGCAAACGACAGCGTCTGCAAATGGTGCCGCCGATACGGGGGAAGCATCACTGCCGGACGCTGACGATGCCGGAACCGACAGTGTGAACGGCAAGCACGATTAGTCGCAGGGGGCGAGAAACCGCCCCCAATCAACCATCGCTAGCTCGTCGCTTCCAGTTGATGCAGGTAGGGGCGCAGGAAGCGCCCTGTATAGCTGATTTCCGAGGTGGCGATTTCTTCCGGGGTGCCGGTGGCGATCACCTCTCCACCGCCGACACCGCCCTCAGGACCCAGGTCGATGATGTGGTCGGCAACTTTGATGATGTCCAGGTTGTGTTCAATTACAACCACGGTATTGCCGTTGTCAACAAGCTGCTGTAGCACATCAATGAGCTTTGCTACGTCTACAGCGTGCAATCCTGTTGATGGCTCGTCCAGGATGTAGAAGGTTTGCCCGGTGGCACGCTTTGCCAGTTCACGGCTGAGCTTGATACGCTGTGCCTCACCGCCGCTGAGTGTGGTTGCGGGCTGCCCGATGCGAATGTACCCTAACCCAACAGCCTTGAGTGTTTCCAGCTTGTTGAAAATCGTGGGAATGTTCTCGAAGAACGTTAGCCCCTCGTCCACAGTCATGTCTAGCACATCGGCAATGGACTTGCCTTTGTAGCGCACCTGGAGTGTCTCCCGGTTGTAGCGCTTGCCGCCGCAGATGTCGCAGACGACGTAGATATCTGGCAGGAATTGCATTTCGATTTTGAGTTGCCCTTGCCCCTCGCAGTTCTCGCAGCGCCCGCCCTTAACGTTGAAGCTGAAGCGCCCCTGGCTGTAGCCGCGAATTTTGCTCTCCGGCATATCGGAAAAGAGCGACCGAATGGCGTCGAACATCTTGGTGTAGGTGCCGGGGTTGCTGCGCGGCGTGCGCCCAATGGGACTCTGGTCGATATTGATAATCTTATCGACCGCTTCAATGCCTTCGATGACATCGTGTTCGCCGGGGCGCTCTCGGCTGCCGTTGATGACTTGTGCCATCCGCTTGTGCAGGATATCGACCAACAGCGTGCTTTTCCCGCTGCCGCTGACGCCCGTGATACATACGAATTTACCCAACGGAATGTCCACATCCACGTTTTTGAGGTTGTTCTCGCGGGCGCCGCGCACCGTGATAAACTGCCCGTTGCCCTCGCGTCGCTCTTCTGGCAATGGGATGAAAAAGCGACCAGAGAGATAATCCCCGGTGGGACTACCTTCGACTTGCATCACCTGCTCTGGCGTACCTTCTGCGACGATCTGCCCGCCGTGTTCGCCCGCGCCGGGTCCCAGGTCAATCAGGTAGTCTGCCGCCCGCATGGTGTCCTCGTCGTGCTCGACTACGAGCACGGTGTTGCCCAGGTCGCGCAGGTCTTCCAACGTGCGGATGAGGCGGGCGTTGTCGCGCTGGTGTAAGCCGATACTCGGCTCGTCCAGCACATAGAGCACACCCGTTAGGCGGCTGCCAATCTGCGTTGCCAGGCGGATGCGCTGTGCCTCACCGCCGCTGAGTGTGCCCGCGCTGCGTGACAGCGTGAGGTAGCCGAGCCCCACATCGTTCAAAAAGCCGATACGTGCCTGGATTTCCTTGAGGATCTGCTTACTGATTTCTCGCTGGCGTTCTGTGAGTGACACATCGCTGGCGTTTAGGTCGCTCACCCAGGCTAGCAAGTCTCCAACGGACATGGTGCTGAGCGTGATAATGTCTTTATCTGCCACGGTGACGGCAAGTGCCTCTGGTCGTAGGCGACGTCCGCCACAAGTGTTGCAGGCCACCTGCGCCATGTAGCTCTCAATTTTATCGCGCACATAGTCCGAACTGGTTTCCTGGTAGCGGCGCATGAGGTTGTTCAGCACACCTTCAAACGCGGTTTCGTAGCTGCGTTTGTTGCCGTAGCGGTTCTGGTAGGTGATCTGTACTTTGTTCTTGCCCGTGCCGTATAGGATGGTTTGCTGCTGCTTGTCGGTCAGGTCGCGCCATGGTGCGTCCAGCGGAAGGTCGTATGCCTCGCTGATCGCGTCCAGAATGGCACGGTTCCAACTGCCGTCTTCCAGGTTCCAGCCGTTCGCGTCGATGCAGCCCTCAAGAATGCTCAGGTCGGGGTTGGGCACGACGAGGGTAGGGTCTAGCTCCAGCCGAAAGCCGAGTCCCTGGCAGTCGGGGCAGGCACCCTTGGGCGTGTTAAAGCTGAATAGACGCGGCTCAAGCTCCGGCAGGCTGCCGTGACCATTGGGGCAGGCGAAATGCTCGCTGTAGAGGATGTCGCGTGGCTCGTCTTCGGTGATGTCGTTGATGATGACCACACCATCTCCCTGTTCCAGCGCAGTTTCGATAGCGTCTGTCAGGCGGCTTTCGGCGCTTTGCGCCTCTTCGCTTTCCGGGTCGTCAAACTGGCGTATGATAAGGCGGTCCACCACGATTTCGATGTTGTGGATGACGTAGCGATCTAGCTGAATGTCGTCGTCAATCTCGCGCACTTCGCCGTCTACGCGCACACGCGCAAAGCCCGCCTTGCGGATATCTTCCAGCGTCTTCTGGTGTGTGCCCTTGCGGTTCTTGACCACAGGCGCGAGCACCTGCACCCGTGAGCGGTGCGGCATATGCCTGACTTCATCGACAATCTGTTGTGCGCTCTGTGCGACGACTTCTTCTCCGCAGACCGGGCAATGGGGCACGCCCACCCGTGCGAACAGCAGGCGCATGTAATCGTATACTTCTGTGACGGTGCCCACAGTCGAGCGGGGGTTGGAACTAACACCCTTCTGGTCGATGGAAACTGCCGGGCTAAGCCCTTCGATTTGGTCAACATCGGGCTTTTCCATCTGCCCCAAGAACTGCCGGGCGTATGCGCTCAGGCTCTCCACGTAGCGGCGCTGCCCCTCGGCGAAGATCGTATCGAACGCTAGCGACGACTTGCCGGAGCCGGACAGACCGGTGAGCACGATTAACTGATTGCGCGGGATTTCAACATCAATGTTCTTCAAGTTGTGTTCGCGGGCACCGCGAATGACAATTTTATCCTGTGTCATAGCATATCCGTGCGGGTCTTGTGGGTATGTGTAGAACGTGCGTTCAGGATGATAACAAACGGTGGGGTCGGTTGCAATAAAACTGACAATATTATACGCCCTGTGCTGCGAATAGCGTGTAAGCATCGCGTTAAAAGATAACGCTAGATGACACCGGAAAACAAACAAGCCACCCCTGGGGTAGCTTGTTCGGCTGCTCGTGTTGTTGTGTGTTCGGCTGCGGCGCTACTCGATGCCCGCCTCGATTTCTTCGGTCGCTGCTGGGGCGCTGTTATCGTCCAGGTTTAGCGGCACCTCGACGGCATCATTGGCGTTATCTTCCGGAGATGCTTGCTCATTGGCACTGCTGCCCTCACCGGACTGCGCGTTGTCTTCCGGGAATTCCTGCTCCAGGCTGAGCCCGCTGCCGTCTTCCTGGTTGGATTCACCCATGCCCAAATCACCGGGGATGACCTCGCCCTGCGCATCGCCCATCTGTCCTTCTGGTGGGGCTGGCGGTACAAATGCTGGGAATCGCAGCACGCGCCCAGTACCAGAATCGACGACATATACATTGCCGCTGTCGTCCACGGCGATGCCGCCTGCGACCTGGAACTGGTTATTCGCGATGTTGCCCTCTACTGCGGGCTGCCCGAACGACCCGACACAGTTACCTACCAGGTCATAGACGAGTACACGCGCTGCCTCCGGGTCGGTCACGTACAGGTAGCCACGGTCTTCATCGACTGCGAGGTACGGGCGGTTACCCCGGTCGTTGTACCATGCCCGCACACGGAAGCTGTACATAAAGTCACCGATGTTTGCATCGAATACGCTGATGCGGCGGTTCCATGTGTCTGCCACGAACAGGCGTCCGTCGGAGTGGTAGGCAAGCCCGGCGGGTTCGTTAAGCTGACCCTCTTCGCTGCCTGCGGAACCGATATCGAAGCGATATTCGCCGTCTTGGGCGTACACGCGGATGCGCTTGTTGCCTGTGTCCGCCACGTAAACGCGCTCGTTTGCCGCCAGCACATCACGCGGACCCCAAAAGCCGTCCAGGGGTTCTACGAGTGCCTCTGCGCCGCGCTCATGGCGAGACCCCCATGCGTCTAGCGCGTCGCCCTCAGGTGAGAACGCTTGCACGCGGAAGTTCCACGTATCCGCCACGTAGATGTTGCCGTTGGCACTCACGCCAACGCTGTTCGGGCGCTCCAGCAGGCTAAACGTGGACTCGTCGTTGATAATGTTACCTTCAATGTCTAGTGCACTGCCCTGCTGCCCCAATGTCTCGATAAAGTTGCCGTCCACGTCGTAGACGGAAATGCGGTGGTTGCCCTGTTCCGCGATGTACACACGATTCTCGTGCGCGGCAATGCCAATCGGATTTGCCAACGTTTCACCTGTCTCGGCATTATTGCCGAAAACAAGTTCTGCGCGGATGGGTTGCCAGTTCGCATTACACACATTGACTTCGATTTCCGCCAGCCCGGGCACGGTGCCCTCGCCCACGCCAAGGTTCCAAATCTGCGCGGCAAAGTCCTTGCGCACGTAGAAGTGCATACGGTCGGCAACGGGCCAACTGGTTAGCTCGAAGTTGCGGTTGGTTGCTGCGCCGTAGGTGGTGTAGTCGCGCAGCCACCAGATGTTCCACAGCCCTTGCCGCAGCAGCGCGGCGTTCGGGTCGCTAAAGTTGAAGGCGTTAGACAGCCGTTCAGGGGTCATGCCGAAGTAGTCCTGCATGGGCCACCACAGGCGGATGTACTCGCGGCGGTAGAAGCGGTCTTCCAGCAGTGGCTCAAACTTGGCGCGGTTTGCCTCTCCGACGACGACGACCGAAGCGTCATCTAGCTGTTGGGCGTTTGCACTCTCCCCGACGAAGCGTGCGTTGGTAAAGTCACGGAAGTACCAACTGTAGGGCCAACTGACCTCATTGTCGTACACAAAAGTCAGTGCCAGCCCGTCCGTAGAGCGGCGGCTGAGGTCTTCAATGTCGTTCAGCACCAGCTTGACAGCGGGTGCGGCGTGCGCGTAAACAAGGTACTCATTGGCGAGGTCGAAGTTGATGAAGGACGCCATCCATGCTGCCCGCAGCGATAGGAAGCTGAGGAATGCAAACAGCGCAACAGCGACCATCTGGCGCAGGTGGGCGACCCCGGTACGCTCCGCTAGGAAGCGAACCCCGGTGATGACCAGCACGAGCACCAGCAGCACCCCGAACCATTGCCCGCTGGCACGTAGGCTTTCCGCCTCCAGGTTGCTGAACGGGACGTTGCCGAAGACAAACGGGGCAATGAGGCGGACGACCAGCACAAACGCCAGCGGCAGCAGCAGCAGGTACAGCCAACCCAGGTTCACAAAGCGGCGGAAGTCGATACGG
This sequence comes from uncultured Anaerolineaceae bacterium, assembly GCA_964451095.1. Lineage (GTDB taxonomy): Bacteria > Chloroflexota > Anaerolineae > Aggregatilineales > Phototrophicaceae > DAOTTY01. The sequence goes on from CAYVGI010000009.1 coordinate 13,083, forward strand.
TCGAAGATGCGCCCGAAGTACCAGCCCGTGAGCAAGATCATGGGCAGCGAGAGGTGGATTGCCAACCAGGGCATTTTCTCGCCAGCGAGTGTGTAGCCAATGAGGTTCAAGATTGCCCACCATGCGACAAATGGCAAGAAGGGCAGCCTATTGAGCGCCTCCGATTCGTCCACAAAGCGGCGTTTTGGCAGCTCGGGCTCAGGCGAGGGCGGCGGGTTGTCGTTGAAGTCGTAGCCCGTTTGCGGCTCGGTCGTGCTTGACATGTAGGTTTCGTCTACGGGTTCATCGGTCGCCGCAACAACCTCGACCGTATCCTGCGGACTTACCCCGCTGGCGGTTGTTGGCTCAATCTCGTTTTCACCCGTTGAGTTTGCCTGCTGGTAGGCGTTCTCGTCGTTCAGGTCGATGTTTGCTGCCATCCAAGCATCCTGGATCTCGTCCTTACGCTTCTGCCGGAAGCGCCAGAACCACGTTAGCCCGCTGAACATCGCCAGCACACTCCCGATGATCGGCAGGTATTCGTACATCGGCATGATGACACCCAGGTAGTAGTACTGGGGCTGGCTGCCGCGCCGCACGCCCTGCTGCTCCAGCCAGTAGCCCAGGCTGCCGACGATACCGGTGGCAATGCCCTGCCCGTTGGTGAACATCGTCGTGAAGAAGAAGGCAAAGATCGCGTAGAAGATCACATTCGCAATAAGCCACTTCTTCCAGTCCCACAGCAGCCCCGCCGTGAGCGATACCGCGCCGAATGCCAGCAGCGCCGCGACGACAATCTGGATGTCCACAAAGGTATAGGCGTTGATGTCCTGCACGGTCATGCTGATGCCAGCAAGTTTAATCACAAACGGTGCTGCCCACGGCAAGATGAGCGAGCCGATGATGATAAGCAAGTCGAACTCAGGGAATTCCTTGCGCATCAGTGCCCAGTAGCCGCGCCGCCAGGTCACGATCATGACGCCAATTGCTAGTGCTGCCACACCCCACGCGGCAATCACGGGGATAGGCGTGACAACCGCCGCGACTGCCTCACCGCCCTCGTCGCTGGGAATGCGCGATATTTCCTCCAGGATGATGAGCACCGTGGAGAAGAGGAACGACAAGGCGAAAAAGCCAGCGCCCTCGGTAATAGACAGTGAGGTACGCCCCTCGCGGAAGCCGTTTATCACCGTGGCGGCAACGAACAGGGTGATGAACGCAACCACGCCCAAAGTCCACATGAGGAACGTTGTTGGGCTGGTGAGCGTGCTGATAGCGGAGACGAACGGCTGCTCACCCAGGTTGACGGACAGCGTGACGTACATGCCCAACGCAGCGACGCCACCCACCCCGAACGCCATGATGATGGTGTAGAAGGTCGTTTTGCCGGAAGCACCGCTGAAGTACTGCGCTAGCCGGACGAACCAATAAATCGCCAGGTACACGCCGAAGATGGCAATGTAGATAAATGCCGTCTCTTTCGATCCCAGATTCAGCACCATGGCACCAGCGATGATGTACAACCAGTGTGCGCGTCGGCGCTGGTTTTCCGGTCCGCTGAGGTACATGAACATGCCGTAGATCATGACCAGGGAGAAGAAGATGTTTGGCGTGTCGTGCCGGATGTAGCGGTTGTAGTACATGGTGATGGGCGATACCAGCAGCATCAGCGACGCCAGCAGTGCACCCCAGCGCCCCAACCACCGCCGGAATAGCAGCGGCATCATCACAACGATGACACCGAGAATGGCGGGGTACAGGCGGGAGGTGAAATCGTTTGCACCGAACAGGAAGTAGAACAGCGCGGTGATGTGGAACAACACCGGACCATGCATCAGGGGCGTGTGCTGGAAGTTGCCTTCGGTTGCCAGGTTAAAGGAGTAGCGCGTGTGTAAGCTCTCGTCGTGGCTCATGGCACGTTCGCCCAGCATGTAAAAGCGTGTGAAGATCGCTGCTGCGAAGATCACGAGGTAGGCGATTGCCTCCCAGTTGAGCGTGTACACCTGTGCAAGCGCCCGGTTCAGGATGTCCGGGGTTTGTCGCTCGCGCGTTTGTCTGTCTAGGGTGGTCGTCATCTCTCTATCCAAATCCGTTAGCTATCTCACAGAAGCATCACCCGGCACGGGTGCGCTGGCAGGGGTAGATGTTGCCGTCGGGGGCAGCATATCCTCTGTTGGTTGGCTTGTGCCCAGTGCGACGACGCGCACAGCACGGGTTTGCGTGATGGTGGGCGTGCTTTCTGGCACATCTACGGGGATAATACGCTGCGCGGCAGACGTGCTGACTAGCTCCCCCCAGCTTAATGACCAAGGCAGCATACACAGCACCAAAAGCGCCGCCAGTACCATTCCGCGCTGCCAGCCGTAACTTACCGTGTGGGTGGGTGGCGTTGGTGGGGCGGTTAGCTCATTCTGGATGGATGCCCACATTGTATCCAGTTCAGGTTTGCTAGCGCCGCCAAACAGCGTTAGCTCCTGGGAGAGTTCGTGCGTGGTGTCTCGCTCGCGCACGTAAAGCGCATAGCACGCTTCGCAGGTACGCAGGTGTGCGGCGATCTTGCGGCGCAGGCGCGGCGGTGCCTCGTCGTGAATGTAGGCGAGCAGATGCTCTTGGCAGTGTGTGCAGGTCGTCATAGTTCGTTCCGCCAGTCCACTAAAAACTCACCAACTCTTCTAGCAAACCCTGTCCCTCAGCTTGCAGCACCTCCCGCAGGCGTTGGTGTGCTAGCCGAACCCGGCTTTCTGCCGTTTTTTGCGGGCAACCCATCACCTCCGCAATCTCGCGGTAGGTTAGCCCCTGCCCATAGCGCAGCACCACCGCCTCCCGCAGCCGTGGGGAGAGCGTCCCGAGTGCCTCGGCGATTGCCTCCTTAGCACGCTGCCGGGCAAGGTGTGCTTCTGGCATGTCGGACGGGGCAGCGGGCACTTTGAGGCGCATCATGTCGGCAATGTCTATGCTGATGGGGCGCTTGCGGCGGTGCACATTACGGCTGCGGCTAACGGCAATCGTGTACAGCCATGTTTTGAAGCTTGCCCGCGCCGGGTTATAGCGCTTCAAGTTCTTGAATGCGTACACGAACGCTTCTTGCGTCACGTCCTCGGCATCCTGGCGGTTTAGCAGCAGGCTATACAGCAGGCGGTACAGGCTTGCCGCATATTCATTGTAGAGGGCGGCAAATGCGTGCTGGTCGCCCTGGTTGGCTCGCTTGATCTGTTCGAGCACAAAGTCGTTGTCGTGCTTGTCCGGTTTTGTCACGGTAGGCATCCGTTGTCTGTTTGCTGGCAGGACGTTCTATTTACACACGCAGTTCGCGGTTTCCTCACTGCAAACCGGGTATGTCTACGCCGTCGTATATATCTTGACGCAACCATAACACGACTTCTTGCGCGGATTGGGGTGGGACGCGGGTGCTGCGCTGGAACCACCACGCCATTGTGCCCTGTAGGCTGAGGGTATTCACATCCCAGCCCCGGCTAACCACAAGCGATTGCCCCACATAGTTGCCGCCGAGCTGCGGGGGTTCTGCGGTGGGGGGGGCAAGCACAACTGCCGCGCTGCGTGCCTGGGCAAAGTCGCTCACGTAGGTCGCGTTGCGGAAGTCGCGCAGCGTCCACGCGACGATGCCATTTTGACGGATGTTTACGTCATCGACAACGACGGTGACCTCTAGGGCGGGGAAGCCTTCTGTTTCCCGCTCGGAGAGTTCCAGCAGTGTTTCCCGCAGTGTGAATGCTTCCTCCCCCACCGCCCGGGTGTGCCATAGTTCGCGGGGGTCGTCTGCGCGGGTGACGGAAACCTGCCAACCCGACCCCAATGATGCAAACAGCGCCACTATGAGCAACCCTAGCGCACCGCCGCGTAACGTCTCCGTCGCACCGTACAGGCTGGCAAAGCTAAAGCCAGAAAATATCGTCAACATGACCATGACCAGCGCGAAGAACACAGGCGGCGCAATGCTGTTGAACATATCAATTGCCTGCCCGCTCAGGTTGGAGGTGAGCAGTGTGCGCCCCAACCAGCCGATGTGCATAAAAATCAGCGAGAACAGCAGCGTTGCCGTCGCGGCGATAAGCCAGCGTGCCCAGTTCGGGATGGTGACGCCAAACACGCTGCTCATGCCGTCGCCCTCGCTGTACCACAGGAAGCCGCTTTCGCTGCCAAGGGCACGGTGGGCGGTGCTAGATGCTAGACCTGCCAGCGGCAAGGTAAGCCACAATGCGTGCGCGGCGGTCGTGCCCTGGTACAAAATGGTGATGAGCGTTCCGACAATCAGCCATGCGGTGAAGTAGGCATCGACGAAGGAGAGATGATCTTGCGTGTTGTACAGCAAATACACACCGATGAGGGCAAACAACCACAAAAACCCCTCGTACAGCAGGCTTGATGACAGCCCGAACAGGAAGGGTGCACCCTCGGATGACACGAACCAGCCGGCTAACCCATTACTGACGCTTTGTGCTAGCGCATTAAAGCCTGCCGGGTACAGCATAAACCCGGTGGCGACGACCGCCACAACCAAAGCGCTAATGCCTAACCCCGGTGCCCACGCCCAACTGCGTGCCACAACCCCGACTGACAACGGCTCGCTGTCGTCCATCTCATCATCTGGTGAGTAGGCAAGGCGCTGTGCCAGCGGGAAAGCCGCCAGCAGGATCAGCAATGTAACGTGCCCGGTGGTCCCCGTAAGCAGGGCGGTGGTGACAAACAGCACCGTTGCCAACACAGAGTATCCGTAGCGCTCTGTTACAACGTAGCGATAGACCGCCCACACCGCCAGCACACCGAAAAGCGCCTGCCAAATCACGGGGCTATCCAGCCGGGAGCCTGCTAGTGTGATGGGCGAGCACGCCAGCAGGAGCGTTAGCATGAGTGTGCGGGTATTGCCAAGTAGATCCCGGAACAGCAGCGGCGAAAACACCAGCAGGAACCCAACCACTGCCGTCACTGCTCGTGCTGCTGCCTCTGTGCTGCCAAAAATGGTGAAGGAGAGCATATGCGCCAGTTGTAGCAGGGCGCTATCTGCCAGGACAGTGATTTCGGTGTTCGGTTGCACTGCCTGCCAAGCCGCAAGTGCGCGGGGTATCTCGTCCACGGTAAGCGGCACCATACCTAACTGCAGCAGGTGCAGCAGCAATACCAGCGCCGCCAGCGCGGTGTACGCTGCCCCTTCCGCAGTGATCGTTAAGGCAGGGGCGGCTACATCAACGGGCTGCGTGTCCGTCGGTGCATTGGGGTTTTGTTCGAGGACCTGAGTGGATTCCTGATTTGTCAACTATTCAACTCCGGCGATGGTGAGTGACCGTGGTGTGACGCGGTAAAACAGGCTTTCCCCACGCTGGCAGACGATTTCCAGGTTATCCCGGAACTTTTCCTCGCCCGCCGCGCTAAAGGGGTCAACTTCGCCTGTGCCATAGCGCTCGGTCGTTCCGTAAAAAATGTAGTCGATATTGTAGCGCTCCACGATGGGCGTCACCGCTTCCCAGCGCAGTTCGTTGTACAGTGTTTCAATGTCCTGGCGGCGGGTGCCAGCAATAGCGTCGTAGGTCGCCCCGCGCCACTGGCGTTGATGCCCCTCCCAGCCTAGCACGATAGGAATACCCGTGAGCACGCCCACCCGCCCGAACTGATTGCGGTAGGCAGGACCGATTGCCTCTGCCACGACGACCTCTGCCGCGTTTTGCACCTCACTATCCAGGCACATCATCGCATCATAGTCGTCAGCGCTCACCAGCGAGCGTCCGCCGTCCAGTGTGAGCGCTACACCTGGATTGCCAGCACGCCCGCTCTCAATCGCAACGCGGTTGTGAATACCCAGTACCGGGTAAAACGCCCCCAGGATGAGCACGAGCGCCAGCAGGGGAGCATATGCCGCCTTTAGCACTGCGGGGGAGCGCCCCGCCAATATCATATAGACGGCAAAAGCACTGGCAATGGAGAACATTACCCATGCCTGATAGTAAAACTTAAATATGGTGTTGATCCGCACGCCGAAGTTATCGCGCAGGTAAATGAACTCCGGCACCAGGGTGATGCCCGCGCCGCACGCCACCAACAGCAGTGCAAAGCCCACCGCAGGCGAGTACGGGACGTTGGCATTGGTGGTGCTGACGCGCCGAGGCAGCAAGCGTGCGACCACAACCGTTAGCGCTGCCAGTAGAACCACCGTGGTTATGCCGTGGGTGAACCGCTTGGCGAGCACATCTGGCAAGACAACGCCCAAACCGCCGCGCTCTGCCACGTAGCGCAGTGCTGTCCGCCGGAAGTCGGGCACCATATAGCCGACGATTGTGAGGAACAACATCACGCCGAGCAAGCTCAGCAAGATAATACCCGCTGCGGTGAGTCCCGCCCGCCAGTTCATGTGCTGCCGCCCGCGCCACGCCTCGTACACCATGTAGGGAACCAGCAGCAGCACAAACGGACCGAACATCAAAAAATACTGGCGGAACAGCGTGGGGAACTCCAGGTTGGGCAGTATGCCGGATGCCTGCGAGCGGAAACTCGCAAAGAACGGCAGATAGAACACAACAGACAGCCCGACCAGCGCTCCAAAGAACAAACCAAGTTGTAGGATGTCCTCTCCGTTGAGTGAGCCACGCCGCATAAGCCGCCGCAGCCCCTCCGCGCCGACGAGTACAACAATGTAAATGGGCCCGTCCCACACATTAAGGAAGATGAGACCACCCGCCGCCAGCCCGTAAAACACGACTTGTGACGTGGTGGGTGCCCGCTGCACCAACAAAATATTGAGCGCCAGCCCCACAGCCATCACGGCAAACGGCAGCGCCAGCACATGCGGATGCACGTCCGCCAGCAAGAAGCTGAACTGTGGGAACTCATCAATGACGTTCGCGCCGACGGGTTCTGCGACCAACTCGCCGTTGACGATGCGAGGTAGGTGGCGGTCGTTGATCACACGGCTGGCGCGGAACCACCACCAGAAACTCCACCGTGCCGGGTCAAGCACATCTGCACCCAGCACATTAACCGTTTCTTCCTCGGTGAAGGTGCGGTTTAGCGCTTCGGTGCGCTCCTGCGCATCCCAAAACTGATAGTAGGCGTCGTTGCCGATGCCAGATTGATACGGCAGTTCAATAAAGGGTAGCTGGAAGTTGCCCAGCAGCACTACAAACACCGCTCCTAGCACGCCGACCGAGATGGCGGCAGGTTGCCCGGCGCGTGTGCCATTGGCGGCAAGCTTCGCGGGCACCGAGCGTACCAGATTATACGTGACGCCAAACGCCGTTAGCCCGGTGAGCGCGAACAACAGCGCGATCATCATGTTAAAACCGACGGGGCTGTCTATGCCGCTGAGCGTGCTGAGCGACCCCGCCATCACATAGCCAAAGTGATAGTAGCTTATGGCATAGCCGCTCATCCACGGGTCGAGCGGTGGGAAGCTCTCGCTGCGCTGCACCGCACTGATGAACGCGAGTTCCATTGGCTTTTCTGTTGCGGCGAGTGAAGGGTGCGCCGCCCGCACCAGTGCCCACCCGAACAGCAGCAGGATAAACAGTGCCTCCGCCATGAGCACCACGCCGCGATTTTCGCGCCACCACTCGCGCCAGTTGGCACGTTCGCCCGGCAGGGCGTAGTACAGTGCCCAGGCACCGACCAGCACCAGCAGCCATGCCAGCAGGATGCTGCCGGGTGTGTTCTGGAAGAAGCCCATTACAGTGAATGCCCAGAAAACAAAGCCCACCACTAGCAGCCCAACAGCGCGTGCCAGCGTGTAGCCCTTGTCGGGTAGTCCGCTTAGCAGGCGCATACACAGCGGGAACACCGCCACCCCTGCCAGCGTGACCAGTGCCCACCATGCCAGGACGGTGCTGCCCTCTCGCAGTAACCAGTCGTAAATCAATCCCACAGTGTTTTACTCAGTCCTCGCGATAGACGTTTCATCGTCCATTTCCAGTGCGTGTAATTGCGCGGCGCGGCGGTTGACTTCGAACACGACGCCCACGCCTGCTTCTTCTTCGTAAACAACTTCTAAGATGCCGTCGTCCACCATGTCGTACAGTGCATCAATGCCTTCTTCCGGGTAGCGGGCACGCTCTAACGTGCTGACGATCACGTATTCCACGGCATAGTGCTGCAAGATGTCCGCCTTGGTGCGTGTGTCTGGCGTAGTGTAGAAGGCGTTCACATTGGCGACGCGCTGCTGCACCATGCGCGGCATCGGGTCGAACGTGCGCTGCTGCCGCTGGTGCCAGTTCCAACCGACGACAGCGGGCATCCCGGTATAGATGGACATGCGTGACCCCCAGCGGTACTCCGCTTCGCTCTGCGCTTCCATGATGATAGGGGTGCCTTCGATGTTTTCTTGCAGCCAGCGGATGACATTGTAGTCGTGCACGAGGTCAAGCACTTCGCCCTCGCCTAGCGCGGAGTTAGTCACTTCGTAGTGTTGTGCTTGTTGCATGTAAGCCATGCCGTCCAGCACTGGACCGATTTCCGGCACGAAGCGGTCAACAGAGCGAGCACGGGTCGCAGTGAGCGGGTACAGTGCTGCGATGAACACAAGCACACCGAGCAACCCCAACCACCAAGACCGTAATTCCCAACCCCAGCGGAAGCTGCTGTCCATCAGCCATGCGATTGCCACACCGCCGACAACCGCAAACATCAGCCAGCCTTGCAGGTAGAACTTGAACACCGTGTTCTGTCGTCCGATGTCGCCGTCAATGACGATGTACTCCACGCCCAGCGTAACGCCCATCGCCATGATTGCCAGCACCAGCGCAAATTGCATAGACGCGGGTTGCCCCGGGCGGAAGAACAGCAACGTCGCCCACAGGATGAGCGGCACTAAAAGCACGGTCACGTTCCAGCCCATAAAGCTGAGAATCACGCTTAATGCCAGCATCAGCCCCGTGAGCGCCAGCAGTGTGTACAGCCCAAACGCCCGCCCTCGCAGCGCACTCACGGTAGTGCTGCGCAGCCAGCGCCCGGTTTCCCACATCAGCAAAGAGAAGATGAGGAAGATAAACAGCCCATGGATGGTCAGGTATGCCCAGATGGGTGTTTTGGGCCCCTGCCACATACTGGCGGAACTATAGATTGCCGCGTACCAGCGTGTGTATGGGTAGCTAAGCCACACACTTAGCGCCAAAAAGCCACCAATGCGCAAGAACATGTCTGTGATTGCCGGGCGTGAGAACGACTGCCACTTGACCCACCACACAAAGCCCAGCCCGGCGACCGACAACAGTAGATAGGTGGGCCAGTCCCAGGTGTTGGTGGCTCGCAGCATGCCCACGGTTGCCGCTGCAATGCCGATTGCCAGCACAGTTGGCAGCGTGCGACGGCGTGTTTGCCGGGCATGGAACAGTTCGTGTGCCAAGAAGAGCATGATAAAGAACTGCATCGGCATCGAGATCATGTGCGCGTGCAGGTCACCGTACAGGAAGGTAAAGTAGGGCATTTCCGTAATGGCATTGCCAGAACTCACGGGTGGCTCTGCCAGGATGCGTGTGGGTGCCCAGTACCAGCGGTTTGTGGGCAAGTTCATCGGCTCGCCCGTTAACCAGCGTGCCATGCCCAGTTGCGTCGCGCTTCGCATCGCATTGGCTTCGCTCCATCCATAGCGGATGCGCAGCCAAACGGACGGATTCTCTCCTCGGTCGAGCAGTTCGGTGAGCACGTCGCCGCTGGGCGGTGTGCCATTTTCCTGCTCGTAGCGCAACAACAAATACCCGGTGACAGATTCGACCGGTGAGTAGTCACCCGTCCGTGCGAGCCCCTCCGTCACCACGCGCATTGTCCCCAGGTTGCCCAGCACCACTGCCAGCAGCAGTGCCGCGATGCCTGCCGTCCATGGGCTGGCGCGTAAGCTACGGTTCGGTTGTGGGTCTTCGTCCCAGTCGTCGCGCTGGATGTTCCGCGTTTGCACGCCAGCCGCTAGATTAAACGCCACGCTGAACGCGCCCATACCAGTGAGCGCAAACACCGTGGGGATAATCAGGTTGTAGGCGATGGAAGGTACCACGCCCAGCATCAGCACGGGTGACCCAACCAGAATAAACCCGAAGTAGTAGTAGTTGATGTAGCCGCCCGCGTGCCACGGGTCTAGCGGTGGGAAGGATGTGCTGCGCAGCACCGCGTTAAAGTAGGCAAAGTCCATTGGCTTTTCCCCACCGAACACGTTGTGCCACAGGTCAGGGTTGCTGAGGCGCACACCCAGGAAGAACAGGAACGCAACCAGCGTCACCGCCTCGATTGCGAGCAAGCTGCCCCAACGCGCTTGTAAATACTCGCGCAGGTCGGTGCGGTGCGTCCAGGCGAGCCACGCGCTGGGCAGCCCAAGCAGCAGCAGGCTCAGCCACAGCCCGCCCGCAGACCACAAATACCAGTTGAGCGCGGTAGCAAACCACGCAAACCACCCCACGACAAATAGCCCCACCAGCTTCGCCATCCCGTAGCCACGGTCTGCCAGGGCAGGGAACATGGCAAACGTGAGCGGGAACGCCGCCCAGCCAAACAGCATAATCAAAAGCCACCATGCCGTCACCGTTAGCAGAGGTTGCGTGTTAATGAGGCTGCCGCTAAAGAATCGCTCGCTCCAGGTGCCATTCTCGTATTGGATGGGGCGATCTTCCGGCTTCAGCTTAAGCTGCGTGGGTGTTTCGTCCGCTGGCAGTGAGTACAGCGGGTTCACACCGATGAGCGTGGGGTCGTTAAATGCGCCGACGAGCACATCTTCGGTGCGGCTGAGCGTGACGCTATCCAGCAGGCGAACCGTGTTCGCGTGGTCGTAGGCGTCCGTCTTACGGAAGATAAACACGACCGGGTGATCGTAGACGTGGAACGCTTCTTCTGCCTCGAATTCGTTTAGCCAAGCGGGGCTTTCCATCGTCGGCAGGTGCTGGTCTGGCACACGCAGCGGACCCAGCTCGAATGTCTCCTGGAAGGTGGCGACAAGTTCAAAGTCAAGCTCGCCGTTGAACAGCGCGTCGTAGTACGCCATCGTCATGGGCCAGCGCTGTGGATTGCGCGAAACAGAATCGTAGAAGCGGTTGCTGCTGACGACGATGTAGTCTGTGTTGCCTAGCACCAGCTTCATGTGCTCGCGCTTCAGTTCAATGTCATCCAGCGCGATAGACAGCCCGTAGCCGTTTACCAGGCTGCTGTAGGCGTTGATGCTGTTACAGTCGCGGGCGGTCTTCAGCCCCGGGGGTGGGTCACTTGCCAGCGTGATGCCTTCCGGGTAGGAGCACACGATTGTGGGCACGGGGTCATCCCAGGAGCCTTCGTGCGACACAATCGCGCCAGAAACGTAGAACACGCCGCCCTCCGCCTGCGCCTGGAATGTATAGGTTTCATCGGCAGTGACGGTGACGGGTGCCTCCAGCGGGACATCGTAGCTGACACCGACGGGGTGCTCATCGCGGGTAAAGTTACCTGTGATGCTGCCCTCGGATAGCACCTGGGTGCCGTCCGCGTTCGCCATGGTGATGCGTAGGGTCATCTCGCCGGCAGACGGTAGGACCGCGCCCAAGTGCGGGATTTGCACAGTGCTGATGGTGCCGTCTGCCGGGGCGGTGAACGTGGTGCGGAAGTTCGTTGCTGGCTCCAGCACAGATACCTGCTCTTCGAGCGCATCCTCAGTGCCCAGGCGATTAAACATCGCAATGTTCACGATGGGGGTATCCGCTGGCGCACCATCCACCGTCATGGCAAAGTCACCGGGCACATTTTCCCACACCCAATGGCTTGCCTGCACCCGCGTCAGTTGATTGCGATAGATGTTGGTGAACATCAGTGCCCAGATGTGTGTGAAGCTCAGTACCAGCACCAACAGCCCCGCCGCGCTCCAGCGGAGCGGCACCGCCATAGAATGCTCGACCGTGCGAGCACGCTGCCACAACTCGAACAGCGCCCACGCGCCCAGCAGCGCCAGCGCGGGGTACAGCGGCAGGTAGTACCGCATGGACATCACCCACAGGTTGCCGATCCACGCGAAGTAAACCAATATCCAGGCGAAGGGCAGCAGATTGCGCAGCGCACCAACACGCCCGCGCACCAACTGCGCACCCGCCCACACCCAGCCGAGCCAAGCACTAACGCCCAGTGCTACCCCCATGCCCCACAGCACCATGTTCGTCAGCGGGAAGACGTAGCCAGCGCGGTTAACCCACTGCCAATTGGGTGGAGATTCTGCCTCACCGCCGACGAGGTATTGTGCTTGCTGGATGTCTTCTAGCCAGCCGGGGTTCAGCAGCCCTAGCGAGTGAATTTCGTTCTGGACGAACAGTTCGTCTGCCAGCACGCTGAAGTTAATGGGGAAAATGCCCGGACCGTAGAACGCATACGGCTGGAAGATGCGGAACGCGATGATGGTAACGAAGCCCGCCAGCACCAGCCCGCCGAACTCCCTGCCGAAGATGCGCTGCCCTTCTTTGCTGGGCAATCGCTGTCCGAATAGGGGCAGCATCCGCACACCCGCCGCCAGCAGAATCAAAATCACCAGTGGGACGAGGTTGATGCGGCTTGCTAGTGCCGCTGCATATGCCATGCCGAAGCCAAAATAGTCGCCCCAGTGACCGCCGTCCAGCACACGCACCGCGTAGTACAACGATAGCACACCAAACAGATTCGCCATCGAATTCACGGTCGCAAAATGTGCCTTTTGGATGGGCAACGGCGCGGCGATGTAGAGTGCGGCGGAGAACAGCCCCACCCACTTGCCGTGCAAGCGCCTGCCAACAAGGAACAGGAAAAACGCGGCGAGCAGGTCGGACATGCCGTTGAGCGCCCGCCACACCAGATGCGCCCCGTTGTACCCGCGCCAAATGTCGTATTCCCAGGTGGGTGGCGCTTCGGTGCCGTTTTGTGTCGCCTGCCAGTTGTCATGGGCGTATTGGGCGTCGGCAAAGCGGTCGCTGGCGACATCTGCAATGAACAGCGGCAGCGTGCCATACACGTACAAGCCGAAGCCGATGTTGTTTGGGTTCAGCGCGGAGCACTGCGAGTCAAAATAGCCGCCATTAAAGTACAACCCGCGTCCGTTGTCGTTCGGGTAGCGCTGCACACATTCTTGCAGCCGTTGGGACGCGGTGGGGTCGTTGCCCAGGTTCAGGTCGCTGCCCAACCCCGCCAGTACCTGGGTGAGGAAGCGCTCGTCTGGGTGCAGGTGGGTGAAGTCGTCCCAGTTTAGCCCCACAAAGCGGTAGTAACCGCCGACCAGCAGCACCGTGACCAGCAAAAGCGCTACAATCCAGTTGGTCGCACTGGAATCTGTGTTTTTGTTTTTTGTCGTGTCTACATTTACGGTCGTCATAAGGCGGGTGATTTACCGTTTGCCCAATATCTCATTGTGATACACCATCGACCTGCAAATTCCTCACTCGATTCCGTCGCCTGCCAGCACCTGCCGGGAAAAACCCAGGAACGGTTCGGTGCCCAGCGCTGGCACCCGGTACATGGCGTAGCTGCGCCGCTGCGATTCGATCTCCACAAACTCGGACTCGCCCTGCGGGAACCACTCTCGCAACTGTTGCAGCGTTTCCGTGTCCTCTACGGAGTGGAAGAACAGGATGTCTTCTTCCGGTTCGTAGCTGTACTCGCTTTGTGCCAGGAAACTGTCGTACATGAACTGCGGCACTTCCTCTAGCGCGGTGATGCCGTTCGGGTAGTCGATCATGTTTGCGGCAATGCCGAGTGCGCGGTGGTCCCACCAGTGGCGGTAGGCGATCATGAAGGTGTTGCCGGTCGTGTTCGTGGCTGTGTTAAACGCCGTGATGTCGTCGCCTGCCTGCTCGTAGGGCAGTGAGGAGAGTAAATAGCTGCTGTGGTAGCGGTTAAAGTACATGTCCGCGTTTTGCAGGTAGCTCCCCAGGCAGAACACCCCCAGCAGCAGCGCGGAAAGCGCTACAGTCAAACCGCGCCTGTCCGATAGGCGCATGATTGACCGGATCATCAACGCGACCGGGTACACCGCGATGAGATATGCCACGGGCAGTGCGCCGCTGGTGCGGGTGGCGCTGGGGTTTTCTACCGGGAAGGCAATTGCCAGCGCAGACGGCATCAGCATGATGAACAGCATGATGGGCACCAGCCAGTCCACAGGGTCGCGCCGCCGGAACATGCGACCGCCCCACGACACCAACCCCAGCACGAACAACGCCCCTACAACATCGTCCATTTGTGGGTAGTTCGGAGCATTGTTGATCCACGCCACATCGCCCTTCCAGTTGAACATGAGCACGACGTTCTTGATGTTATCCGTCAGCACAGGCAGGTTTGCCTGGAACGCCTCGAGTTGTTCTGCAATGCTGGGGTCACGGGAGACGATGCTACCGTCATCAAGCGTTTCCTGGATGGTAGAATCTCCGAATAAGCGCCCAGCGGTGCGCCGCCAGAACAGTTCCGGTGCCTGGAGCGCAAACACCAGCATGGGCGTAAATACAACCGATGAGATGAACACCAACGACGCGAAATTCACCGCGTAGCGCGTGAACATCCCGGCGCTGCGTGCCCGCATAATGACGGCGATCACCAACCCGACAATAATGACCACGGGCAGCATCCGCACTGCTTGGTACATGTATAGCCCGGCACCTAACGCCAGCCCCGCCTTCAGCCAGTCGTCGCGGCGGTTGTAGCGCATCCCGCGCCCCAGGTAGATGAGCACCAGCGAGGCGATTAACGGCGTGAGCACAATGCGCAGCGCCAACCGGGAGAGCGCCAGGTGCCAGCCACTGACGGCAACCAGTGCCGCCAGCGCCAAACCGACAGCATTACCGAAGCGCGGGTACTCTTCGCCGATGACCGCACGCCCCATCCACCACAGGAACGGCAGCGTGATGATGCCCTCCAGCGCGGACAGCAGCTTGAGGGTGAAGAAGTTCATGCCCAGCCCCGGTACCTGCGACAGCAGCGCCATTGCGTACATTTGAAATGGCTCGCGCCCGCCGTTGTTTGGGAAGAAAACCTGGGTATTGCCGTCGAGCACGCGCTGTGCGTCTAGCAGCTTTTCTACGTGGTCGCTGGTCATTTGTGGTGGGGTACGGTCGAGGTATGCTAGCCGAAAGTAGGTGCCTACCAGCACAATCGCCAACAGCGCGTAGAACGTGCGGCTGCGCCAGAACGGTGGAATGCGCAGTTGGAAGCTGTACGGCTGGAACAGCGTCTGCTGGGATGCTAACGCGCCGGAGAACGCGACAATGCTCACCATCCAGGTGAAGAAGCTAACCGCCGTAAACTGGTTGGTCACGCTCAGGTGGATGAGCACCGTTGCCCCCAGCGCAACGGTACCCACTGCCGCCAGCGCAAAGCGCACCGGATGCAGAAAGGTATCCGGCGTGTCGTCCGCAGTGGCAGTGTCGCTTGGGTAACTTGGCGATTTGGGTTTCCCGCCCGTGACCGCGTCAAATACTTCAACTCCAATCCACAGCAGCAGGGCAAGCCCCAGGTAAACCAGACCACTTTGCACGGTTTCAAAACGCCCAGAACGCGCCACCGACGTTAGCGAGGCGTTGCCAATCCACGCGACGATAAACGCAGTCAGCCGCAGCCCAAGCAGCAGTGCTTCGCGTTGGCGCTGACCAACTTCTTCGATGTAGGCGACTTCCGGGTCGAACACAGGCTGTGGTGCGCTGCGGCTGCGCTGGGCAGGGCGTTCTAGTTCGAGTTCCGGGTAGTACGGCAGCGCCTGTGAGGCGGCGTCCTGCGTGCCGGGTGCATTCCCCGTTACGCTGATCGGCGTCATGCGCGGTGTTGTTGCAATCGCATGGATCTTGCCCCAGGTGCGCTGCGGGGCAGCAAGCAGTTCGATGATTGCCTGCGCCAGTGTGAGTTCCTCGAATTGGCGGCGGTGCTGTGCGCCCTGTGCAATTGCCTGCTCCACCGGGTCCGGTACGGGTGTCTCTGCGTCCTGCCCAGCCTGTGCAGAATGTACGTCGTCCGGCGTCGTCGGGTCGAGGTCGGCAAAGTCGTCGTGGTTTGGGTCGTGATCTGCCATGGTGCCTATGCTTTGCGCCCCTTGATTGCCAGATTTACCGTAGGTTTGCCGGGCGGCTCGTTGAGTGCGTTGTTGCGGTCAAAATAATTAAGCACGGCAACGCCCAGGTTGATTGGGTTGAGCAGGCTGCCGTCGTTCTGGTCAAATGTGGTGCGGTCGGCGGCGCTTGCCAGCTCATCGGGCAGGATGCCAGACTCCAACAGTGGCTTGCCCACACCGTACACCATGTTATGGATGAACGGGAAGCTGTGATGTGTAAACGCCCGCTCTTCTTCTACGACGAACCCCGCTGCCACCACCGATGACCGCAGTTGGTCACGTTCGTACAGGCGATGATGGTTTGCCCACAGCCCGGCAAACACGCCCTCGCTGATGTGTGTGTCCAACAGGGTTTCTAGCGTCTTGTTGATCGGATCCCACCAGAAGGGATAGTTCGCATTGGGCACGGTGATTGCCACCACCCCGCCCGGCTTGAGCACACGATATGCCTCGCGCAGCCCGGCAACGTCATCTTGCAGGTGCTCGAGCACTTCGGAGAGGATGACCGCGTCGAAGGTGTCGTCTGGGAAGGGCATGGCGTAAATGTTGGCGTAGTGCAGCGAGATATCCGGCAAGTCCGCTAGGTTGCGCTGCGCCTTTTGCAGCACATCCCAGTCCAAATCTGCACCGACGAGTGTGGCGTCGCTGGCGTAGCGCAGCATATTCAGGTAGAAGCCGCGCCCACACGGAAAGTCCAGGATGACATCGTCAGGTTGCGGATCGACCCACTCGAAAACGGTTTGCACCCGTTTCTTAAATGCCATGTCCGCTTCGTTGCGGGTCATGTGCGCAATGAGTGTCGGGTCTATGCTGCTGTGCTGCTTACTTGTCTGCATAGTCGTAGTAGAACTGCTCATAGCGGTTCACAGTTTCCTCGAATGAGAAACACGCTTCGATTTCATCACGGGTTTTGTGCAGCGCTGTCTTATTGTCCAAAATGTCCAGTATCGCCTGCCCCATAGATACATGGTCGCCCGCCTGTGCCAGCTTGCCCATGCCCGTTACTGTGACAGGCACGCGCCCGCCGGGGATGTCGGTCATCATCACGGGCGTACCGCTGAGCATTGCCTCGACCTGTACCAGCGCAAAACACTCTGTGTTGCTGGTGAGTGCCAGCACGTCGATAGCAGCGAAGAAGTCTGCCATGAATTGCATGTCGTCGATTAAGCCCAGGAAGATCAACTGATCTTGATACTGCTGCACGATGGGCTGGTACTTCTCCCAGGTGTTCTCGTATTTTATGTCGTACTCCCCGGCGAATACAACACGAGTGTTCGGGTGGCGCTTATTGATGACATCGAGTGACCGAATGAGCAAGTCGGGGCGTTTTTCCTCGACAAAGCGCCCGGCATAGCCGATGACGGGACCGCCCTCGTGTGACCACTGCGCCCGTAGTTCGGCGGCACGCTCCAGGTTAGGGGGGGGCATGGTAATCGGCGGGTAGTTCCATGTGACTTTGTCCGGGAAGGGTGCTGCGTAGTAGGAGTGTTTGGCGTAGTCGTCGCTGTAGAGGATGACCTTCTTCGTCCGCTCGCTGCGCACCAGGAACTTATATAACTCGAACATTGTGTTCTGGATGAAGCGATTGGTTGCGCCTTCCGGCAGGATCAAGTCGCCGTGATGCGTGACAACGACA
Organism: uncultured Anaerolineaceae bacterium; assembly: GCA_964451095.1. GTDB lineage: Bacteria > Chloroflexota > Anaerolineae > Aggregatilineales > Phototrophicaceae > DAOTTY01. The sequence goes on from CAYVGI010000009.1 coordinate 30,698, forward strand.
TTGGTGCCTGTTAGCTCTGCAATGATGCGAATAACCCCGGTCTCCAGCATCGGCGTGTGGACATGCACAATATCGTGCTCGCGCATCAAGCGATGCATGACCGGGATGAAGTTGGGCATCACCATGCCACGGCTGATGGGGATGGGGGGTGCCCACACGCGGCGCACCGTTACGCCGTTGATGACCTCGTGCCGCGCTAATGTGGGCTGGTGTTGTGCCGCGACGATTGTCACCTGGTGCCCACGCCGCACCAACTCTTCCGAAAGGCGCTGCACATGGATCGGCACGCCAGTGCGGTGCGGTAGGTAGTACAGCAGATACATCAATATCTTTAGTTGTTTGGGTGCTGCCCCGTTCATGATGTCGTCGTCCTAACTTGCTTCCGAATGACCAACCTGCTGCATTTTGCTCACGCTGTGGGAAAGCTGTCGTAGGGAAATGCCTTCGCTGGCAAGCCCCAGCATACCTGTTGCAATGTGCACAAACAGGTTCACCGCGTGAACCATGACCGCGAATGAGACCGCCGTTCCGTCAATGGCGTAGCCCATCAACGCCAGTGCCCCTACGATGGACGCTTCGTATGTTCCCAGGTTGCCGGGCACTGCCGGCAGAGCGATGGCAAATGCTGCTGACGAAATATATAGCATGGTGGTTGCAACGCTCGCTGTGTCGTAGAAGGCGAGCATGAGCACATACCCTGCGCCAATAGACACAATCCAGCTCACTGCCGTCCAGCTCACTGCTGCGAACAGCGCGTATGGTCTGGTGAGCGGTGCCAACCCATCCAGGAAGTGTGCCGCCCAGCGCTGTACGTCAAAACGCTGCAACAGCGGTATGCGTTCCACGAGATAGCCTAGCAGTGCCTCTGTACGGGTGCGCTGCGCCGCCAAACCCACCAGAACAGCAAACCCGACGACTGCAACAGCGCCCATCACGAGCGCGGTGCGCTGCCCGCTTGCTGGCAGCGGGGATAGCCCCAGGGCAATGAGTGCCATCACGACGACAGCAAGTAGGTCTAGCAAGCGCTCTGTGATGATTGTGCTTGTCGCCTTGAACACGGGGACACTGTATCGCTTGCCCTGCGAGGCGAGAAATACCCTTGCTAACTCTCCGATCCGCAGCGGCACCACACCATTCACTAGGTAGGCGATGTTCATAATGTTGAATGTGCGCCACAGGGGGAGCGCGTCGTCTAGCAGGACACGCCAGCGAAATGCCCGTGTAACCAAACCCAGCAGCAGGAGCAGCACACAGGGCAGCACATAGCTGTAGCGTGCCTGTGAGAGTGCCGTTTGCAGTTGGGAAAGATCAATTTGTCGAAGGATGAACACGATGGCGGCAAAACTGACGATAACCCCCAGCAGTCCCCAAAACCAGTTTTTCACAGTGGTGTTGATAACCCCGTTGCTGTTCGCAGCACAGCATTATACACAGGCTGTGGAAGGATGCCGCAGTTGTTTTTGTCTTTATCCCGTAACGGGATGGCAAAACCCCCAGGTGAGGGAGGACACCAGGGGGGTTTGGGGGGGAAGGGCATATGGGGTTCTGTTTGAACCAAACCAGACTTTCCATCAGTAGGATGCCTGTTTTGGTTTAGCGACGGATGAACTTGACATTAATGATTTATGGGAGGTTTATGCTTTGTTATTGTTCGGTTGCCCTATGCACAAAGCCGCCCGCTGTGAGGGGGACACAACGAACGGCTCTGTAGAGGGAAGGGCTTGTGGGATTATTTATCCTACACCGTCATCATCGTACCAAAACATGAGTGCGTTATAAGTTTGTGATGAACCCCGTGTTAGGGTGCAGGCGAACGGGACAGACGAGCACGCGCTCGGTAGCGCATTTAATCCAGATAGTCGCGCAGCTTGCGGCTGCGGCGCGGGTGGCGCAAACGACGCAGTGCCCGCCCTTCAATTTGCCGGATGCGCTCGCGGGTTAAGCCGAACTTGTCCCCAACCTCTTCTAGCGTGTAGCTGCGCCCATCTTCCAGTCCAAAACGCAGCCGCAAAATCCGTGCTTCGCGCTCGCTCAGCGTCGCCAGGATGTCCTCAATCTTTTCCTCTAGCAGGCGGTGGTAGGTGGACTGAGCAGGAGTTGGCGCGTCTTCGTTCTCGATGAAGCTGCCCAGTTCGCTGTCTTCGTCCTCACCCACGGGCTGCTCCAGGCTCAGGGGTTGGTAGCTCACACGCATCATCCACTGGACTTTGCGCACCTCAACTTCCATCGCCTGTGCGATGTCCTCCACGCTGGGTTTATGTCCCTTTTCCTGCTCCAGCTCGCGCATAATGCGGTACATCTTGCGGATGCGGTCGCTCATGTGCACGGGCACACGGATGGTACGACCCTGGTCGGCGATGGCACGGGTAATCGTCTGGCGGATCCACCATGTGGCGTAGGTGCTAAAGCGGTAGCCGCGCTTGTAGTCGAACTTTTCTACCGCTTTCATCAGCCCCAGGTTGCCCTCCTGGATCAGATCCAGGAAGGGAACGCCACGGTTCATGTACTTCTTGGCAATGCTCACCACCAGGCGCGTGTTCGCCCGGATGATGTGATCTCTTGCTGCCATGCCGTCTTCCATTAGGTACGTCCACTCCGCAGCACGGGGACTGCCCGGCTCGTCCTGCAGGTTCTGCTCTGCCTCTAGCCCTGCCTCCATGCGGATTGCGAGGTCAACTTCTTCTTCGGTGGTTAGCAAGGGGACGCGTGCCATCTCGCGCAGGTAAAGCCCTACCGTATCGCCCGATGAGATCTCTGCGAGGTCGTTCGGGTCGATCTCTTCCTCTTCTTCGTCGTCGTCTATCTCGTCGGCGAACCCGTCGTGGTACATGTCGAAGTCATCGTCGTCAAAGGCGTCGAATGGCTCGATGTCGTCGTGCGTGCTCTGGTCGTCAAAAACGTTGAGTGGGGACTGAGGTTCTGTCTGGTCGAAATCATTTGCAGGCATAGCGCTTTCCCTTGGGATTATGAGGTCATCTACTTGCTGGTGTCTTGCTGCTGTTCGAGTAATTCCTTGAGCTTTGCCATACGCGGGTCTAGATGGTCGATTCCCGCGTCTGCTTCCAGGGCACGCATCCGCTCGTCGCAGGCGTCGGTGTCTTCGCAGCGCAGCCCGCGCGTGGTCTTGATAAGCACCTCTGCCCGGATGAGCGGTGCAAGTTCGAGTTGTCCGTCTTCGTGTAGGCGGAACTCCGCCTCTTCTTCGGAGAGATCGCGGGAGGTTGCGTACAGTTCTTCCAGTTGGATGTCCAGCGGGCGGGTTACATCGTGCAAGCAGCGATAGCAGGAGCCAGCGACGCCCACAGTGAGCTTGCTTTGCACAAGGATGCCTTCTTTTGTACGGCTCAGGCGCACGGGACCGCGCACGTAGTCCAGTGCCAGGTCGTCGGCGACGCGCACGCCGGGCAGGTCAAGTTCGGTGTCTTTGCTGCGCGTTTGCCCGTCTAGCAGGAAGCCCACATTGAGCTTGAGGACACGGCTGGGCAAGTACGGTGAGGTTTGTTGCTTCACTTTGACAAACCTTTTCATTTATGTGAGGGGGTGAGTATAGAGAAAATCTATTTGTCTTTGATTATAGGTGCCGGGAAAGAGCGAAGTCAAGCAAAATGAACGGAAAACCAACCGTTTTTTGCATATTTGTGACATTTTTTGTCACAAGATGGGGAGTGCCGTTGTAGGACGACAGAATCTTTTCCCACTTTTTCGGGGTCAGTTCAGTCCGCGCTGAGAGCGCACAAGTAGGCGTTGGGTGCAACGTCCCAACGACCTGTGCCTGCCACTCATGTTTTGGTGCTGCTACGTCTCCCGGTAGATTGTCGCACTAAAGCGCCCGGTCAACCACCACACCACAGCGACCTGTAGCACGATGCCCAGCAGCAGTGGCCCACCCCACCAACTGTTGCCGTCCAGGGCGAGCCAGTATGCCTTACTCACCCAGTACGGCGGAAACAGCCCAAACAGGTATTGCAGCGGCGTGTTCACGAACCACGCGCCGCCGATGATGAGACCCGCAATGCCCGTGATTTTCATCAGCGCGAAGCCCTGCACGCGGTTTTGGGCGAATGTGCCAAAGAACAACGCGGTAATCGACGCGGTGAGGGATGATCCCAGCGCGATGACGAACATCTGCCAGGTGGGCAGCGGTGCCAGGTTGCTGAGGATGAGCAGTTGAGCAAAGACCAGTCCGAAACCGTAGAGCGTAGGAGAAACGACACGATAGAGCAGGTATGTGGGCACGGAGATGGGGGTGACCATCATAGCGCGGATGGTGTCGTTTTCGCGCTCTTCTAGCAGCAGGAAGCCCGCGATCATGCCGCCTAGTAGCGCCCCGTTGAACACTGCCATGTAGGCGACAAACATCGGATAGTACGTTGATAGGGTGACGTTAACGCCGTCCCGCGTGGCGAGATCGTCATTGAGCCAGGGCAACAAGTAGCGCAGCACGACCATCACACCTAACAGGTAGAGTGCCATGGTCACCAGGAAGGTATCGCGGCTGATGATGCGGGCGTCGTTGCGACCTAGCTTGCCAAATGTGCGTGTGAGTGCCATTTTTTGTTCCTTTCGGTGCTGTGTTGATCCATTTATCTTGATTTGCGTGTCTGTTGTGTTGCTCATCCAACGCGCATGACGATGTGCGTGTGGAATGCCCGCAGCGACCACACAAACAACACGCCTATGGTCAGGGCGGTGTAGCTGACGGCATATACCCACTCCCAGGTGGCAATCGGGTCCCACGCAGCGGACATGATGAGTGTTTGCGCTGTGGTGGGTATGGCGTACCAAGCGTAGCTTTCCAGCAGCCCGCTGAAGTGCAGCGCCGGTGCCTGCAAGATCATGGCGATGAAGAGTACGGGCACGAGAAAGTCTGTAATGCTGCGGTAGCGCACGACAATAACGACTCCCACCAGCGTGTAGATTACGCCGATGGCGACCACACCGAGCAGCAGCACGAATGCGTTAAACGATGTGAGTATGGCAATACCCATCAGGGCCGCAGCACCCACCACCATGACGGTGCCTTCCAGTGTTGCCAGTGCCGTCAGCGTGACCACCTTCGAAGTTAGATATTCCGGCACGGTGAGCGGGGAGACGATTAACGCGCTGAGTGTGCCTTCATCCTTCTCAAACAGGATCATTCCGGCGACGTACAGCAGCGTGGAGCCGCCAATGACCAGCAGCATCATTACGGGTGCTGTTTGTGCGAGGTGTTCCGGTGTGGCTAGGCGGGAAATCATCACGGCAATGAGCGCAGCAACACCCAGCCCAATGGCGTATAGGCGGTTACGAACCTGTACAGTGAAGTCGGTTTGCATGGTGGAGAGAATGCGTTTCATGGTTAGGTTAGCCTTTCGCCTGTCACTTCGATAAAGATGTTTTCGAGCGTGGTCTCCTGTGTGTGGATGGTCTCCACGCGCTGTGCGTCCCGCAGCGTGCGGATGAAGTCCTGATTTGTGCCCAGCCCATCCAGGGGAAACTCCGCCGTTGCTGTGCCTGCACTACCGTTAACATATTCCACACTGACGCTGCGTTTGCCGTGCTGCCGTTTGAGGGTGTGTGGCGCGTCTATCAGGGCGAGATTGCCATCTACAATAAATGCCACGCGGTCGCACAGTTCGTCGGCAACGGTCATGTTGTGGGTGGTGAGGAACACGGTCGTGCCCTCGTCGCGTAGGCGCAGCACCAGATCTTTGATTTTACGGGCGTTGACTGGGTCTAGACCGCTGGTTGGTTCGTCCATAAACAGCACTTTGGGTTTGTGAAGCAGGCTGCGGGCGACGTTCAGGCGGTTCTTCATGCCCTTGCTGAACTCGCTTACACGCTTGTCCGCCGCATCTCGCAAGCCCACCCATTCCAATACCTCATGCGGGTGGTGGGTTTCCTCCCGGTAGAGCGAAGCAAAATAGGACAGGTTTTCGGTTGCCGTGAGCTTGAGGTAGTGGTTCGGCAGTTCGAATGACACGCCGATGTGTTCGTAGTAGTCGCTGCCCCACTCGCTGACGTTTTTACCGAGCACGTGGGCGGTACCTGTGTAGTCCCGCAGCAAGCCGATGAGCAGCTTTTGCGTGGTGGACTTGCCCGCGCCAGATGGTCCGAGGAAACCAAATATCTCACGCTCTGCAATGTTGAACGAAATCCCGTGCAACGTCTCGGACTTTGCGCCAGGGTAGGTGTAATGCAAACCTGCAACGTCAATCATGTGTAGCTTCCTTGTTTGGCTGTGTGACCATATTGTACATATTGGTCAAATCGTATCAAATTGGGGTAGGCTGTCAATCGAAATCGAGGTGCATCCCCCAAACGGGGGACGGTGCTCAGCCTGGGTGCGCCCTGGTTCGGAACGGCGCACACTGCTTGACGGTTACGGGGCATACCCTGTAAAATAATGACCCGATAGACCAAAACAGTCATGAGGACAACCATGGCAACCGCACATACAGGAATTCACCTCACAACGCGAGAGCAGGATGTTTTACGACTGCTGGCAACGGGTGCAACCAATCGGCAGATTGCACAGGAGCTTGCGATCGGCAACGAAACAGTAAAGACGCACGTTTCCAATATCTTGCGCAAGTTCGGTGCATCTTGCCGCACGGAAGCTGTAGGAATGTCTTATCAATTCGGTATGTTAGGGTAGGCACGATGGATTCTGATGAGCGCGAACAGCGCATTCTTGACGCTGCGTTCGACCTGATTACGCACTATGGCTACGACAAAACACCCGTCAGTGAGATTGCGGACAAAGCGGGGGTGAGCAAGGGCACAATCTACCTGCACTTCGAGAGTAAGACAGCACTGTTCGAAACGCTGCTGAAACGGGAGATGGCGAACTACGCCGAGGATTGGATGCGGCGCGTTCAAGAAGACCCACAGGGCGGCAGCATGGGCAGTGTGTATCGGCATGTGCTGGCGGCGATTAACGCCAACCCCTTCATGCGGGCAGTGTTCAACCAGGATCGGCGTGTGCTGGGCAAGTACCTAAAAGAAGCAGACCAAGTGTTTAATTTGCAACAGGCGATTGATGCCCGCGCGGACTTTATCCGGCAGATGCAGGCGGTGCATGCCGTTCGCAGCGATGTTGACCCCTACACGACTGCCTACCTGATGAGCGTGTTCCTCAATGGCATCACGACGATGGATGAGATTGTGCCCAGCGATGCTGTGCCGCCGTTTGACGAATTGTTGTCTGCGATGGGAGAGATGATGGACAGTTATCTCTCGCAGGTTGACGGCGTAAATGCCGAGGCAGGCAAGCAGGTCATCGCCGATGTGGTGACCGCATATCGCCAGCAAGCAGAGGCGGGCAAGCAAAGTTAAGTGCCTGTCAATTGCCACATATCAGCATGGCTAACTTGCAGCGCCGCATGCGTTTCTATCCGTGGCGTGAACGACCACGCGCCCGGCTCGTAGAAGCGCGATGTGATCGTTTTGCCCTGCACAAATACCTCCACCGTGGAGCGGTCTACAAACACTCTTATTCGCAATTCGTGTGTGTCTTCTAGCGGCATCCAGCGCATGTTGTTCAGACGGATCTGATTCGCAGCAACCTCAATCACCAGCGGATGCGCAACCTCGCCGCCTAGCAGGTGAACCGTTGCCTGCACGTCGTCTCCATGTAACTCTAGGTGCAGCTCGCCGCTTTGTGTGGACGGCACCTGTAATGTATGGTCGTCCCCAGCATCAAGGGCAACTGATGTGGTTTGTCCATGCACCTCGCGCAGCTTCTCAAGCGCGGGGTGTGGATGCTGTCGAAGCAACCCGTCCGTGCCGAGTGAGAGCACCCGTGGCACCGACATCACGCCTGCCCAACCGCGCCGTGTGGTTTCATCGGTCTCCTTCAGCCACCCGAACATGACCTGTTGCCCGTCGCCCGTGGTAAGCGTCTGCGGTGCGTAGAACACATTATCACCATAATCCAGGTAGTGCACTGCTCGCGGAAGAAAGCGCCTGCCATCGAAATGACCGACACAATACAGCACATGGTAGGTCGTTTGATCCCACACGCTGAACACCAGCACATGCCCGTTGGCGAACCTGAGCAACTGCGGGCACTCCCATACCTTGCCCGTCCACATTCCGAACGCTGCGAGATCATCCCCTGTTAGCATTACGCCTGCCGCCTGCCATGTGAGCAGGTCATCTGACGTGTACAGGTGGACTCGTCCGCCCGCTGCTGTGCCTGCGCCTATGGTCATCATCCAGGTCTCATCGGCACGCCACACGATAGGGTCACGGAAGCCAAGCAGCGCGTTGGCGTCCACGGCATCTTTGGGATCAACAACGGTGCGCTGCCGCTTTGTCCATGTCACTAAGTCGGCGGAACCTGTTGCACTGAGCACACGCTGGTTCGCTGCCAGTTCTGTTTGTCCCTGCACGCCCGTGTAAAAGGCGGTCGGTACACCCTCGTTCACCACCACACAGCCCGACCAGCACCCTCCCTCGTCATAGCTGCCGGGTGTGGGGGCAAGCGCTAGCGGCAGGTCTTGCCAGCGGATTAGGTCTGTGCTGACGGCGTGCCCCCAGTGGATATTCCCCCAGCGGTCGTCATGTGGGTTGTGTTGATAGAACATGTGGTACTGACCTTGCCAGTACACCAGCCCGTTAGGGTCATTCATCCAGTTGGATGGCGGTAGGAAGTGATACTGCGGGCGCGTTGGGGCGTCCGCCAGCCGACGGCGTGCGTGCGCGGCATCTACAATTTGCGCTTTGGGGTTGGTCACTTTTGTTCATTCCTCAGTTGACACGCTTTATGCATGAGTCATCTGTGCAGTGTGCTATACTTCCCGTAATTTGCACATACGCACACATAGGACGACGGCTATGCCCTCCAAGGTGGAAGTTATCGAGCAGAAGGAAGTATTTAACCAGGCGATCTTCCGCATAGAAGAAGCGACCCTGCGCCACGAGAAGTACGATGGCACCATGAGCCGCGAGATGAAGCGCCTGAACCTCGACCGGGGGGACTCGGTGGCGGCAGTCATCCAACAGGTGGAAACAGACGAAATTGTGCTGATTGAACAGTTCCGCTACCCGACCTACGACAAGGGACCGGGATGGTTACTAGAACTGCCCGCTGGCATGGTGCGCGACGGTGAGCGCCCGGAAGACTCCATCCGGCGCGAACTAGTCGAGGAAACGGGTTATACGGTGCTGAATCTGCACCCCATCCACACATTTTACGCCAGCCCTGGCGGCACGTCGGAGCGTATTCACCTGTTTTTCGCGCGTGTGGAGTCATCCTATAAGACGAGTGAGGGCGGCGGCGCGGAGAGCGAAGACGAGGACATTGAAACCAAACTGATGTCCATCGCGCAGATTGAACTGCTGTTGGAAACACGCCACTTTGCAGACGCTAAAACCATTATCGGCTTGCAGTGGCTGCTGGTGAACAAAGACCGCCTGTATCTATTTTAGGGGTGGGGTTTGGGCATGGTGGGGGCGATGCTGCCCCCCACAGCTTGCTAGCTTGTTGCCTTTTCCGTGCTTTGGATTACTTTGTGAACCTCAATGTTCGGGTGCCCCAAAAACGCCTCTTTGGGCAGGGTGCCTTGTGCGTGGCTCTGCTTAAACTCCTCGGAGTTTATCCATGCCTCGTACAGTTCTTTCGATTCCCAGAAGGTCATCACCACGTAGGGCGTATCGGGCTGGGTGGGGCGCAAAAGCTGGAATGAGATAAAACCTGCCATGCCGTCTACCGTGTGAGCACGCTCTTCGAAGCGCTTCTCGAACGCGTCGTTGTACTCCGGGTTCACGGGGATGCGATTACAAACAACAATCATTAGTACGTCCTCTTGGTTCAACAAACAAATGGGGGGCGGCACATGCCTGCGCCACCCAGTGCCAGCATATTCTAATCGATCACACGCTCACGCCCAGGTGCCAGCAGCGGGGATGCGTCCTCCCACTCCCGGAACACAAAGTCCGACAGCGGATTGCGCCGCCGGGGGGCGGTTTCCTTCTTCTGCAAATCCTCTGGTAGTGTCTCTGGTGCTGCCGGGTAGCCAATCGCCAGCGCGTTGAGCACCTCAAACCTTGGCGGGATGTTGTAGCGCTGCTGTGCTGCCTCCCGGTCGATGCCGCCCATCTGCCGCACGCCAAGCCCAGTGCCGTCGCCTGCACGGTGAGGTAGGCAACCGCCTGACCCACATCGTGATGCGCGTTGCGGTTGGTACGGTCGCCGTGCTCAATCTCTGCCATGGTGAGCATTAGCACGGGGGCATTGCCCGCCCAACGTTGGTTGCTCTCGTTGATGACACCGAACAGCTTCTCGTATGCTTCTGGGTCGTCCTGGGTTGCGACGATGAACCGCCACGGTTGCTGATTGTAGGATGATGGTGCCCAGCGCGCTGCCTCTAGCAGTTGCAGTAGCACATCGGTTGCTATCGGCTCCGTGCGGAATGCCCTGGGGCTGTACCGCTCGCGCAGGGTGTCGTCTAGAGGGTGGTCGTTTTGTGTTTGTCTGTTCATGGGTCGCTCACCTCCGCTGTGCGTGGATTTATCTTCGGGTGTTCTTGTGTAAACCTCTGAACGGACAACAGGGGTAATTATTACCGTAACGACCGCACACTAATTCAGTTCTAGTGGGTCGCTCAGCATGGAAATCACAAAACGGCATCCGTACGCACCCCACCTGAACGCGCAGCGAAATGCTGGGGGGGTCCTCGTTTTTGCGTTAGACTCCACGCAAAGTTTGCAACCACAGAGGGACACAATGCCCAACATCAGTGTGAAAGACGGTGGCACATTTGCGGTTGATGCGGATAAGCGGCTCATTCTCGCCCTGCGCGAAAATGATGTGGACATCCTGCATCGTTGTGGCGGGCACGCCAAATGCACGACTTGCCGCGTCTCGTTTGTTGACGGTGAGCCGGACAAAATGACTGAGGCGGAACTGGAGAAGCTGAAGGAGCAGGATAAGCTTGGCGAGTTCCGGCTGAGTTGCCAGATTATGTGTGACCATGACATGACGGTAGAACCGTTGATGACCCTTGCCAGCACGGGGCTGGATGATCGCGGTCCGCAGCCCGAGACGGAAATCACGCCGTCACCTGTTTGGAAAGACAAACCCGAATAGGAGCATTGTACGCGGAGCATTTCCCGCACGATGTGTTATGATGAAAACGTAACGCTCACTTGAATTGAGGAGTACAAAGATGCATAAGTTTAATCGACTGCTCATACTACTGCTCGTTGTCCTTGCTGCGCTTAGCCTTGCAGCGGTGACTGTCGCGCAGGATGATGACGATGATGACGACAACAGCAGCGAATCCCTCGATGTCAACATTGCGTGGCAGCCGTTCCAAAACGGTGTGATGCTGTGGTTCCGCAGCACCGACGAAGTTTGGGTGCTCATTGACGACGGCACGCCATTTGACGGTGCGGGCAGCGTACGCTATTTCTCCGACAGCGACGAGAGCGGTGGCTCTGGCAGTACCGATTGTAGCATTAGTCCAATTCGCGGCTTTGGGCGCGTTTACTTTGGCAACGATGACCTGCGCAGCCAGTTGGGGTGCCCGCTGGCGGATGAACTCGGCTACAACGGCAACGACAGCGTTGCTTCCACGGGCATTGTTGAAGTTGACGGACCTGGCGATACCCTGTACGAGGTGAACCGCGACGGTAACACCTGGCTAACGGTGCGCTTCCGCTAGTAACAATACCCTGACAACAGAACATCCCCGCCGCATCCCGATTTTGCCTATTTACGGGATGCGGTTTTTTGTCGATAATCCCCTGCGCGTTTAAATTAGGCAAGGATTAAGCTCGCTCATGATGTCAAGTAATCATCTGCGTCGGCTGGCGCTTGCGCTGGTGACAGTTGTGCTCCTCGCTACCCCGCTGTACTTTAGGCTGCATGCCCAGGATATTGGCAGCTACCGACCCACTAAAACCGACGATGGGCGCCTGAACATCGACTTTTACATGGATGGCATCGGTGTTTACTGCGCAGACGAGACCCGCACCCCGTGGGACACGTATGAAAATGATGGGGGACTTCTCGTTATCGCCCCCAGCCCGGAGTTCCCCGATGGCAAAGAACTGCTGTGGGTGCCAGAAGAGGCAATTGTCGCTGGCATCGCGCAGGTAGAGCAGGGCGGACAGTACGCCACGCTTGGCGTTGCCGAGGGCACCTGGTTCGACCCGCAACCGGCAATCTACTACCTCCCTAGTGGTGAGTTCCAGTTGAACGTTATTGGTGGGGAAACTGGCGAACTGTTCGAGTTCCAGTGGACAGAGTGCCGTGGTGTGCCCAAAGTGACCAACGACAACTGCCCGCCCGGTAAAGACCCGGACGACGGCGGTTGCTACAACTAAGCTTCAATCACAAATCAGATAAAACCGAAAGGTAAACGCAAATGGTGAATCGTTTCGCATTAATCTTTACTATTGTTGCTGCGCTTGCAATCCCGTCGGCATCATTTGCCCAGGAGAGCAA
>CAYVGI010000009.1:43233-66058 GCA_964451095.1 uncultured Anaerolineaceae bacterium
CAACACTGCACTCGGCTCTTTTTCGTTTTCGTAAACTCTGCTATAACATGCCCCCAATCGATCGTTCAACGGACACGTCGCCAACATGTTCGATACCTACAGATTCCTCTTTGAATTCTCGTTGCTTGTCATCATCTACTGCTGTGGTATTGCAGCCTATATTGTGACGCGGCGGCGGCTGCGCCCATTCGCAAGAAACCTGCTCATCGTGCTCATTGTGTTCGAGATCTTCCTGGCGTTCGCCCACCTGGAGATCCTGGACAACAACACGATTGCCCCATTTTGGCGGTTTTTCTTTAACCTACAGTTCGAGCTAACGCTGGGAGCGATTTTCTCCGCGTTCCAACTGGCAATGGTGGGCGCCATCGCGCTCGTCAACGGTTGGCTCACGCCAGAGCTACGGTGGTGGCAGCGTGCCTACTGGGTGCTGCTGGCGGTGACGTTTGTTTACCTCGGACTAGACGAATACCACGCCTTCCACGAGACGCTGGGTGGGCGTGTGCCGACGGAGTTCTGGCGTATTCCGTATGCCATTGCAGGGCTGATACTCTTTGCCATCAGCGCGGCGGTGTACTTCTACGGCTCAAAGATCCCGCTGCGCCTGTTCGTCATGATCTTCATGGGACTGATGATCGCTGCTGTGGCGGGCATCGGCATTGAGGAATTCGTGATCGAAGGTTATGTGCGTCGGGACTTCCGCGCCCGCTGGATGTTTGTGTTCGAAGAGACGTTTGAGATGATGGGGGCAACGATTGTGCTGGCGGGGGTGCTCTCCTACATGCAGGAGTTCGTGCCGGAGGTTGACCAGCCGCTTGCCCGCCGTTTCCTGGTCACATCGGGGGGTGTCATCCTCGGGTGGTATCTGTTTGCGCAGTTTGCGCTGCCCAGCCTACAGGCAACTTACTTTGCTTACCCGGCAAATGTGGAGTACGACGACGGCAAGCTGACGCTGGTTGCTTACACAGTTAGCCCGGATGTGGTGCGCCCCGGTGATGAGATCATTGTGGAGGCGTACTGGCGGGCAAATGAACCGCTGCCGGAAGATTATAGTTTCTCCGCCCATGCGCTGATGTACCCCAACGGAGACAGTGTTGCCCAGTCGGATAGCTTGCACATGGGTGTGATCCCGGCGCAGGCGTGGTTCCCGAATGTAGTGATGAAGCAGAAATACTACATTCAGCTACCGCGCAGCATGGAAACTCCCGCCAGCCTGGGCATTATGGCGCGGGTGTGGTACGGACCTTGGCCGCTGCTGCGCCCCTGGCAAGACACCACCGGACTGCCTGTTTCCGACTTTGGCGAACTGGACGAGCTGGCGTTTGACGCGGTTGTGCTTGACCGTGTGGTGACGCTCACGCGCCGCCAGATGGAAGACCCCGCAGTCGAGGCAACCTATGTCTTCCCGGAGGAGGCAATTGAACTCACGGGGTATCGCCTGCCGGAGGAAACGGTTACCGGGCGGGTGCTGCCGATCTCGTTCTGGTGGGAAACGCCCCGGCAGCGGCGCACCCGTGATGATCTGTCTCAGATGTTGCACCTCGTCCCCACAGATGGTGATGGGCTTTACACGTTCGACCGTCCCCCCTTTAGCGGGCGCTTCCCGATGACAGATTGGCTAACGAACATGCAAGAGATGAGCACCTGGGAGGTTAACCTGCCGGATGACCTCCCGCCTGGGCGCTATGACGTGTACACGGGCATTTACGATTGGCAGACGGGTGAGCGGCGCAACGTTACGAACAGCACGGACGATACGCTGCCGGATAATGTGGTTCACCTGGGCACAATCGACTACCAACCCAGTGAGGAGGCGATTGTTGAGGGGCGCAGCCTGGTGGACTTCTGCTATGGTGTTGCCAACTTCGATGTGCGCCAACGCTCTGAGGACGACACGCTTATTGCGATCAACCGCCTCACTGCCTCTGCGGAACCAATCGGACCGACGGGCACGCTAGAGGTGGAAAACCTCGCGCTCAGCGCGGATGGTAGCGTGCTCTACGCGGTGGAAGAACTGTGGAACATCGGGCAGTTTGGCACAATAGACCCGCAATCCGGCACGTTTGACCCGATTGGCGCGGGCGTCGTGCCGCCAGACCAACTGGCACTGAACCCGGTTTACGGCGGGGCACTGCTGCGTGATGTTGACGGCATCGCGGTAGATATGACGACGGGTTTGCTGTGGGCAATCACCCAGGACGCCGATAACTTCCTGTTCCAGATCAACCCCTCTACTGGGGAAGTGGTGCGCAACGCCTTTGGCGAGGGTGTGGACTACGTAAAAGTGGAAATTGGGCACTTTACCGGGGCGGACTTTGTGGATGTGGAGGGCTTCGATATTCATCCGCAAACAGGCGAGTTCTATGTTATTGCCGCCAGTGACGATTACACCAGCCGCCTTGCCCGCATTGACTTCGATACGCTAAACCCGGCTGGCGGCACAGTCATGGCAACGGACGACAAGCCTTTCACCAGCAACATCTCTGGCGATGCCATCCTGGACGTGGAAGGGCTGTCGTTCTACCGAGATGGTTCGCTGTATATGACCAGCAGCAACAACAGCAATACCACCGAGATCTACGATTCGCTGTGGCGTGTGGATATCGAAACAGGGGATTCAACCTGGGTCGATAGCATGGAGAACTACGTTGAGTATGTGGACTTCGAGAGTATCGCCTGTTACGCGGGGCAATAGGTCACTGTAATCGTACTGGGGCGCTCAGCAGCACAGAGCGCCCCAGGAGGTTCTTATTCTTCGAAGCCGTATACGATGCTTTCCGGCTGGAAGGCATTCCATGCGAACCAGAAGTGTGTGCCAGCAATCACCTGGTTCAGGCGTGTGCCCTCAAGCTCACCCTCGGTGGCACGCCCGAACGAATTCCAGGTTGAGCCGGTCTGCTCGTCGGTAATCATGCCATCTTCTTCCACAAATGTGAGCACAGTACCGTCTTCAAGTTCACGGCTGTAGATGGCGGCGGTGCCTACATCACGAGAGGCGTCGATGTCGCGTTGGTCGAGGGCGCTGCGCTTGCCGGGCTGCCACACAGCAACGACCATCTGCCCATCTACCTCATCGTTGATGACCACTTCGTCTTGCAGTGCCGGGAACGGATATGCAACTGCTGCGCTGCCGACGAAACCTGCCAGCACGCGCTCAGTTGCCGGGAGACGGTTGTCGATGTCGCCGCTGAACAGGAACGGGTTGCTGTTGCTGTCGTAGCCGGAGTAGGGGTTGGTGCCGTAGCTGCGGCTTG
This sequence comes from uncultured Anaerolineaceae bacterium, assembly GCA_964451095.1. Taxonomy (GTDB): domain Bacteria; phylum Chloroflexota; class Anaerolineae; order Aggregatilineales; family Phototrophicaceae; genus DAOTTY01. Next base: position 46,485 of record CAYVGI010000009.1, read on the forward strand.
CGCCCGTCTGGCGGGAGAGCACCTCAGCGTCCGGGAACTCCTCAACGAACTGGGCAAACCCGACCATCTGCGACGGCAAAATCTCCAGCATGGTGCCCGTGTACTCGCCTACCAGTGCCTCGCCCGTGAACTGCTGCCACCAGCTTTCCGTCTGGCGGTCGAACATAACGAGGTCGCTGTTGCGCAGGTTGCCGCTCACGCCGAAGTCCAAGATTTCGCCCTCTACGTTACGGTCGAAGACGAGTGCGCTGTTGCAAAGCGGGCAGAACGTCACGCTGATTGGCTCCCCGCCCTGTTCTGTGTTTGCGATTTCGTGCCACGTCATGATCGCCAGCGGGTAGGCACGTGCCTCACCATTGATCTCTACAGAAATTACGGGGGACTCGTCCGCAAGCCACTCCGATGCGTCGTCAATGCTCTCGTAAACGGGGTTGTCAATCGGCGGGATGCCGTCCGGGGGCGGACCACCGCTCAGGAACTCATCGTAGGGGACGCTGTGCATACAAAAGTTGGTCTCGTTCCAGAACGAGACGTTAAAACGCACTGTCTCGCCTTCAAAGGGGTCTTCACAGTCGCCCACGCCGTTACCACGCTGGGCAAGCGCGTGGTTGTCCCCGCCGATGCCAAACGTCCCGGCAAGCAGCGCAACAACGGCGCCAACTGCTACAATCAGTATTACTCTGCGTGTCATTAGGGGTCATCACCTTTCTCAGTAACTAAAGTAGGATAAAGGTGAGAAGATAGGTCACTTCTCACCTGGAGTTGTGTCCGAACTCCACATTTACTCGTTATGGTAAAGGTGAGACAGATAATAATCGGTAAGCTGCGCTACGTTGAACGTTAGAGCCGTATTGGTGTTACACCGGAGCGGTCAATCCGTGTCTAGCTCGCCGTCGAGTTCCCAGATGTACAGCAGTCCGTCTTCTGCGCCCACAGCAAGTGTATCGTCGGGTGTAAACGCCACAGATGTTGAATCGCCACCGTTGGTGTACAACTCGCCGATGATCTCGCCCCGTTCAACGTCATATAGCAGTACGTCTGTCTGTTCTGTCGCGATGGCGAGCACACCGCCGCTGCCACTGAACGCAATGTCATATACCGCTTCGTACTCGTCACCGGGGAAGATGCGCGTTTGGTCGAAGGTGGCGGTAGACCAGACAACCACCAGACCCTCGTCGTCTGCTGTTGCAAATCGTGTGCCATCCGGGTTGAACGCAATCGCCGTGATTTCGTCGTTGTCTTCGGTTTGGCGTGCTTGCCCGACCAGAGATCCGCCCAGGTAACGATAATCATCAAAACGCTCGAAATCACTCAGCCGGGCACGCATATCATCACCGACTTCCTCCGGTGTGGCGTATAGTGCCTCGAATGTAATCTCGTAGTTGTAGATGTTGCCTTGGTCGTCTCCAACAATGAGGTTGTACAGGGTAATCGGGCGACCATCGGGCGCGGTTTCCTGCGCGACAGCAGTAACAGGCGTAAAAGCAACTGCGGTGTAGCTTGCTTCAGAGGGATTTGGCAGGTCAACGGGCAGGGACGCCATGGAATCCATAACGAGACCCGCCTCCACGAACGCCTGAGACCGGGCGATAGCCTCCTCAGGGTCTTGCAGCAGCAGCACTGATAAGCTGCGAGCGTTTACCATTGCCAGCAAACGTCCGTCGGGGCTGTAACGGTAAAGCGGGCGTCCGCCGTCCAGGAACGTCATTACCTGCATATCCTCTTCGACAGACCACGTCAGTCCATTACCATCGCGCCCACTCACGGCGAAGTCGGTGCCCTGCGGGTGAATATCCAGGCTCAGCACATCCGCGCCCAGCCCCTCAACCTCGATCAGCGGTTCCTCACCATCAATGCCATTCTCCGCGTTAATCGCCCAGGCACGCAGGGTATTATCCGCGCCGCCCGTGAGCAACACATCGCCCGTGGTACTCACATCCAGCGCAAGGACTTGGTCATCGTGTGCCAACATCGACCAATCTGGTGAGCGGTACAACCCGCTGCTGCTCACGGCGATGCTGCTCACGAAGTAACCGACGCCGCCCCCCGCCACCAGCACAACGACCAGTGCGATAATGGCAACTGCCCTTGGGTGCACGGCACGGTGTTTGCGCTTGCCGGGGGATTCAATCGTTACAGTTTCCGCATGACGCTCGACTGCGCCTTGCTGTTGCTCCGCCACTGCCAGCGCGTCTGCTTGGGTGGTGCTCATTTCGCCATCGTATTTGGGTTTGTTGGCGACTGTGGTTTGGGTGTGGGCGGGCAGTTCCTCACCTGCGATGGCTGCGTCAAACGCATTTGCCATGGCGGTTGCCGTGTCGTAGCGATCATCCGCCTGTTTTGCCATGCCTGTTGCGATGACGGTATCGACATCCGGTGGCAGTCCGTCCCGCAGTTGTGATGGTGGCGGGAGTGGGTCTGAAATGTGTTTGAAGATCACGGCAACGGGTGTTTCCGCCTTGTAGGGCACGGTGCCCGTGAGCATTTCGTACAGCAGCACCGCCAACGAATACAGGTCGCTGCGGTGGTCGAGCGCCCTGCCCTGCCCCTGCTCTGGAGACATATAGGCGGGTGTGCCAATCACGGTGGAATCGCTGGTGAGCTTGGATGTCTCCTGCGCGTCGTTGAGCAACCGCGTCAAGCCGAAGTCTGCTAGCAGGACATTGCCGTCCTCGTCCATCATGACGTTGTCGGGCTTTAGGTCACGGTGCAGGATGCCCTTGCCGTGCGCGTAATCTAGTGCGCTGGCAAGCTGGCGGAAGATGGTGGCGATCTCTGCCAGGGTCAAATCGTTTTCTCGGATGTGGTCAGCAAGCGTGCGCCCTGGCAGGAACGGCATCACCAAGTAGTTCACGCCGTCCTGCTGCCCATAGTCAAACACGGGCAGAATGTGTACATGTTGCAGCCCGGCGAGCGTCTTCGCTTCGCGCTCAAAGCGCCGCTGGAAAGTTTCATTTGTGGCAACATCGGGCAGCATCACTTTGATGGCGACATTGCGCTCGGTCGCCTGGTGATATGCCTTGTAAACCGCTGCCATGCCGCCGCGCCCGATGAGATCCTCGACTTTGTAGGCGCCTAGTTGTTTTCCGTTGAGGTCGACCATACGTTCCCTTACCCGTGATGTAGCGTTGTTTTCTGATTGGATTCTAGCGTTGCAATAGACAGCGTAATTATACTCACACCCCATGGCGCAACTTGTAAAGAAAGCGCAAAATTAGGCTTTAAGCTGCACCACACCCCGTTTGCCGTTGACGCGCCACTGTGTGTCTTCGTCGTATAGCTGTTCCATCATACCGATGGGTAGCCCGACAATGGGGTCGCTTTTGAGTGTGCGCAGTGCCAGCAGTGGCATGGGGAAGTAACTGGTTACATCCGCGAAGGGTGTGGTCACGTCCCAAATGGCATCCCCGATGACCTTACGGTAGTTGGCATCCCCCTTAACGATGACAATTTGGGCATCGTCGAACACACGGCGCAGCACTTGTGGCATCTGCCATAGGAAACCGGGACTGTTCCAGAAAAGGTGCGGCGCCAGGCGCAGCCTCCCGGTATGCAGCGCAGTTTCCAGGCGCTGCCCCATGGCGAACACCGCCGTAGACGTGCGCCCTGCATGATTGCCGGACACACAGCGGGCAATCATATCGCGCACATCGGTTGCCGTGGCATCGCTTACGTAGGTGGGGTGGTACTTCACATGCATGATGACGACATCGGAGAAGCCAGTCAGCAAGGCGTCGGTTAGCGCCAAGTCCATCGCTAGCTCTGTCCCTGCGTTGTCGATAATGATGTGGGCAATGCCCTGATCTGCGTGGGGGAAGCCCTCTAGCTGGGCACGTAGCAGGTGTTCTTTGACCGCTTCGCTGTCGTTGACGACCAAGTCCTTATCATCCGCAAGTGTGCCCTGCTGTGCGCTTTCGGCATGGCTCAGGTCGATGCGGTTGCCCCAGGTTGCGAACTTTACCAGCGTGGGTATACGGTCGACCACCCCACCCTCTAGCGTGAGTGCAACCTCGAGTAACTCCCACAGGGCGGCGCTGCTTAGCTCCTGTTCTTTCATCGGCGCAAATGGGTCACGCTGCATTTCCCACCAGCGCACTGCCTCAATCATTAGACGATACAGCATGGTCTCTGCAAACAACCAGTCCACACCCATCCAGTTTGGCGCAGTCGATGGGCTGTAGCGGGTACGCCGTTCGATATATGCGGAAGCCCAATCGACGTAATCTGGCGGGGGGGCGGGATAGAGGTTGAGCATCATAATTGATGATGCGTTTTCGAGGTCTTCCTTCAGGTGCAGCAGTTGGGTTTTCACCAGTTCGGAGAAGTTGGGGTTATTCTGTAGCACGTTCGTAATCATCTTTGGGTGCCGCACACGCATGGTTTGATAGGCAAACTCGTTCGTGCCGTCGGTGAGGATCGGCTGCGGCAGGTTGTCAGGTGGGTTCATGGACATGAGAAGTCGCTTTACTGGTTTCAGAAGACCATCCATACGGCACCGATTGTAGCCGAATGTGCGCCCCTAAGAAAACGCCAACATAACGGTTTGTTGCCGCTTGCCCGACGCTGACTACCCAAAACCGACGGTGCTGTTGTATAGTCAGAATGTGAAAGGTCGATGAACGAGCAACTGGGATGGAGCTACCAAACTACAACCGTAACACCCTGCCATGGTGGTGTGTGCTGCCGATTATGTTCGCAATTTCCACGCTGGCGTGCACGCTGGCACCGTCCAGCGCCCCGCCAACGCTAAGCCCGCGCACATCTGCCACACCGCCGCCGACCATCGGCTACGCGACGATTGCCCCGGCAGACCTTCCGGCAGACGCATCACCCGCTGCAACGACGGTTGCCCAACCAGACCCAGGGCTGAATGCGGTGATGCAACAGGTTGAGTCGGATCGTCTGATGAGCCACGTCCGCACGCTGCAAGGGTTTTACACACGCCACGTCAACAGTCCGCAAGACCGCGAAGATCGGGGCATTGGCGCGGCGAAGCGCTACATTGAGGGGCAACTGCGTGCGGTAGAGAATGAATCCCAGGGGCGTATGCGCGTCTTCACCCAAGATTTTGCGCTGGACTGGTCGGGCGTTCGCACGACGCAGTCGAACATCATCGCCTATATTCCTGGCACAGAGCCAGGCGCAGGCACCATCGTCATTGGGGCGCACTACGACAGCCGTGGCAACGATGACACAGACGCCACTGCCTATGCCCCCGGCGCGAACGACAACGGCACGGGCGTTGCCGCGCTCATCGAAATGGCGCGAGTGCTATCCCAGCGGCAGTACCGCAGCGCGATTGTGCTGGTTGCGTTCAGCGCAGAGGAGGTAGGGCGAAGGGGCAGCATTGCCTTTGTGAATGACTACATCCGGGCGAACAATATCGACCTGAAGGCGTACATCAACGTAGACGCCATCGGCAGCCAGGTTTATGCAGATGGCACCGTGAACGACCGCCAACTCCGCGTGTTCTCCCAGGGACCGAACGAGTCGTCGCCCTCACGGCAGCTTGCCCGCTTCTCGGAAATCGCCGCGCTGAATTACATCCCGCAGATGGAAATCGTCGTGCAAGATGCGCTTGACCGACAGGGGCGCTACGGTGACCACTTCTCGTTTGAGGAGGCAGGCTACCCGGCGATCCGCTTTATTGAAATGGCGGAAAACAGCGCCTACCTGGACACAACCGACACGATTGACGGCATTAGCCCAACGTACTTCCGTCGCTCCACGCAAACGATCCTGACGGTTGTGATGGTCGCTGCGGATGGAATGCAACCGCCCTCGAATATCTCCCTGCGCGATAACGACAATGGCACCCAAACGCTCGTGTGGGCAGAGGTACCGGGCAGCAGCGGTTATGTTGTGGCGCTGCGCCAGCCGAACTCGATGATCTACCAACAGTTCGAAACGTCGCAGTCGTCCGTCACCTGGGATGGGTTCACATCCTACGGTGCCATCGCCGTTGCGGCAAAGGACGGCAGGGGCATGATGGGGATGTTGTCGGAGGAGATCCAACTGGGCGCGGATTTCACGGTTGCCGGGAGCCCGTAGCCGACGGTGTATAATGGGACATGCAATACGAGCTACACAGGTGCCAAATATCAATGACTACAAACAACCAAGACGCCACATGGCGCATCGCAGCAAAGGATGACCAACACCCACTGCACAAAGCAACGTGGGCACTGTTCAGCGACCGAATGAAAGTAAAGGCAACTGCCAAGCGATTGCAGGAGCAAAAGTCGGAGGTCATCACCTATGCGACCACGATCTTGCGGACACCCGAACTGCATGAGCTTGAGGCGTTTGGCAGCGGTAATGGTCCGATCAACAGTGTGAAGCTGCTGGGATATTGGCAAGTGACCGAAGCGATCCCCGATTTGATAGATGTTCTGATAGATGACATTGGCGAAATGGACGTGTTCGAAATTGCGGACGCCGCAATCACGGCGCTGAGTAACATGGGGCAGGCAGCAGTTGAGCCAGTGCTTGCCTTTGGCGAAAAGTACCCACAGGCGGCAACCACAGCGGCCAGCATCCTGGGCGTTGCCGGGCGTAAAGACCCGCTTGCCTATGCGTTCATCCAGCGCACGTTTGAGGACATTGATCGTGATAATCGATTTGATGCGGACTTTGTGAGTGGTTGCTTGCTGGATTGTGACAAAGAGCAGGCAGTGCCCTACCTGCAAGAGATGATCAAAAAGGGTGGCTTTACCAAAGATGCCCGCAAAGCGATCCAGCAGAATATTGATATGGTGCCAGAAGGTTATTTTGCCGAGCGCGATTTGTATTAACTGTATGAAGTTGAGGCGATTATGACGATCCCAGAGATCTCCCCGCTATTTATTTTTTCCATGTGCGGTCTTTCCGTGGTGTGCCTTGGTGTGTTTGGCGTCGGGGCGTATATGTTCTTTCGCTTTACCAGTGGCGAACTGTTCGAACTTGTCGGCGGGTTTTGGGGCGGTGGCGATGACAACGACTCGTCAGACGTGCCCGTCCCGCAAGCGTCGTCGGCACGGCGTGACCTGCGTGCCCGTGCCCAATCGTTCGACTTTGACGCAGCCGTGCAAAACCAATCGCAAAGTGCGAACCCCAACCGCTTTGGGGAAAATACCAGCCTGCGCCCAGACCAACAAAATACGTTTAACCCGGCGAAGCGGGATTTGAACCTGCGCCCCTCCGGTACACAGTCGGACAATCCTGATGCACTGCACGCCCCGCCGCCGCCGAACTTTAACCCCAACAGTGAGTACCTGCCCAATACCAACAGCAATGTTGGCGGGCGTGTGGGGCGTTGGAATACCGGGCGTGGGCAGGATGGTCAGCGGATGGACAGCTTTGGTTCCACACCCAATGCCCCCGATGGCCTAGGTAAGAACCGCTCCGCACGGTTTGACGAGGGACGCCGCACGCGCCGTAACAGCAACCGCAGCGATGATGAGGTGTTCGGTGGGATGCTGGACGCTGATGGCGATGGAGATGTGGATTATTAGCTGACGAGCAGCGTGAGTTGCTGTACAAGTGCCGTGCGCTGCGACAGTCTTTCTTCCGCAATGTACACAAACTGTGCCCCGTCTGCTGGCGGGGTGTTGTCATCTGTGTAGTAAATGCTGTAGTCCTTGCGAAGCAGGCGATGATAGGACTCCGGGTTGTAGGTGGCAGCGCTGTAGGCAAGTGTTTTGCTCCCCACGGTGATTGTCACGCCGTCTGCACTTTGTGTACACCATACCCCAAGCAGCGTCAGCGTTTTGTAGCCGAAAAAGCCTACGCCCTTGTGCCACAGCAATGCCGCGCACGTGGGCACGGCCCCACCGCGCCACACTGATTTCGGACCGTGGAGGTGAGGGGTGCCGTTGGCGTTCTGCTGGCACGCCTCTAATGCCCCCCACGCATTCAGCCCATCTAACACGGCGGAAAGCTCACGCTGCACGCCCTCGGCACTGCGGGCACGTTGGCGCTGTGCGTGCTGCTGTATGATCGTGTCGTAACGTTCCTCACTTGTCCGCTTCGTCATAGTCTTGCTCCACTTCGTAGATTGCCTCAACAGGTGTGCGCCCACCAAACATCACACGCATCAGCCCTGGCATGTAACGGTCTAGGGTTTGCACTGCCGGGTAGACCGTCGCCCGCACCATCGGCGGTTGCAACTGCACGTCTTCAAAATCCAGGCTGCTTTTGTAGCGAATCTCGCCGTCTGAGTAGTCCATTTCGAAGTTGCCAATGCGCAACCCGTAGTTTGCCCGTGTGATGAACTCTGCGATAGCGCCGCGCACCTCCTCCGGTGCCTTGATGGGCGCGACTGCGTAGAATAAAAGCTGTTCGAGGTCGGTGCGGACTAACATGTAACAGTTTTGCTGTCCGTTTTTGCCGCTAAACTGCATGTGGAGCACATGCCTGTTCCCCAGGCGGTGTGGGTGCCAGTCGTCGTCTTCCAAAAAGCTGCGCACAACGTCGAACCCACGCAGTCCATTTGGGGTGGGTTTAGGAGTGTTCGCGGTAGAATTGTCGTCGTTGTCATCTTCGCCGGGGGGTTGTGCGAAGTCGTCCATATTTCTTGTCCTGCGACACCTCTAATTGCACATCAAATTGATGGCGTCATTATACAACCTTGGCGCATTAAAACACATTGAGGGGCAAAATCCGCTCAACTTACGTTTGAAGGCACACCATCGCGCTCTATAATGGCGTACACTCCACTAACGACAAAATGAAACACACACGTAAGGACAAGCACAACTATGTCACAGAACTGGCACCTGAACGCCGTTTTCTACGAGCTATACCTGAGGGCATTTAAGGACAGCAACGGCGACGGCCATGGGGACTTTGCCGGGCTGCGGGAGAAGCTGGACTACTTGCAATGGCTGGGCGTGGATGTCATCTGGTTGTTGCCCACCTACCCCTCCCCCCTGCGCGACGATGGCTACGACATTGCCAGCTACTACGGCGTGCACCAGCAATATGGCTTAATGGAAGACCTGCGCATGACCATTGAGGAGATTCACCGCCGGGGGATGCGCGTAATTACCGATCTTGTGCTCAACCACACGTCGGACGAGCACCCATGGTTCAAAGAGTCGCGCCGCTCCAAGGACAGCCCCATGCGCGATTGGTACGTTTGGACGGATGACCCTGCCAAGTACACGGGGGTTCGCATCATCTTCACGGACACAGAGCACTCTAATTGGGCGTATGACGAGGGCAGTGAGCAGTACTATTGGCATCGCTTTTACAGCAGCCAGCCAGACCTCAACTACGATAACCCTGCCGTGCGTGAGGAGATGCTGCGCATCGTGCAGTATTGGCTAGAAATGGGCATTGATGGCTTCCGGGCAGATGCAGTGCCCTACCTGTACGAGCGTGAGGGCACAAGCTGCGAAAACCTGCCGGAAACGCACGGGTTCCTCAAGCAGTTGCGTGCCTACATGGACGAGCACTTCCCCGGCACGATCCTGCTGGGAGAGGCGAACATGTGGCCCCAAGACTTGCTGCCGTACTTTGCCAACGGCGATGAATTCCATATGGCGTTTCACTTCCCGGTAATGCCGCGCCTGTTCAAAGCGCTTGCCCTGGCAGATCGCAAAGATGTGGTGGACATCCTGGCGGACACGCCGCCCATCCCACGCTACTGCCAGTGGGCAACCTTCCTGCGCAACCACGACGAACTGACGCTGGAAATGGTCACTGATGAAGATCGTCAGTTTATGTGGGACTTCTACGCGCCGGAACCGCGCCAGCGGCTTAATCTGGGCATTCGGCGGCGCTTGGCACCCCTGCTAGACAACGACCGCCGTAAAATCGAACTGATGCACAGCCTGTTATTTACGCTGCCGGGCGCACCCGTGATGTATTACGGTGATGAGATTGGTATGGGGGACAACATCGCCCTGTTCGACCGCAATGGCGTGCGCACCCCGATACAGTGGGATGATTCCATCAATGCTGGGTTTAGCCCCGCCATCCCAGACGAACTGTATGCGCCTGTGATTGACGACGATGTGTTCGGCTACCCACGGGTCAACATCGCATCGCAAATGCACGATAGCGAGTCGATCCTGAATGTGGTGCGGCATATGGTGCACACCCGCAAGAACCTGGCGATGCTGCCCAAGGGGCAGATGACCTGGATGGACGAGCACCCGGATGCGTCGCTGTCCTTCTGGCGGGCGGATGAGGCGGGCAAGTTCGTGGCGCTGCACAACTTAGCAGATGAACCCCTGACAATCTCGCTGCCAGAGGGGCACTATATTGATGTTTTGAACAAAGGCGAGCGAGAGGCAGGCGGTGAGGTTACGCTGCCCCCGTACGGCTATCGGTGGCTGCTGGTTGGCTCGTAGTGCTGGTTATGCGCGCACACGGTCAATAATGTCTAGCCATTGCTTTGCTTGCATGTAGCTCGCCTGGGAACCGCGCTTGGCGTTCAGACGCATTTGCTGAACCAGCGGTTCCCCACCGTAGTGCAACACCACAGAGAGCCACTCGCCGATGGTTTTGGGTAGGCGCTTCTGCTCCACAATCATGTTGGCGATTTCCAGTACGCGCTTTGCCCGTACACTGCCGGGGTCATTCAGTGCTGTTGGGTCTTGTTGGTAGCGCAGCACCATCTGCCGGGCGATGTCGTCGTCTTTCATGTTACGGATTGCTGTGGTGATTGCAGCTTTTGTTTTCATCGTTACAACGCCAAATTCTTTTACATTTTTCACATGGCAAAATAGTACACATGAAAAATGTAAAATGCAATATTTCGACCGTTTGAGATTCGTTATTATTGCCCGATTGTTACACCCGCTAGCTGGGGGGCTGCGGGGGGACGACTGTAAAGGGGACCGCGTCTAGAATTTGTGCGGAGCCATCCCCCCTGGCGATTTCCGCCGTCAGTTGGTAATCGCCAACTTCTAGCTGCCACCACGCGGTGTACGGCGGCGTGGTAGCGACGGCAACCACCCTGCCGTTTAGTCGATATGTCACCTGGGTTGTGTCCAACGGTGCGCCCACGCTCAGGCGTAGCTTTTGCGTTTCGATTGGCAGGACAGGCGACAGCTCATAGGTTGTGTAGGGGTCGGGCGAGAGCACACGCAGCGGGTTATCTTGCCGCTGTACTGCTGCTGTGGGTGGCTCCGGGATGTTGTTCGCGGCTCCCCAGGCGCGTGCCGCGGGCGGCAGCACCATAAATAACTGCTCTAGCTGGCGGTGGGGTGGCGTTGTTTCGTCCGCCAGGCGACCCGTGAGCGTATCTACAGCGAAGGTCTGGTACAGGTCATCATTGTCTGTTGGCACCGTGCCCGCCACGAACCACTCCCAGCGCGTGTTTGGGCACGCATCTGTGGGCAGCAAACCCGACGGCACGCACACTTCTGCCCTTACGACGCCCGGTGGTCGCTCGAACGCTGTTGACGGCATATCCGCCGTAAAGCTGCGAATGACATGGTGCCACACCGGACCTGCCCCGGTTAGCCCGGTTGCGTTAATCATCGGTGTGTAGTCTGCGTTGCCCACCCACACCCCAACGACTAGCTCTGGTGTGTAGCCCACCACCCAGTTGTCGCGGAAGTCGGTGGTTGTGCCGGTTTTGGCGGCGGCGGGTCTGCCGATGTTGAGCAGGCTGTGCCTACCAAAACCGGGTACCCTGGCGTGGTCATCGCTCAGCATGTCGGTCACGATGAACGCCACGTTTTCATCTAGCACGCGGGCACCTGTGTGCGGACGGTGCGAGTAGAGTTGTTCGCCATCTGCGGTGGTGATGCTGTGGATGAGCGTAGGTTGCACCCGTGTGCCGCCGTTTGCCAGCGCACCGTAGGCAGCAGCGAGGTTCAGCAAGCGCACTTCGCCGCCGCCCAGCGTCACGGACAAGTCTACATCGTTGTTGGCGGCAAGTTCGTCAACGCCCATGTCTGTCATGAACTGGATAAAGGGACGCACCCCCACGCGCTCAACGGCGATCACCGCCGGGATGTTATATGACGACGCCAGCGCCTCTCGTACCTGCACCGGACCGTGCTCTTGCAGGTCGAAGTTTGCGGGCACATAACTTTCCAGGCGGCGTGTGACAAACGGTGTGCGAATGTCGAGAATCATGGTTGCTGCCGTCCAGGGCGCGACCTGTGTGGGGTCTAGTGCGAGGGCGTATGTAAACGGCTTGAGCGTGCTGCCGGGTTGCCGGGGTGTGAGCGCGAGGTTCATTGCCCCGCTGATGCTATCGTCAAAGTAATTGGGACTGCCCAGCATGACTCGTACCTCACCTGTTTGTGGGTCGAGTGCGACGACGGCGGCGTTGTTGGCATTAGCGGGTATGCGCCCGGGCACATCCGGCGCGTTCAGGCGGTCAAGCTCCCGTGCTACGATGCGTTCTGCGGCGTGGTGCCAGTCTAGGTCAATCGTGGTGACGACGTCTAACCCCTGCGTGTACAGTGCGTCTGGGTAGGTCTGTTCGAGTTCTTGCCATACTGCCATCACGGCGTGCGGTGCTTCTATCGGGTAGGGTATCGCTGCGTATTGTAAGCCGTCTGCCTTGGCAATCTCGGCGTCTGCCTCTGTGATGTACGCCTGCTTCGCCATCAAGTCCAGCACGGTTTCCTGGCGTGCTTTTGCTGCGTTCGGGTTGGTTGTCGGGTCGTATTGGGTTGGGGACTGCGGCAGACCGACCAAAAGCGCACACTCTGCCAATGAGAGATCACCTGCTGCCTTGCCAAAGTACGCGCGTGCGGCTGCGTCAATGCCGTGTGCCAGGTTGCCAAAATCAGTCTGGTTTAGCCAAAGCGCGAGCACCTCATCTTTGCTGTATGCGCGTTGCAGCCGCAAAGCGAGCACCACTTCGCGCAGTTTGCGGCGCAGCGTGCGTTCGGCACGGGCATGAGGATCCAGCAGGAGGTTGCGTGCCACCTGCTGTGTGATCGTGCTGCCCCCGGCGACCACCTCGCCGCCGCGCAGGTTGAGCCACAGCGCCCGCACGATACCGCGCAGGCTCACGCCGGGGTGGTCGTAAAAGTCCGCGTCTTCTGTAGCGATGACGGCGTTGACACAGTGCGCAGGCATCGCGTCCAGCGGCAAAACGGTGTTGCGCCCGGTGCCATCGGGCGTGATCTCATACAGCAGGCGCATGTTGCGGTCATAGATGCGGGTGGAGGGCAACGCCAGCCCCGCGTCAACATCGGCGATGGACGGCAACCCGCGCAGAACGTAGCCGTACACCAGGGCAGCGCCCAGCAAGAGCAATGCCACCGCAGTGCCCAATAGGTAAATCCATTTAAAGCGTAGAAGTCGTCTCATACCTGCTATTCTAAGCGACACTCACGCCAAAGTCGGTATACGACTTGCCACCGTTTAGCCAGCGGCACCGCTTAGGAACTGCACCAGCACAAAACCAACCAGCAAGATCACGCCGCCCGTAATTGCCACTGGGGTGTAGCCCACGCTGCCCCGGTAGGCGTAGTCGTTAAAGAACATTTCCATGTCTTCCTGATTGTTCACATCAAACTCGTTTGTCGGTGTGAGTACACGTGCCCGCGTGAGCTTGCGCTCAATCGTGACCACGGCGCTGCCGCGCGTGGAAATCCACGCCATCCCGATGAACATGCCGATAAGGGGAATAAGCGCCAGCGGAATGACGACGGCGGCGGGCGCACCCTTCTGCTTGGTGATGACGGTGGAGTCGGGTGATTGTGATTCGATGGTCCAGCCGTTTTCTCGCACCTGGTTTACAAAATCGGTATAGGTGATGTTGCCATAACTACTCATTACGTATCACTCAACATTTCTTCTCAATTTACCAACAAATACGCAATAGCAAATTACGCTTTCGTGTCTTAATGTAAATTGTACCGATGCACCCCGCAGAAAACGACTATTTTGGCATGGAGCTTGCCCGAATGCACATCCCGGCGAACACACGTGAATCCCATGTAAATTCGATTGCGCGTCCGGCATCTTTTCGCTTGAACTGGACATTCGTTTTAGCAGGAAGCGCTTTCCTGGCAACCGCCATTGCAGCAATATGCTTTATGCCGATGTGGGAGGGGGCGCTGTGGGTGCCTGCGCTAAGCCTTGCCGCCGCTGGGATGGTGTGCATGGGTGTGCTGGTGTGGCGGCACCCCATGGCGATGCCGACCGACGCCCCCGAAGCAAGTGAAACAACACCCTCACAGAATGCACCGCTAACGCAGTTCGACTGGTTTGGCGTGGGGGCAGGCATTGCCATGTTGGGGACTGTTACGGCGCTACAGTTTGCGCCACAGGTGCCAGAGCGATTGCAGTTGGCGCTTATCGCCGGGGGCATGGGCGCATTCATATGGGGCGTGGCGGGACTGCGTCCCGACCACTTCGTTAACTTGTTGCGGGCGTGGGCGTCAGTGCCCCGCTGGGTGAGCTATAGCTTGTTAGCAACTTTCTTCGGTGCGCTGGCGGTGCGGCTGTGGCGGCTAGAGAGCGGATTGCGTGTGTTGGTGGACGAGATGCAGAACATCGTGCCTGCCGTGCGTATGTGGGAGGCAAACTTCCCGCTGTTCCAGCAGATTTACTATCCAGACTATCCGTATCCCTACATCTACCCTTATCTGCAACAGGCAGGCAGCGCGGTCTTCGGGTACAGCCTGTTTACGTTGCGCGTACCGAATGCAATTTACGGGGCGCTCAGTGTGTTTGCCATCTACTGGCTAGTGAAGCTGTTGTTTGAAAACCGTCAGCTTGCCGTGATGTCTGCGGTGGCACTCGCTGCACTGCCGATGCACATGCAGTTTTCTCGCATTGGCATCATGAACTTGTACGATCCCACGCTGGCAATGCTGGCGTTTGCCTTTGCCATCCGTGGCGTTCGGTATGGGCTGCGCCGGGACTGGGTGCTGGCGGGTGCGATGCTGGGTTTCACGCATTACGTTTATGAGGGTGGGCGGTTATTGCACACGCCGTTGATCTCGCTGTGGCTGTTTATCTTGGTGATTTGGCTGTGGCGGCAGGCAGAACCGATGCGCGTTGCCAGGGGGCTGGCACTGGCTGTTGCGGTGTCGCTGGTGCTGGCAGCGCCGATCTACATCACATGGGTGGGCATGGACGGTGAGGTTTTTGGTCGGCTCAGTTCGCAAAACCTGACCCGAGTCGAGACGCCGTCCGGTTTTGACGCACCAGAAGAAACAGATTACCGTCTACAGCAGATGGTCACCAACCTCGTGGATTCGTTCGCACTCTACGTCACAAAACTGGATGAGTGGATGTTTTACGGTGGCACCCAGCCGATGATCCCCACGTTTTTGCAGCCGTTTTTCCTGCTAGGGTTAGTGGCATCCCTGGTGCACAGGCGGCGGTGGGGGTACACGGTGCTGCCAGCGCTGTGGCTACTGGTCACGGCGACGCTGCTGGGGCTTTTCATCTGGAACCCGCTGCACGTTGCCCGCCACACGGTGGCAATGCCCGCCATTGCCATCGCCATTGCGCTTGGTGTTTGGTGGTTGGCACGGTTGTGTTTCCCGGTCGCACGCACACAACTCACTGCGGCGTGGACGGTGTTGTTGTGCCTTGTGATGGCGCAGGTGATCTACTACTTTGCATTCCACCTGCCCGTTTTCAACAATCAGGCGCGTTGGGTGCGCGGCTATGCAGACCCGGACGACGCCATGCTGCGGGCGGCGGATCTCCCTAACAACACCGAGGTTTACGTCATCACACGCACGCAGTTGTTCCCGCGCTGGCACCCGAAGTATTTTCTGCTGTACATTACCCACGGGGATGTTCCCGTAATTCATGTGTGGCTACAGAGTTGGCTGCGCGATGACATCCTCACCGACCTGACGCCCGGTAACAACCACGCCTTCTTCGTGGAGGCATCGAACAGCGAGCTAATTGACGAAATCATGTCTTTGCATCCGACCATGATTCCGTCTTTTAGCGATGACCCGTATCTGTCGCCCACGATGCAGTTTGTTATGCTCTACCTCCCGGCAGACGAGCTATTGCCCCCACCCCAGGCGGTGAGTACCGCAGAGGACGGGGTGACTGTGATAGACGGGGATTAGTTCTTCCGGTGGGTACCGTCCGACGTGCCGTTTAGCCGGCGCTGTGCCGCGAGGTAGCTGGCAACCCGCCTGCGGATGTGGTGTTTGCTGCCCTCTGTGGAGATGCCGTGCTGCACACAGAAGTCAATGAGTTCCGCCTTGAGCCAACGGAACTCGTTAAACGCCTGCACACTCAGTTTTTCATCAAGGTTTGGTCGCACTGTCCTGACCTCATAGGCTAAAACTTATGTTCTAATCTTAGCTTATCACACATAGCTCGTGAAGACCGAATTGCCCCCCTCCCCCAAAAATTGGGGGCTAACGCTTACTGAAAGCAAACGGTGTTTTCCCGTATAATCGAGTTGTTTAAGTTAAGTAACTAAGGAGGGGACATGCCACCTTTACTGTTAGACCCAACCCTGGTGTATGCCCTGTTGATTGTCGGCTTCTGGCTGGGGGTTACTGCCACATATATCCCTGGCACATGGATACCCGAAACCGGTGCACTGGTCACGTTAGCGGGCGCGTTCGCACTGCTCACGATGATGCCCACCAACTGGATCAGTGTGGTGCTGCTGGTTGGCGGCATGACGGTGTTCGTTGCGCTGCCGTTTGCGAACCCGAATTACACGCGCTGGACGAACATGGCGCTGGTGGTGCAGGGCATCGGCAGTGTGTTTTTGTTCCAGGGCATGGTGCCAAACCTGCTGCTGATTGCGCTGATCCTGGCACTCGCATTTGTCTATAACCAATACCTGCTGCTCCCCACACTAGAAAAGATGCGTGCCCTGCCGCTCGTCGGTGATGACGCACTGCACCTATTCGGGGCGGAGGGCTACATCATGAGTGCGGTGAACCCGCCCGCTGCTGGTACAGCACAGGTTAACGGCGAGATGTGGACAGTACGCAGCAGTGACGACCTGCAAAAGGGGGACAGTGTTCGGGTAGTGGGCGTGCACGGGCTGGAGCTAGAGGTTGAGCGGATGAAGCCCAAGCGCAAGCCACAACCACAAGCGGACACCCCGATGACAAACGGGGCAGTCCTACACGAAGAGCAATAAACACACAGAAGACCAAGCATTATCCATAACAAGGAGCGGACATGTTTGCACAAATTATCATCGGCGCGGTAGTGCTCGTTCTGGTCGGGATCGTACTGAACTCGATCAAGATCATTCCCGAATACGAGCGGTTGGTTGTGCTCACGCTAGGAACCTACACAGGCACCCGCGGACCGGGCTTCAAGTTCGTGATCCCCGGCATTGAACGGGCGATTCGCGTAGACCTGCGTGAGCGCTTTTTGGATATCCCCCCACAGACGGCGATCACCAGGGACAACGCACCTATCTCAGTGGACTTTCTCGTCTACTACCGGGTGATAGACCCCAAGCTGAGTGTGTTGAAGGTGGACAACGTAGTATCGGCATCAACCAGCATCGCTATGACGAACCTGCGTGCCGTCATCGGTGATATTGAGCTGGACGAGGTGCTGTCCAAGCGTGAGCAGATCAACGAAATTCTGCGCGTGAAGCTGGACGAAATTACCGACCGTTGGGGTGTGAAGATCACCAGCGTGGAGATCAAAGAGGTGGAGCCACCCCGCCAGGTACTGGAAGCGATGAACCGCCAGATGAGCGCCGAGCGCGAGCGCCGTGCAGAGGTCATCTCTGCGAAGGGTGAGCGCGAAGCGGCAGTGACCCGTGCAGAGGGTCAAAAAGAGGCTGCCGTCCTACGGGCACAGGGTGAAAAAGAAGCGGCGATCCTCACTGCGGAGGGTGAGCGCGAAGCTGAACTGCTGCGAGCACAAGGTTACGCCGCCGCGCTGCGTGCCATTTACGAGCAGGCGAGCAAGCTGGATGACAAGACGATGATGCTCCAGTACTTCGACATGCTGGAGGAAATCGGCAAGAGTGAGTCCACCAAGTTCGTGCTGCCAATGGAACTCACCAGCATGATGAGCCGCATGGCGAACAATATGAGCGACCTGGACGCTATCAAGCCGCTACGCCAACGTAATGGCGGCGGCAACGAGTAACGACCTACCCACGTGTAGGGGGCGTTCAAGCTCCCTGCACGCTCTTTTCTCCCCGCTGCCCAAACCTAATTTGCTGTGCTCCTCGTTGCTGTGCCACTGCTTGTGGGATAGAATCGCCACTCGAAAATCGTGGCTTGTAACCAAAATGCCCCTGCCGCGTGGGTAAACTTGAAAACTTAGTGGAGTTTTTCTATGACGAACAAACGTTTTGTGATGTTGCTCGTTGTGCTGACGCTGCTGGCACTGCCGCTGGGTGTGTTCGCGCAGGATGCCACCGAAGAAGCAATGATGATGGACGCGCCGCTCATGGGCTTCTTCGAGGAGTGCGCCGCACCAGATGACCTGCCAGAAACCGTCACTATCGGTGCAATCTTTGGGCTTTCCGGTCCGATCTCCGTGTACGGTGGTCCGCAGCAGTCCGCAGTTACGCTCGCCGTGGATGAAGTTAACGCGAGCGGTTACCTGGGCGACAGCACGCTGGAAGTGATCTTCGAGGACAGCGCAGGCGATGCCGAGGGCGCGATCAACGCGATGACCAAGCTGGTTGAGGAAGACGGCGTGGTTGCTGTGCTCGGTCCGACGCTTTCCACAGAAGCATTTGCCGCAGACCCGATTGCCCAGGAGAACAGCGTGCCTGTGATGGGCGTGAGCAACACCGCCAGCGGCATTACGGACATGGGTGAGTTTGTGTTCCGCAACAGCCTGCCGGAAAGCTCCGTGATTCCGGGGACAATCTCTCAGGCGACCGACCTGCTGGGGCTAGAAGCTGTGGGCGTGCTCTACGGTGATGACGACGACTTCACCCTCAGCGGCTACGAGGTTTTCATTGACGCGCTGGACGAGAACGGCGTCGAGATCCTGGGCGAAGAGACGTTCGCTCGTGGCGATGTGGACTTCAACGCGCAGTTGACTAACCTGCTTGCTGATGAGCCGGATGCACTGGTGGTGAGCGCCCTTGCTGCGGAAGCAGGCGTGATTATCGCGCAGGCACGCGAACTCGGCTTTGAGGGTCCGATTATCGGCGGTAACGGTCTGAACTCCCCGGCGATTGTAGAGCAGGCTGGCGATGCCGCCGAGGGCGTTATCGTGGGTGCGGCATGGAACGTGAATGCAACCGATGACATATCCTTGGCGTTCACTGAGGCGTACAATGCGGCAACGGGTGCCCAGCCAGACCAGTTTGCGGCACAGGCATACACAGGTGCATGGCTGATGGCGACGGCAGTTCGCTGCGCAAACAGCGCAGAGCCACTGGCAATCCGCGATGCGCTGGCAGCAATCGAAGGCTTTAACAGCCCGCTGGGGTCATTCAGCTTCGATGAGAGCCGCAACCCGGTTCACGACCCGGTACTACAAATCATTAACGACGGCTTGTTCGCCGTACTCACTGCGGACATGATGGAATAGCGATAACACTGCTGCGGGGTGGGGAGTCACTTTCCCCACCGCCGTAAGATGCTCCTCTGCGAAATCATCCACGAATTACTGTTATTGCAACTTTGTATAACCTATACATAGAGATAAGGACATTTGAGATGCCAGTTACCGTGCACATGAAG
>CAYVGI010000010.1:0-63450 GCA_964451095.1 uncultured Anaerolineaceae bacterium
CGGCCTCGTGGACGTTTTATGCTATGCGGCCTGAAATGGATAAAGTCGAGTTTAAAGCACTGAATAATAACGTATTGCCATCCAGGCGCACATAAGTGACCAACGGCGATTCGGATGTATCAACCGATGGCACGAACTCCTGATCGAAATTCCACATCTCTCCCTCGCGTACATATGTGTAAATTGTTGGTGAAACATTGGTGTCCACCCAGGGAGAAATGGCAATTCTGTTGCCCTCATTTGCTATAGAACCGTAAGTTGCTAATGACAATACTTCAAAAGTGGGGCGGTCAGTTGGGATGAGGTCTTGTTGATATGTCCACTCGCCATTGACCAGGGTAAAGAGGCTCACAACTCCTCCTGTTAATTCAGCCGTGTCGCCAAAGTTGCTCCACCAAATGGCGGCAGTGTCATTTTCAAGTTCAACCCATGAACCGAAGCCGTAGGGATTTGTATAAGTCGTGTTCTCAGGTAGCGAAAGTCGCTGTGTTTGTGTCCACACACCATTTGTGCGTTCAAACACATACACTGAACCAACTTGATCGTTATCAAAGAATGCGCCGACCATTGCTGTATCCCCATCCACTGCGACGGAAACCCCAAAACGATCACCACTAGAGGGTAAATCCCGTCCCTCACGGTCATCCGCAACAAGTTTCTGCTCAAATGCCCACTCACCATCTGTGCGCGTGTAGACATAAGCGGCACCAGCCTCATTGTCATCAAACAACGCACCTATGATGATGGTGTCTCCATCAATATCGCTTGGCGTGCCTAATGAGTCTTGAGAAGCAAAGCCTTCCGCCTCCTCCGGTGGGGATAGCTGAACGATGCCGCCCAAATCAGTCACAGTTTGTGCGGTCACATCCTGGGCGCGGGCACTTTGCAGGGAAAGGGTTCCGGTGCTCAGCAGTAGGATCAGCAATAGAACTGAGGATAGGGTACGTGTGTTCATGGTGAGGGTGTCCTCACGGCAGCAGTGTTAGCAGGCAATCTACTGTAGTGTACAGCGGATTGCCCGTGAAAATCGTATGAATTTGTTCATGAAGCGGGGAAATCGAGTTAAGGATGGGTTATGACTTCGCGTTGCCGTCCGCGTCGTAGTCCCCGGCGGCGAGCACTTCTTTTGCTTCCGGGCGCGGGATGTTTTGCAGGCTCACCAACACCTTGTCGTAGAACAGCGGGTGTTCGTTTTGCAGGATGTCGATGAGGGGCAGGGTGCCTGCATCGCCGATGCTCAACAGTGCGTTCGTGACCATTTCCCACACCTCGGCGGCGTCCGTGTTGAACCCGGCAGCAAGCCCCTGCACGCTGCCGCGCTTTTCCATTGCTCGCACCGCTTGCGCGGCGATCTCCGGCTCGTGCATGGCATGGATGAGTGCTAGCTCTGCGTTTTCGTCGCCAATGTAGCCCAGTGCCAGCGCCGCCGACTGACGCTGCGCGGTGTTCCCGGTTTGCAGCCAGTCGAGCGCCGCGTCCAGCACATCGTCGCGCCCGTTGCGTGCCATGCCCAGCAGCGCCCAGCGCCGCCACACGTCCCGGTCACCGTTGCGGAACACATCTTCTAGCAGTTGCAGTGCTTCCGGTCCGCCGATTTCCGCGACGACATCCAGCAGCACTACGCCCTGTGCCTCGGTCACACCCGCGTAGAACGCATCGACCAGCGGGGGCACGGCGTCTTCGTCCAGTGCCAGCAGCATGATGCGGGCGCGTTGGCGGCGGGTTTCGTCCTCACTCAGGATTTCATCCAGCAGCACGCGCAGGTCTTTTGAGGAATTGTCTGTCATGGGGGCACCTCTCGTCACATCCAGCGGGAGCGCAGCGTGCCACGCTCCCGCATCACACAATTAATCGCCGGACGGCACGGGTTGCGCGTCTTCGGCGGTCTTTTTGCCGCCCAGCAGCGGGCGGAAAACCGGGTTGTTGCGCGATTGCAGATGATCCAGGTAGCTCACCAGCAGGAAGCCGACAACTGCCAGCCCCAGCGCAACCGCGACTTCTGTTCCGGTCAGCGGCAGCATCTCGTCCAGGTTTTCGACGTGTTGTGCTACCCACGGCAGCACATTGCGCGTGAGCGCCTCATTGTTGCCTTCGGTGTTGAGGAACGTTTGCACCTGCCCGGCGGCATCTAGCACGGGTGCCTTAAACGGGTAGATAATGCGCAGCGAGCCGACCATAAAGCCCACCAGCGCCGCAACCGTCGTGTTCTCGTAGTTCTTCAGCAGCCAGGAGAGGAAGCGCGAGAAGATGACGATACCCACCACACAGCCCAGCGCTACCGATGCGACCGTGACCAAGTTGGTGCCCACGTCTTCAAAGCTCACCAGCCCACGCACAGCACCAATCACATGCTCGTACTGCCCCAGCACCAGCAGCAGGAACGACCCGCTCACCCCCGGCAGGATCATCGCGCAAATGGCAATCGCCCCGCTGAAGAACAAAATCAGCGGTGTGTTGGGCACGTCTTGCGGGCGCAGCCCCACGATGAGGTACGCCACCACCGCAGCGATCACCAGCGCAGTCACACTCGCAGCATTCCAGCGCACATAAGCACCTACCGCAATGATGGAGGCGACAATCAACCCGGTGAAGAACGAAAACAAATATACCGGGTAGCTGTGCAGCGCAAACTCCAGCGCTGTGACCAGCGTGAGGATTGCCACGACGATGCCACCGCCCAGCGCCAGCAAAAAGCGCCACGGCACATGCTCCAGTGCGCCCTTAAAGTCACCCTTTAGCAGCAGGCGAATCAGTTCCAGGTTGAAGGACTTAATAGCGTTGATGAGCGTTTCGTACACGCCCAGGATGAACGCCATGGTGCCGCCGCTCACGCCGGGCACAATATCCGCGCTGCCCATTGCCACGCCCGTGAAGAAAAGCCGGGCATACTGCGCAGGGGTACGCGGTTTGTTTTGCAGGTCTTGTTGCATGATGTGGTACACTCCCAAACGGTATAATGCCGAAATGCGTTCAAGTTTGCACCACGCGCCGCACACACGTCAATAGCGTGTGCGGGCACATCACACACCGTGTTCACCCCTAGCCACCATCGGACAGAACCGCCTATGCAAAACCTGAACCGCCTGCTGCAAATCGCGCAGGCAGCAGCGTTTATCACTGACCTGGCACGCCACAAACAAACTTATGCGCTGCCCGCTGTACCCGCCGCGACCATCTACCTGCACACGAGCGATGCCGCACTGCGGGTGGTGCGCTGGGGGCGGCAGCAGGTCGAGGCAACGATTGAGACGGTGCCGCCCATCGGCTGGCGTGTGGCAACCGACTACGACGCCAACGGGGTGTACATCGTCGTCATCAAGCGGCGTGGCATTGGCGCGGTAGCGCGGGCAACCCTCAATGTGGTCGTGCCACAAGACGCGCACCTCGTGCTGCGCCAGGACAACGGCATGGTCACGTTAGATCATGTGTATGGCACGCTGTACATTGCGCCGCCCGATGGCAACGGTGCCCACGGCACCTATCTGCTGGATAGTGACAGCCCCCGCGAAGATTAGGGTGCTGCCTGTGCCACTAGGCTGATGTGCAGCGGGGAACCAGGTATGCCAGCGCGTCTTCGCGTGCCTTGAAGAACCCGGTTTTTTCCAGCCGACCTTTTTGCTCCTGCCGTGCGAGTGTGGTTTGTCGCAGCGGGGTGCTCACGCTGCCAGGGATGACGATGCCCACATGCGGCACATTGGGCGAGTCCAGGAAGTCATCGAGCATGTCAATTTCGGGGTTGGTGGTTACCTGCTGCCACACATCGTTCAGGTTCTCACCAGAGTACATCACCTCGGTCATGTCGATGAGGATGCATACGCTGCCGTTGCCAATGACCGCGTTTGTTGCCGCATGAGCCTGCTGGTGATCTTCTATAGTCATCCGACCCGCATACTCAATAATCCAGATCTTTTTTGCTTCGTCGTCGTTCCAATGCGTCTTTAAAGCCATTCTGTCTCACAGGGATTGTATTTAAGCGCAAGTTGCCGCCACCGGGCAGCAGGGCGATGTGTGGGCACGGTTGCGCCCACCCAACAAGCACAGGTGTACACCCGATGCACGCATTATGCAAATAACATTGCGTCTTGCGCTTGTTCCAGCGTCTCAAAAAAGGCAATGCAGTCTTCGGTTTGGTTCGCACTGTGGTGTTCCCACAGCTGCTCCGCCAGGGGGGTATCTACGGTGCCGGGCAGCACATACAGCACACCGGATAGGGCATAGCGGGCGATAGTGAGCGGCGTTTCGTCAACAAACGCCTGTTGCGATTCCGCCGTAAACATCGCATTGGAAAGTTCAATCACGATGAAGCGTACATCTGTAGCTGTGCCCTGCTTGATTTGTGCAGCGCTCGCCTGTAAATCTTCTTGAGAGACAAGCCCCTCATACACGAGAGTGAGGCTTTGGGTATCGTTGCAATGCTGTGTTGAAAGAGCCATCGTAAACTGTCCCGTCGAATCAATAACTTTAAGTCCATTTTAAGGTTTAAAGCAGGCTAGTGAGCTTAAGGTTAATTTTATTCTCACACAAATATCATCTTTAGTAGAGTGGTGCGCCCACAAAACAAACAGGACACCGCAATGGGTGCCCTGGCATCCGGGGGCAGCACGTTTGCCGCGCCCCGTTTAGTTATTTGTTCCCGCTGTGGAGAACGACAGGAAGCAGTGAAGATGGTGAAGACGATGAATGAAAGAAGATGGCAGACCTAGGAAGCTTCCTCGGTTTCCATCATTTCTTCTTCCATGTCCATATCCTCTTCCATCATCTCATCTTCCATCATGTCGCCTTCCATGTCCATCATTTCCATGGCGGCTTCTTCGGTCAGCCCCATCTCTTCGCACATCGGCGCGATGTCGTCCACGCAGATTTCGTCCAGGGAGCGGAACTCGTCAACAATCACGGTCTCCAGGATGTTGTCTTGCGTGACGGAAACGGGAACCAGCAGCACGGACGGAATATCGTTGGTGCCGTTGTTGACTGCGCCCGTGACCAGTGCGTTGGTGTCGTCGCCGTTAACGATGGCGATTGCCAGCTCAGCAGCAGCGTTTGCCTGCGCACGGATTGCCTTGTAGACAGTCATGCTCTGGCGACCAGCAATCACGTTCTGGATGCCTGCAACCGTAGCGTCCTGCCCGGTAACCGGGATGAAGTCGCAGCCAGCGTTCTCACGCGCAGCGATAACTGCACCTGCCAGCCCGTCGTTAGCAGCGATTGCCGCGTCGATGCCGTCACAGCCGCCAGCAGCGGTTTGCATCTGCTCGAAAATAACCAGTGCCTCCTGGTTGTCCCAATCCGGCACGCTCTGGTCATCCACTTCCGTCCACGTACCGTCCTCGAACAGCGGATTAATTACGCCATCGTAGCCATTCTTGAACAGGGTTGCGTTGTTGTCCGTGGGGGAGCCGTTGAGCACTGCAACTGACGGGTTCTCCAGCCCAGCGTCCTCTACAGCAGCAACCAGCCCCTCACCCTGTAGGCGACCGACGGCTTCGTTGTCGAAGCTCACGTAGAAGTCTGCGCCGTCACCTTCGATGGTCAGGCGGTCGTAGTCAACCACGGCAACACCAGCAGCGCGGGCGATGTCGATGATGGTCGCGCCACTACCGCTGTCCAGGTTCACCATGAGGATCACCTGTGCACCGTTGGTGATTGCCTGCTCTGCCTGGGTAATCTGCTGGGAAGCGTCACCTTCTGCATTGACGATGGAGTAGGAAACGCCAGCTTCATCGAATGCAGCGGAGAGGAAGCGGCGGTCGTCCTGCTCCCAACGAGCGGAGGAGGCGCTGTCCGGCAGCAGTACGGCGATGTCAACACTGTCCTGCGCGCTTACGATGCCGGAGAATGCCAGCACCACCATCAGGAAAACGGAAAATACGGAAAAAGTCTTGCGCATTGTGTAAATCCCTTATGTGTAAAACTGTGTAAACTGAACGTTTTAGTTGTTGGCTCGGGTAGGCAACCCGCCCAAACCGTGCCTACTATACTGCGGTCGAGGGCGTCTCGCAACAGATTGTGGGCGCTGCACCGTGCCGGACGAGTTGATTTAGCCCCATGATTTTGCTAGACTATCGGTAGAAAATACGAGCAGCACCCCCCCCACAAAAGGCAAGCTGACAATCAGGTTGTTCTGTTAAGCTTTCTATTGACGTGCCTACCCGCCGCACGATATAATTTTCCTTCACGATAAACGTCATCTCATCAAACCTTGATGCCAACGCACATACGAACTGCTGCCCCCACCCTGCCAGCATATGCTGTTGCACCGTGCCAGCGGTTCACCACCATCTGCGGTTCTCACACCGCCCATACTCGTCCCAACTGTACGACTGAGGAGTGACCCCCACTGTGCAAGCACCAAACCGTGTCAAGAATTATGCACGAACGGTAGAAACGCAGTCTCTACCCTCGCTGATTGAAGTGCAGCTTCAGTCCTACCAGTGGTTTATTGAACACGGGCTAATCGAGCTGTTCGACGAAGTTAGCCCGATTGAAAGCTTTAACGGCAATTTGCGCCTGTACTTCCCCGGGAGCAGCCCGGAGGCGCGGGAGTTCGGGCTAGGCTATTACTTCGAGGAACCGAAGTACTCTGAAGACCTATGCATCGAGCGTGATATGTCCTACGCTGCGCCGCTGTACGTGAAGGTCGCGCTGGTCAACCGTGACCAGGGCGATGAGGTCATCACGGCGGACATCTTCATGGGCGACTTCCCCGTGATGACGGAGAAGGGCACGTTCATCATTAATGGTACGGAGCGCGTCGTCGTTAGCCAGCTCATTCGCTCGCCCGGCGTTTACTTCGACGCCGACGAAGACCGCACCACCGGTCGCCGCCTGGCAAACGCCAAGCTCATCCCCGACCGTGGCGCGTGGATGGAGTTCGAAACGCGCAAGCAGCACAACCTCGCCATCAAGTTCAACCGCAAGCGCACCGTGCCAGTGACGGTACTGCTGCGTGCACTCGCTGCGGTAGACGACGGGATGCCCGAGGATATGTCCCCCATTAGGGAAGGCACCGACGAAGAATTGTACGCACTGTACGCAGATGCGGACAACGACGAGGTCTACCACTACCTGGACAGCACGATTAACAACGAGCCTGTGTGGGACCTGCGCCCCGGGCAAACGATTGCCGAGGCAGCGCTGCTGGAGTTCTACCGCAAGATGCGCCCCGGCGACCCGCCCACGCTAGACAACGCCCGCGAGTATCTGATTAGCCAGCTATTCGACCAGCGCCGCTACGACCTAGAGCGTGTGGGGCGTTACAAGCTGAACCAGCGCCTGCAAATCGACGGCATTATGCCGCGCACCACCCGCACCATCACCAAGATGGACATCATTAAGGTGGTAGAGCGCATCATCCTGATTAACAACAACCGCGTTGACCCCGACGACATCGACCACCTAGGCAACCGCCGCGTGAAAACCGTCGGCGAGCTAATCCAGAACAAGCTGCGTGTGGGCTTACGCCGCATGGAGCGCGTCGT
Organism: uncultured Anaerolineaceae bacterium; assembly: GCA_964451095.1. Taxonomy (GTDB): domain Bacteria; phylum Chloroflexota; class Anaerolineae; order Aggregatilineales; family Phototrophicaceae; genus DAOTTY01. Next base: position 7,479 of record CAYVGI010000010.1, read on the forward strand.
CAAGGAGCGCATGTCCATTAAGGAGAACGAAAACCTAACCCCCGTCTCCCTGGTGAACATTCGCCCGGTTGTTGCCAGCATCCGCGAGTTCTTCGGTAGCTCGCAGCTTTCGCAGTTCATGGAGCAGACAAACCCGCTGGCGGAACTGACGCACAAGCGCACACTCTCCGCGTTGGGTCCGGGTGGTTTGCGCCGTGAGCGTGCCGGCTTTGATGTGCGCGACGTGCACCACAGCCACTATGGGCGCATCTGCCCGATTGAAACGCCGGAAGGTCCGAACATTGGTCTGATCGGTCGCCTGGCGAGCTACGGGCGCGTAAACGAATACGGCTTCATCGAAACGCCCTACCGTAAGGTAACAAAAACCCTGCCCATCGACAGCGACGACCTGATGGGGCGTATGCTGGGCGAGGATATTGAGGACGACAACGGCGAGGAAATCTTCGAGCGCGATGCCATCATTGACGAGAACGTCATCGACACGCTGCGCGGCATGGGCTACGAGGAAGTGCCTGTGCGCCCGTTCGTCACCAAAGAGACGTCCTACCTCTCCGCAGACGACGAAGACCGCTTTGTGGTAGCGCAGGCAAACGCCCGCACCGACGAGCGTGGGCAGCTTGTGAGCGACCGTGTATCGTCCCGCTACAGCCAGAAGTTCCTGAACGTGCCTGTACGCCGCATCGACTATATGGACGTTGCCCCACGCCAGATTGTGGGCATCAGCGCGGCGCTCATTCCGTTCCTGGAGCACGACGACGCCAACCGTGCGCTGATGGGATCGAACATGCAGCGCCAGGCAGTGCCCCTGCTCCGTCCAGACAGCCCAATCGTCAGCACGGGCATGGAGCGGCAGGCGGCATACGACAGCGGTCAGGTGATCGTGTGTGAGGTCAACGGCGAGGTCACCAGCGTGCAGGGCGACCGTATCGTCATCCGCACCGACGAGGGCAGCGAGGTGATCTACCGCCTGCGCAAGTACGACCGCTCCAACCAATCGACCTGTATCGACCAGAAGCCCATCGTCAACAAGGGGCAGCGCGTGGTTGTGGGCGATGTGATTGCAGACAGTTCCTCCACGCAAGATGGCGCACTCGCACTGGGGCACGACGTGTTGGGCGCGTTCCTCTCCTGGGAGGGCGGCAACTACGAAGACGCGCTGCTCATCAGCGAAGACATGCTGCGCAACGACATGTTCACCAGCATCCACATCGAAAAGCACGAGGTGGAAGCGCGGGACACCAAGCTGGGACCGGAGGAAAGCACCTACGACCTCCCGAATGTGGGTGAGGACGCGCTGAAGGACCTGGACGAGTTCGGTATTGTGCGCGTGGGCGCGGAGGTCGGTCCGAACGACATTCTCGTCGGCAAGATCACGCCCAAGGGCGAAAAAGAACTCTCGCCGGAGGAGAAACTGCTGCGTGCCATCTTCGGTGAGCAGGCACGCGAAGTGAAGGACACCTCGCTGCGGCTGCCGCACGGTGAGCGCGGCAAGGTCGTGGACGTGAAAACGTTCACCCGCGACGAACACCGCGACCTCCCCGCTGGTGTAGAGAAGATGGTGCGCGTGAGCGTGGCGCAGCGCCGTAAGCTGACCGTGGGCGACAAGATGGCAGGTCGCCACGGCAACAAGGGTGTCATTTCTAAGATTGTGCCCATCGAGGACATGCCGTTCTTGGATGACGGACGCCCCGTGCAGATCATCCTGAACCCGCTGGGTGTGCCAGGACGTATGAACATCGGGCAGGTGCTGGAAATTCACCTGGGCTGGGCAGCAGATCGCCTCGGCTTCCGTGCCATCACCCCCGTGTTCGACGGCGCGAAGGAGTGGGAAATCCAGTCCGAGCTTGGGCGGGCATGGCTGATTGACTACGCCTGGGACATCATGACGGAACGGGCATGGGAGTGGCTGAAGCAGTTCGAGGGCGAATACGACCCCATCGAGATCAAAGATGACAACGAAGTGCGCCGCCTGTACTGCTACGAGTGGCTGAAGGAACACCCGGACTACGACGCCGACCTGCTGATGCACAACTTGGTATACCTGCGGCGCGTGGTGCTCAACGAGTGGTTGATTGAGCAAGGGCACAACCCGGATGACCTGATGATGTACGAGGCAACGCACCTTTCTATTGAGGAGCGCCGCCGCCGCGACGACAACGCCTTCGAGGTTGCGCTGCGCGAGTGGGCGAAGGTCATCGCACCAGACTACGAGATTCCGGAAGGCATCGACCGCCGCGAACTGGAACGCCACATCAAGCGCGTGATGTTCCTCACCGGGGACCCTGCCCCGGTTTACGGCAAGATGAACCTGTACGATGGCAAGACGGGCGAGAAGTTCGACCGCGCTGTGACCGTCGGCATGATTCACATGCTCAAGCTGGCGCACCTCGTGGAAGACAAGGTTCACGCCCGCAGCACCGGTCCGTACAGCCTCGTCACACAGCAACCGCTGGGCGGTAAGGCACAGTTCGGCGGGCAGCGCTTTGGTGAGATGGAGGTGTGGGCGCTGGAAGCATACGGCGCGGCACACATCTTGCAGGAAATGCTGACTGTGAAATCCGACGATGTGCAGGGGCGCGTGAAGACCTACGAAGCAATCGTGAAGGGCGAGCCAATCGAAGACCCTGGCATCCCGACGAGCTTCCGCGTATTGGTGAAGGAGCTGCAAAGCCTTGGGCTGGCAGTAGAGGCAATCAAGAGCGACGGCAACATCATCCGCTTTGGCAAGGACGATGAAGAGACCACCAAGCAGCACACGCCCAAGAACGACGGGCTGCTGAGCTTGAACTCATCGCCGCAGCCAAGCGGGGACTAGCGGAAAGCGGGGGTAGCACTGCTGCGCCCCTCCCACACTCCCACAGATGAAAACGGCTTTCCACGGGCGCTGTGCAGCACATGCAGCGCCCGTTTTGTTTGTGTGCATGTTGCGGGCGCTGCAACACAAACGAAAACCCCTCTCGTAATGAGAGGGGCTTCCGCACAAGGTGAGAGAGATGAGATGACGCGGTGGTAACTACACCGCGACGGGTTTGAGCATTCCGCCGAGGATGCGCTCCATCGCCATGGTGTGCGACGAGTAGCCCCTCGCCAGGAAGAATGCGTCCTCAGACTGCCACGCGCCGTTCTCGTAGGTCACGTTGTGGCGGTTGTGGTCGCCCTCAAAGGTGACTTCGAATGATGTGAAGGTAATGCGCTCTGGCTCTTGCGAATAGCGAATGGACTTATCCACATCGCTCACCACGTTCTGACCGATGGCGTAGGGGGTAAGCGGACGCTTGAGCATCTGCCCCAACAGGCGTTCCATCGTCATGATGTGCGGGCACATGCCGTGTTCGTGGTAGCCAGGGCAGGAGCAATACCATCCCTCTGCACTAAGTGAAATCTCGTAGGTGTTGTTGTCTCCGCGGAAAATGGCGGTGAGTGCGTTGAACGTGACACGCTCGGGTTCTTGGGCGTAGAACAAAGACTTCTCTACTTTGCCGATCATTGCATAGTCCATGTGTGTCCCTCGTCCTTTCTGCGTTGCTTGGGCAATCTTATTGGTCGATGTTTAAGCAAAAACGGCGCGTTCCGCCTGTGCAGAACCGCGCCGTTATGGTGCCGAAGTGAGTATGGGTGCCGCTGTAAATGTCGTGAGTACCATCGGTAAAACACCTCTTTATTTAACACCAATTTAAGAGATTTGGTGTGATTTGTCAAATCCCTGTTATGTAAACATCATATAGGTTCCATTGAGGTTTGCCATGTGAAGAAGCGCGTCTTTTTGCGTGAGATGTGTCATAGTTTGGGCAAAGCGCACACGTCGTGTTGCGGGGGCGTGCAGTTCGTCTACAATATAGGTCAGTGTGTATGTCCGACGAGAGAGAAGCCCTATGGCGTACGGTCGCCTTGACGTGTTTTACCCCGATGGCAACTTCCGGTCGTTCCCGCTCAAAGATGAGCAGGTGTCGGTGGGGCGCTCCCCCGGCAACACCATTACGCTAGACACGGAAACCATCTCCCGCTATCACTTTAGCATCATTAACGAAAGCGGTGACATCCACCTGGCGGATATGGAATCGCAGAACGGCACCTACATTGATGGGATCAAGATCCCGCAAGGCGAAAAGTTGCCCCTGCGCGGCGGTGAGGAAATTATCGTTGGCGACCTGCGCATCATCTACCACGAGATGGACGAAAGCCCCACCCAGCCTGTTCGCACGGGCGAGGGCACTACCCAGCGTATCGAAAAACAAGATGTGCCGTTTAGCCTGAGCGTACAGCCCCCGCCCATTGCCATCCCGCCGGGCGCACACGCCTCCGCAGAGTTAACCATTACTAACACCAGTGAGGAAAAGGGCTTCTACACAGTGGAAGTCGCTGGTATCGACCGCAACTGGGTTCGGATCGACCGCCCCAAGCTGATGCTAGACCCACAGGAGGCGGCACAGGCAATCATCAACGTGCGCCCCGTCCGCCGCTCAGATACAGTGCCCGGTGAGTACGAAATTCGGCTGGTGGTGCGGGAGGAAAACACGCCCAACGCTCGCCTGGAGGCGAAAACGTACATCCGGGTGCTGCCCTACAGTGGCTTTGGTGCCGCGCTAGAGCGCAAGCGCATTACTGCCACGGAGCGCTTCCGGCTGCACCTGCACAACCAGGGCAACGCCGACCTACCGCTTGTCATCGGCGGCGGCGACCGCACGCCGCAAACAGAGCTGGAACTGGTGTCGTCGTCGCAAGTCATACTGCAACCGGGGCAGCGCCTTGTCATCCAGGGCAAGGCAAAGCTGAAGAAAACCAAGCTCATCGGCACGGCAGAAACCCAACCCTTCGATGTCGTCGTCCGCTCGGAAGACCCGTCACAGTTTATGGCGGTGCTGCGCGGGCAGGTCTCCCAGCAGCCCATGTTACCCACATGGTCGCTAGGGGTGGGCGCGGGTGTTTTGGCTGCATTTGTGCTGCTGCTGTTGTTCATCGTGGCTGCGCTCACCGCACCCAACCCGCAGATCACCGCCTTTAGCGTGAGCAGCACGCAGGTTGCACGCGGGGAACCGCTGCAAATCGAGTGGGCAGCGGAGGATGTGGCGGAAATTGCCCTGCTGGTAGATGGCACACCCGTGGCGACATTCCCGCCGCAAACATCATCCTACACGCTGCAAACCACCGCCCTGCCCCGCTCTGCCGTGGTCGAGGTGGCAGGCAGCGCCCGCAACCGGGAGGCACGCCTGAGCCAAACAGTACGGATATACGACCCGGTGCTGATGCGTACCTTTACGGCAAACCCGCCGGAACTAGTCCGTTTTGTGGTGCAGCCGCTCACGCTAAGCTGGGAACTGGACAATGCCGCGTTTGTACAGGTCAATGGGCTGGAAGCGTTTACAACCGATGAAGGACTCGCCCCAGAGTACCGCGCGGTCGACGAAACGGACGAACTGGTCGGCATTCCGCTGGATGACCTGAGCGTGAGTGTGTACGCCGAGGACGACCTGGGCAACCCGTTCACCTACCAGGAACTCATCCCTGCCGTGCTGCCGCAGTGCACCGCCGCCGATGCAGACGTCCCCCTGCGAAACGGACCCGACCCGCGCAACCAGCAGGTTGCCACCGTCTTCGCGGATGATACCGTCGTTGTGGACGCCCGTGACATCACCGGGGCATGGGTGCGGGTGCAGCTAGACGCGGGTTTGAGCGGGTGGGGGGCACTGGATGCGTTCACCTGCACAGACCGCTTTAACCCGGCAAATTTGCGTCAGGTTGTGGAGGTGACACCGCCACCGCCGCCGCCCATCACCCCCACTGCCGCGCCCGCCGACACCACAGAAACCGGTGGTGTTACCCGCACGCCGGGGTCTGTTGTGCCCACAACCACCCCGACCGCACAGCCCACCACAGCGGGGTAGTGCCGTTTGCCTTTCACAGTCCATGCCAGGGAAAACAAATGCGCGTAACCGTGTGTGAACTGAGCGATGACCGCGAATACTTTGCCCGTGAGTGGGCACGGCTGGTGGTGCACGCTCGCACGCAAAACAGCGAACTCGTGCTGCTCAATGAGTTTCCGTTCAGCACATGGTTCCCGGAGACAGCAACCTACGATGAGGCAACGTGGCAAAATGCCCTCGCCGCGCACGACGCGTGGCTCCCGCGCCTGGCAGAGCTAGCACCAGCGGCAGTGCTGGGCACACGCCCCGTCGTGAGGGCAGGCAAGCGCCTGAACGAAGCGTTTGTGTGGACAGCCGAGGGCGGCTACCAAGCGGCACATCACAAGGCGTACCTGCCAGAAGAACCCGGTACATACGAGTGTACGTGGTACCACCGGGGCGACCCCGGCTTCGGTGTGATGCAGGCGGGCGCGGCACAGGTGGGCTTTACCGTGTGTACAGAGATCTGGTTCCCGGAGCACGCCCGCGCCTGTGGCAAGCAGGGGGCACACATCATCGCTGCGCCGCGTGCCACAGAAAACGCGGAAAAGTGGCTTGTTGGTGGGCAGGCATCCGCTGTGATTGCCGGCGCGTTTCACCTATCGTCAAACCGGGTGGGGCGCACCCCGCGTGGCACCACCTTCACCGGGCATGGCTGGGTGATTGACCCCGACGGCGTCGTGCTGGCACGCACCAGCAGCCGAGCGCCGTTCGTTACCGTGGACGTTGACCTTGCCTATGCCGAGGCTGCCAAGGCAACGTACCCGCGCTATGTAGTTGATGATTAGGGGTGTGGGCAGGCATATGCCCGCCCGGTGGGGGATAAACGATCGCCGGAACTAGACCAGGCGAGCGTAAAACTCAACCACAAGCTGCTCTTCGATGGGAACGGGGATTTCGCGCCGTTCCGGGATGCGAGCGAATGTCGCCGTGAGGTTCTGCTTGTCCAGCATCATGTACTCCGGCACAGTCACATTGCCTTCCATAGACTCCACAATGTGCACATTTTCGCGCATCTTCGGGCGCACACTGATCTGATCGCCAGGGATGGCGATGTAGGAGGGCAGGTCGAGCCGTTTGCCGTTCACCTGAATGTGACCGTGGCTCACCAGTTGGCGTGCCGCCCAGATGGTCGCCGCGAAGCCCGCACGATAGACGAGATTGTCTAGGCGGCGCTCCAGCAGGGACATCAGGTTCTCGCCCGTAGGACCGGGCATGTTACGCGCTTCCAGGAAGTAGCGGCGTATTTGCTTCTCGCGGATGTTGTACACAAACGCGAGCTTCTGCTTCTCATCAAGCTGGTTGGCGTAGTCGCTGCGGCGTCCGCTGCGGAATGTCTTCTCTTTGCCGTGCTCGCCGGGGGGGTAGGCACGCTTGCCCAGGATCTTCTGATACTTAGCGCGTGGGATCAGCACTTCCCCGAAGCGGCGCTGCTTCTTCGCCTTTGGCCCGTGATAGGATGCCATGTACGTTGTTCCTCTCTGGCTAAAATGGCTGATAACGGGTGATTTGCACAAAAAACTGACCTGATGGTGTCAGGTCAGCGTGGCTGCGTATTATGTCGCAAAGTGCGGGCGGTGAACAGGGCAAAGTGTGTGTTGGAGCAAATGCGGCTGGCAATGTGCGTGGCACCCACGGATATGGTATGCTTAGCGCAACGTTTGGGTGTTATGCGTTTTGTGAGAACTCCTATGATCGGACGCAAGTTTATCAACCGCTACGAAGTTATCCGTCACTTGGGTGAAGGGTCTACGGCAACCGTCTACCTCGCCAAAGACCTGCGGCTGGGGCGCGATGTGGCGCTAAAAATACTGCTGCCACATGTGCAAGAATCAGCGCGAAAACGCTTCTTCCAGGAAGCAGAGGCAGCAGCGCAGCTCAACCACCCGAACATCATGTCGCTGTACGACATTGACGAAGATCACAACAGTCACTTCCTGGTTGTGGAATACATTGACGGGGTATCGCTCTCCAAGTATGTGCCGTCCTCAGTGGCAACCATCGTCGACCTCGGCTCCCAGATTGCCCGTGCGCTGCACTACGCGCACGAAAACGGGGTAATCCACCGGGACATTAAGCCCGCCAACATTCAGGTGACCCCCGCCCGGCAGGTGAAGATTATGGACCTGGGGCTGGCACTGCCGCGCGAGGCAAAACGTGTGACCGCCCACGGCATGGTGATCGGCACGCCCGCGTATCTCTCGCCAGAGCAAGCACAGGGGCTCGAACTCGACCGCCGCACCGACATTTACTCGCTGGGCATTGTGCTGTTCGAGATGGCAACGGGCGAACTGCCCTTCAGCGCCGACGACATCGGCGCACTGCTGCTGCAACAGGTGCGCCAGCCCGCCCCGAAACCGTCCACCTTTAACCCAGACATCCCGATTGCGCTCGAAAACATCATCATGCGCACCTTGGAGAAAAAGCCAGACCGCCGCTACCAGACGGCAGATGCACTGGCAAACGCACTGGAGGCAGTCGTCGAGCTGCCAGACGCTGGCAAGCGCCCCGCACCCGACCCCGCACTCGGGCATCGCCACACTGCTACGGTCGATATTCAACAGCGCACCATCCGCGTGCTGCTGGCAGATGACCACAACGTGCTGCGCAAGACGCTGGTATCGTTCCTGGAGCAGCGCGAAGATTTTGTTGTGGTGGGCGAGGCAAATGACGGTGCCAGCGCCCTGCGCGAAACGGTCATGCTGCTGCCCGATGTGTTGATACTCGACCTGAACATGCCGGGCATGAGCGGACTAGAAGTGCTGCCGAAAATCCGGCAGGAGGCACCCAGCGTGAAAGTGCTCGTGCTCACCGGGCGCGAGGAGGAGTGGTACATTGTGCAGGCGCTGAGCGCAGGCGCGAACGGCTACCTGATGAAGAGCGGCGACGAGCAGGAAATCATCGACGGCATCGAAAAAGTGATGCAGGGGCAGCTTGTGCTGGGCGCGGGCGTGCCAGAGCGCATGGTGGACGGGATAATCGGCAAGAAGAACGAGGCAGGCACGGCGCTCACCGAGAGCGAGCGGCAGGTGCTGCTGTACGTGGCGGCGGGCTACGAAAACGACGAAATCGCCCGGCGCATCTCCATGCCGCTGCCGACCCTCATCGAGACGCTGGCACAATCCATGAACAAGCTGAAGGCAAAAGACCGCCACGCCGCCGCACTCAAGGCGCTGCGCAGCGGTTTGATCTCACTCGAAGCGCTGCACGAACTGTAGTGCTCACCGCACGTCACCTGACCAGGGCACGAGACACCACCGGATGTCTCGCTGCCCACTCGCACACCCATAATCTGTTCAGCAGCACGATAAAACCCCGCGCCACCTCATCCAGCCGCTAGGATTCCAGCGGCGTATCTGCTGGCGTTTCGGCGTCGGTTTCGTCCTGCGGTTTTGCCTTCCACACCTCATTGGCAATGTCGATAAACAGCTTGCCGTTCAGGTGGTCAATCTCGTGCTGGAACACCCGTGCCAGCCAACCCTTCGCCTTGATGCGAATGTCTTTGCCGTGGCGGTCTTGCCCCTTAATCGTAATGCTCTCGGAGCGGTCAACCTCCCCGAAGTAGCCTGGAATCGACAGGCACGCCTCGATGCCGTCCACCATTTCGCGGCTGCTCTTGACGATCTCCGGGTTTGCTACCACATACAGCACACCCGCTTCCTTGCCGTACTCCTCGCGGCTCTCCTCGTCGTCGGGCAGGCGCACAATAATCACACGCTGGCTCACACCGATCTGCGGTGCCGCTAGCCCCACACCGGGTGCATCTAGCAGCGTTTCGATCATGTCATCCACCAGTTCCTGGAACTTGTCGCCAAAGTCGGTTACTTTAATCGCCCGCTTGCGCAGCACGGCGCTGTTTTGCGCGTCGTTGATGAACACAAGGTCACGTAGTGCCATCCGGTTTACCTCTCATGTTGTCCGTTTATCTTGTAATCTATTCTAATAGATGCGGTGACCCCTACCCACCCTGCACACACATCATAACAAAATGCAATCCGTTCAGTTGATTGCGCCAGCAACAACCACAGCAAGTGCCCACACGATCAGGTACAGAACGCCAACAATCGCAGACGGAATCGTCCAGGCGATCAGCACATCCACAGCACGGAACCTGACCGGGGGGCGCTCACCCGCGTCGATATAAAGAGGCGCTCCGCCAGCGGTGATGACGGAAAAGTTGGAGATGGTCAAAAAGGCAACCGCACCAGCCGGCAGCGCCCACAGCAGCACGGCAATTGCTGCCAGCACCGGACGCCCAGCAAACACCACCCGCGCCGTCACCAGCACTGCCGCAAATAGGGTTGCCAGGGTGCACGCGATCAACACGACAACCCCCGTCACACACAGCAGCAGCAGCGACCGATTGGTGTGCTCGTGCTGGTTGTGGTGTCGTAGCTGCCAGTGGCGCACCTCTGCACAGGCGATTGCCCCCACCAGCACAATTAGCAGCGCCCAGCGCAACACACCCCACACCTGCCAAAGTTGACTGAGTATCGTCCAGAGCATCATGACAGGCACCTTTTGCCTATGTCGGTGGGTTCCGGCGGTTACGCGGGATCCCCGGCGGGCGGCTGCGGTCAGGTGATTGGTAGGGTTCTACGCCGCCGGATGGGTTCGGGGGACGGTTGACGGGCGGTGGCGGCGCAGTGGGTGGCTGCTGTTGCTGCTGGGGTTGCCCGCCCGTGCCCTGCACCGTCTCGTGATAGACAGACAGGTACTCCTTGATGGACTCGCGCTGGCGCAGGTCACGATTTTGTTCTTCCAGCGCTTTGGCGCGTGCCTGCCGTCGGGAGAGTTCCGCCTGGATTTCGTGGGGCTTGTGCACCTTTTCGAACACCTTCGCCCGGTCAATGCCCTCACCCACCAGCGACAGTTTCACATCGCCGCGCTGGAAGATCGTATCCACCAATCCGGACATATCCGAAATGACGTTGTCCACGCGGTTGAGCAGTACCTGTTCTTCTTTGTTTTGCAGCCACAGCGGGCGGCGGTGGATGAGCGTCACCCGGTCGTCGCTGAGAATGTACATATCGTTGCGCCAGTCCCAGTCCGACCACCAGAACCACAGCCCCCCCACGATGAGCAGCGCGACCGACACCAGAAAGCCCACAGGTCCCAGCAGCGGCACTTCAGACGCCCCCAACAAACTGAGGATCATCAGCACCAGCGCCCCGAAGATCATCGCGGAGGGCGCGGCAATCGCCGCCAACCACACCGTCACATGCTTGCGGTAAACCGTGTCTCCGCTGCGGCTGGTGAACTGCATCCGCGCTGGCGACCAACTGTAGGTGCGAGCGGGTTCATAGCTCACCTCATCCATGACGGGGGGTGCTGCTGCCTCTGCGGGGGCATTTGCGCTTTGGGCGGCGTTCTGCACGGTGTTGCCCAGCCCAAGCTGCTTCTCAATCTCCGCCCGGATGGCGCTGCGCTTGTTTTCGTCTGCCATCTCGCGGCGGCGAGCCTGGTTTGCGAAGATCGCCTCCTGCACATCATCCGGGTTGGGCACATAGTCAAGCACCATGTCGCCCGCGTCAGACGCATTCTTCAGTTCCACGTTGCCATAACGGAAGATGCGAGCGAAGATGTCGCCCTCCGGCAGTTCGCTGTTTACCTCCTGCACACGGTTAAGCGGAATCTCGTTGATGTGCACGCTAAACGTGGGGATCACGCGCTCGATGCGGATAACACGAGTGTCCGTCACCACGAAGCTGTCGTTGCGCCACTCCAGGTAGTAGTAGGTCATCAGCCCGGCGCTCAGCAGCCCGACGATAGTCACCGGGGCAAAGCACAGCGCGGCGGGCAGTTCTGTGTTCAAGATGGCGACTGACGCGGCAAACGCCAGCATCAGCAGCACGGCGGGCAGCCACCCCCGCCGGACGAACACCCACGGGTGGCGACGACGCACCAGCACAATCTCCTCGTTCTCCCGCTGGATGTTGTAGCCCGCTGGCTCTGAGGGTTGGCGTCTTGCGGGGGCAGCCTGTTCCTGCTGGTCATCTGTTGCCTGCACGGTGGCGGCGGTTTGGGTTTGCGTGCGCGTACGCTGTGGGGTGCCCAGGCGGTTGCGCACCTCTGGGTAATAAGAAAGCACTGTGTTCATGCGGTTGCGGGAGAGAAACAGCACGGTGCTCTCGTCGGTGGTGCGCAGCGTGAGCGGCTCTACCCCCTCCTGGAACAGCGATTGATGATCGAGCACGTCATTTTCCTGCACCACCCCCACACGCCGTTGGGTGCCGTCGGGCTGCTGCTGCGTGAGCACGCCACCGCCGTCTACGAAGATGAATAACCCCTGCGTCGGGTTCCCCTGCTTCACGACAATCTCCCCCCGCCCGAAGCGCAGCACCTGGAACGCCTTCGTGACGAGGTCAAACTCTTGCGGGGCTAAGTTCTGGAAAAGTGGGTTGCGCCGGATGTGCGATTCGAGGTAACGGTCGGGCATGGCATCACCGCTAGCTAACTACCTGATGCCCCTATTGTAGTGCAGTGCTGCCACCAGATGCAAAACGCCCCCACGATTGCTCGTAGGGGCGCTTGCCACGGGGGAGGAGAGAGATGGTACGTCAAGTAGTTCGCAAATTTAGGTACTGCATTTTAGACGGAGCAGATGTCTTCCATAAGCTCCTTGGGGCGCAGCCACACGCGCTCTGCGGGGATAAGCCACTTGGCACGTACGACTTGCTTGTTGTCAATCATGACCAGTGCGGAGTGATCCATGCGGAAAAGGCAGTGGGCACTCTCGTCCGGGTCTGCCAGCAGCGGCAATGATACTTTGACTTCGCTGCTGAGGTGAAAGCTATAAAGGGTATGCGGTTGATCCGCAATGATAAGTGCGATGTTGTAGCCCTGGGCGTGGAACTTGCGGTGGTGCTTTTGCATGTACAAGATCCGGCGGATGCTTGCGGGCTGCCAGATGTCCTTGATGAAACCGATAATGACACCTTTTTCCCCCATAATGGAGGCGAGATCGCGTTTTTGGCGCTCATGATCCAAAAGTGCGAAGTTTGGCGCTGTTGACCCGATCTGTAGTCCGATTTCTGCTGTTTCTGCTGCCATGGTGACGACCCCGTCAAAAACTCAATGAATTTACGTGCCAACCTCTCAACTGCCCCAATACTAAAACCAGTAAAACAAAGTGTAAAGGGCATATGAGAAGAATTTACGATCTTCATTCTGCCTCTAACAACTTATTGATGGGCGCTAGGACGGGGGTACTGCTAACCAGGGGCAAACGCGGCTGCCCCCGGCGTCAAACATAGGACTTTAGTGCTGGGGGGTGGGCATTTCGCCCAGGGATTCCCAAATGTCGATCTTGCGCTTCACACGGCTGATAACCTCATTGGTGAAGTCGCTCATGGATGTGGAGCCGCCCAGGTCTGCCGTACGGACGCCGTCGTAGACCGTTTCCATGGTTGCTTCGTAAAGGGCGCGGCTGGCGGCAGCGGTCGTCTCTGTGCGGACGTAGCGCAGTGTAGCAGCGGCGGCGAGGATCATCGCCATGGGGTTGGCAACGTTCTTGCCATAAAGTGCGGGCGCGGTGCCGTGGGGTGCCTCCGTCAGCGCCACCTTAACGTTAAAGTCCGTGTCCAGCGAGAAAATTACCGACTCCGCCCCGGCAATCGTGCCAAACATCTTCAGCACCAGGTCGCTCAGCGTGTCGCCGTCGCGGTTCAGCGCGGGGATCACCAGCGGCTCGCCAGTCGTATCCAGCAGCAGCGCGTAAGTCGCGTCGATGAGCTGTGGGTCGTAGCGCACATCCTGGTAGCGCTCGGCGGCGGCGTCTAGCTCCTCCTTCAGCATTCCTTCGTACACCGGGCTAACCGTGTACTTGGGACCGCCAAAGACCTTGCTGCCGGTGCGCCGCGCATACCGAAACGTAAACTCTGCCACGGCGCGGCACGTCCGGCGGGAGAGCGGGCGTGTGCTGTATGCCATCTCGTCTAGCCCTTCGCCCTCGCGCCACTCCTTGGCGTTGTAGGCACCGTCTACTGCCATGCGGACGACTGCAATGGGCGCATAGACGTGCGCCAACGGACGCACACCAGGGATGCGCCGCCCGGTGCGCAGGATTACCTGCCCGTTGATCAGTTCGCGCAGCAGCGCGTTCGGGCTGCCCACATCGCCCTGTGTTTCCGGCGTGATAGTCGCCGCTTTGATGCCCAGCCCGGTTTCCTTCAGGCGTTCGGCGGCATCGCGCACGACATCGTTGTTGGTAGCACGGCGGTTTTCTAGCGAGAGGTCGAAGGTCTCAAATGCCAGTTCGTCCGTCTGGATGACATCCGGTTGCAGCACGCGCAGCGCCTCTTCCAGCAGTTCTTGCCCGGTTTGGTCGCCTTGCAGCACAACAATCGTTCGTTTTTCCACGGGTGTTGTCCTTTAGCTTAATACTCGGTGAGTGATGGGGGTATTGTAGGCAAGTGGGCGGCTTTGGGGAACCGACGATTGCGACAAAGAAGACGACGTGCCGCCGCACATCTTCTAACATAACATAAGGACACCAAGAACCAAGCTGCCCGTGCCGATGACAAGCTCAACGCCCTACCGAGACGGAGACCGCCCCAGAGACGCCAGCTTCAACACGAACGTCACAGCGCGAGACACCCCGAAGAACACAACAAATACCTCCAGGCGACCCAATAACATCACGGCGGACTGCACCAGCAGCAGCATCGGGTGTGTATCAGCAGATGTCACGCCAAGCGTCAGCCCGACGGTTCCAAATGTGCTGGATGCCTCGAACAGCGCTTCTTGCAGCGTGTAGCCATACACACACATGATGAACGTACACAGAAGCACCAGCATGACGTATACCGCGAGCACAACACCCACGCGGGAACCTTCCTGCGCGTCGATTTCCGTCCGGAGTTCCCCTTCACGCAAGGCAGGGGGCGGGATAACAGGCTCTGGTGATTCCGGGTCGCCTGCTCCACGGTAGATAGATTGTGTGTAGTTCCGCAGCCGTAAATACAACTCGTAGACGCGATTTTGTTTTAGCCCGCCCGTAGTCGACCCACTGCCACCGCCAATCGACATGAGGATAATGATAAGCAACAGTGATGATGGCGTCCATGTGGCGACGTTTGTCGTGCTAAAGCCCGTCCCCGTGAGTGCGGAAACCGTTTGAAATGCCGCCTGGCGTGCTGCCTCGCTGAGGGTGGGGTACAGCAGCAGGGTTCCAGTCAGGAACACCAGCAGGAAACCCGCTGGCAGCAACACCAGAGACACACGCACCTCTGCATTTGCCCAAAAGTACTTCCGTTCTCCGGTGAGCAGCAGGTACACGGTAGAGAAGTTAACCGCACCCAATATCATCAGCATCACCGTCACCCATTCAATCGCACGGCTATCGAACGCGCCGATAGAACCCACCCGCGTCGAAAAGCCGCCCGTTGAAACAGCCGTCAGCGTGTGGTTAACGGCATCGAATGTGCCCATGCCCACGGCGATATACCCCACCACACCCAGCACCGCGTAACCGAGGTACATCAGCAGGATTCGCCTCGCAAAACCCCGCACCCCGCCTGTAAAGTGATCGTCGCTGCCCTCCGCGACCAGAATGCTGCGGTCTGCTGGGCTGGCAAGCAACAACACGCTCAGCATCACAAAGCCCAGCCCGCCAATGTACTGGGTAATGCTGCGGAACAACAGCACAACGCGCGGTGCCTCACTCACATCAATAACCGTCAGTCCGCATGTCGTCCAACCGCTAGCCGCCTCGAATATCGCCTGCGGCAGGGTCAGGTCATCCAGTATGGTCATCAACGGAATGACGCTAACCCCAATCGCCGTTAGCCAGGTCATCAGTGCCAACAGCATCCCATCAACCACGGTTAAGTTAGCCACCTTGTGGGGCGGCACCAAACGCGCAAACACAAACCCAATGGCAACCAACCCGGCACCGGGCAGCGCAAAGTTCCACAGGAAGCGCACTTCTTCCGGGTAGGCAACAAGCGCTGCCAGCGGCAGCAGCATAAACACGCCCAACATCTGGCAAATACCGAAAAATGCTTTTAGCAACGTGCGCTCTCGCATTGGACTCCGTTACCTTCCCATGCCTGACATATACCTTACACAACGTATCGTAAGTGCTATTTTAACAGACAACGGCAGCTTGGCACACCACCATGTACAGCTTGCGCCCTCCGCTGGTGCGGCAGGCATGCCACCGCCCCCGACCATCGGATGACTACCCGGTTTGCGGTTTCTGCGTTATGATGCGGCGTGTGAAAAGGTTAAATTCACAGGACAACGCCTCATGAAACAACGACTCGCATTTATTCTACTGCTCACGCTGCTGCTCGCGGTCGGCGCGGCAGCACTCGCGCAAGATACCCCGCTCGGTGACGCCCCGGTAACAGACGGCGGCACCGAGGATCAGACAACCGTGGATGTGTTTTTTGTCGCCTGCGAGGACGTGGGTGTAATCAACCTCACGGGCTTTGCGCAGCCGGGCTTCGATGTCTTCTTCCAGCTTTACAGCGGTGCCGGTGCCACTGGCGACGAGCTAACCACGCTGCGGCGCATCAACGCAGAAGGCGAGTACTCGTTTAGCGAGCGCATCGCCTACCAGGACGGGCTGCGCGTCGCGCCGGGCGCGATTGCCAGTGCTCGTATCATTGTTGCGCCTGTCGATGACCCCACCAGCTCCGTGCTAGATACACCCGTAGACGACCTACAGGACGGCTGCAACGACGCCAACAACCCGCTGCAAAGCAGCGTCGCGGCAGATGAACCGATTGAGGAAGAAGAAACCGCGCCCACGGGCATCGCCAGCCCGGACGGTGGCTTTTTGCGCACCGTCGAAGCAACACCGGAGCCAGTCGTGGTGCTCGGTCCCCGTGAAACCGACTTCCGGCGCAATGCCAGCCCCGGTTTGGTGTTCGCGCTGTGCGACCAGTTCCCCGCCCAGGCAGACCCCGGCGTGGTCTACGACAGTGACAGCGTGCGGGTGTTCTGGTATTGGTTTGCAGACACAGCAGAAACGCTCGACCAGAACCTTGCCCGCACCCGCTTTGAACTGCGCATCAACAGCGCAACCGTGGGCGCTAATGAGGTGCTCGTCAGCCAGCCGGAAGCACGCGACGGCGCGGTGTACCGCTTCTACAGCATCCCGTTGGGCAACCTGCGCCCCGGCTTTTACAACATCAGCTTCCGCCAAACGTGGACGGAACCCGTTAACGACGGCTTTGACGACTACGGTCCGGGTACTGCCAACGAGGTCATCAACGCAAGCTGTAACTTCCAGGTCGTGCAGAACCCGTTCGGCTTTGAGGTCGGGCTGACCAACGGCATGTACATCGGCTCTGAGAACCCGCCCAGCGACTTCCAGCGTGCCATCATCGAAACGCAGGTGGAGCAGGACTTCCTGGATACAACCAACCAGGACAACAACCTGCCATGACGTTGGCGCAGCACGCCCGTGACCTGTTCGACCTGCCCCTCACGCCGGAGCAGGTCACGGACTTTACCGTGTATGAGGCAGAACTGCTGGACTGGAACCAGCGCATGAACCTGACCGCCATCACGGAACCCGACGCTATCCGCGTACGTCACTTCTTAGATTCACTGTCGCTGGTGCGCGTGCTAGACCTGACGCAGCCGCAAAAGCTGGTAGACATCGGCGCGGGGGCGGGCTTCCCTGGGCTGCCGCTGGCGATGCTGTTCCCGCAGGTGCACGTCACACTGCTGGATTCGGTCAATAAGAAGGTGACGTTCATGCAGCATGTGATTGACGTGTTGGGGCTAAGCAACGCGCAGGCAGTCCACGCCCGCGCCGAGCTTGCCGGGCAACACCCATCCTACCGTGAACAGTTCGACGCGGTGCTGGCACGGGCGGTCGCACGGCTGCCAGGGCTGGTCGAGTATATGCTGCCACTGGCAAAGGTGGGCGGCACCTGCATCGCCATGAAGGGCACCACTGCCCAGGACGAGGCAAAAAGCGCGGCAAAGGCGCTGCGTGTGCTCGGCGGTGAACTAACCGG
Organism: uncultured Anaerolineaceae bacterium; assembly: GCA_964451095.1. GTDB lineage: Bacteria > Chloroflexota > Anaerolineae > Aggregatilineales > Phototrophicaceae > DAOTTY01. The sequence goes on from CAYVGI010000010.1 coordinate 25,357, forward strand.
CATCACCCAGGTTGACCTACCCGACGTGGACATCCCGCACAATCTCATTGCCATCAAGAAGACCCGCCCCACCCCCAACGATTATCCCCGCCGCCCCGGTACCCCCACACGCGAACCCATCGAGTAACAACGCACGCCCCCGACAAGTTTCACACGTTGGTGCGCCGCAAAATTTACCTGTGGTGTGTACCTGCCTACAGACCCAACGCCCTGGTTTCTGGTATATTTAACGGCATGTGAAAAAACGAGCGATCCTCGACTCTCTAACACATTAAATTACCGTTTAATTCTTCTTAAGGAGACCTGTTTTGGCAGAGCAGCCGATCTTAGAACTGCAAGGCGTGAGCAAGCGCTTCGGGGCGGTGCAGGCGTTGTACCGCGTAGACTTCGCCGCACGCGAAGGCGAAGTGATGGCGCTGGTGGGCGACAACGGCGCGGGTAAATCCACGCTGGTGAAGGGCATCGCCGGGATTTACTCATACGATGAAGGGGATGTGCTGTTCGAGGGGAAAAAAGTCCACATCAGCAGCCCGAAGGACAGCGCCCGCCTGGGCATCGAGGTGGTATACCAGGACCTCGCCCTTGCCGATAACCTGGATGTGGTCGCCAATATGTTCCTGGGGCGCGAACTGCGCAAGTTCCCGTGGCGCCTGGACGAAACCGCGATGGAAAAGGCAACCATCGAAACGCTAACGTCGCTCTCCGTGAGCACGCTGCGCAGCGTGCGCCTGCCTGTTGCCAGCCTGTCTGGTGGGCAGCGCCAGGCGATTGCCGTTGCGAAAGCGGTCATGTGGAACAGCCGCCTGGTTATCCTGGACGAGCCGACCGCCGCCCTCGGTGTGGCACAAACCCGCCAGGTGCTTGACCTGGTGCGCCGCCTGGCAGACAAGGGGCTGGCAGTCGTCATCATTACGCACAACCTGCACGACGTGTTCGAGGTCACAGACCGTATTACGGTGCTGCGCCTGGGGCAAAAGGTGGAGGAGTACATGACCGCCGAGACCAACCGCCAGGAAGTGGTGCAGGCGATTACCGCCGGGCAGCTACAGAGCGTGCCAGGCATGGAAATTGACGAAGCGGACGCGAAAGTTAGCGCAACCAGCACGGAGGATGCAGCATGAGCGCCGTACAAGAGAACCCCATGGGCACAAAGCAGGACGCGAATCCGACAAACGCCCTACTAGACGGACAGAAGTCGCAGACTGCTGGCGAATACATCAGCGAATACCTCCGCCGCGTGCGCGCGGGCGACCTCGGTTCGCTGCCGATTATCTTTGGTCTGGTGCTCATCGGCATCTTTTTCCAATGGCGCAACGATAACTTCCTGACGCCCATCAACCTCGCCAACCTCATCGTGCAGATGGCGGCAATTACGACCATTGGCTACGGCATCGTGTTTGTGCTGCTCATCGGGGAGATTGACCTCTCGGTGAGCTACATCAGTGCGATGGCGGGCGCGGTGCTGGTTATCGCCATGACGCAAGACCGGGGCATCCCCATCGCGTTCGGTATTGTGGAAGGACAGTTCGCCGTTACGCAAACGCTAGTGCTTGAGTGGTGGGCAGCAATACCTATCGCGCTGCTTGTAACGACGCTCATCGGCTTGATACAAGGGTCGTTGATTACCGTGCTGGGTGTGCCATCGTTTATTGTGACGCTGGCGGGCTTTTTGGTGTGGAGCGGTATGGTGCTCATCCTGCTGGGGCGTGGCGGCACCGTCCGCATGAGTGACCCGGTGATTAACGGGATTGCGAATACCTACCTGCCAGACATCGTCGGGTGGATACTTGCTGCGCTGGTCGTTGGTGTGTACGCCTTCTTTGAGATTTCCAACGCGAACTTCCGGGCAAAGCAAGGGCTTTCTACCAAGCCCTACACCATCATTGCGATGCAAGTGGGTGGTGTGGCACTGTTGAGCGCGGTTATTGTGCTGGTCGCCAACGCCGCAGATACACCCACACAGGATCGCGGTGTGCCGCTGGTAGGGGTGTTTTTGTTGATCTTCCTGGGTGTGCTCACGTTTATCACGCAGCGCACCACATTTGGGCGCTACATATATGCGGTGGGTGGCAACGCAGAGGCAGCACGCCGCGCCGGGATCAATGTCACGCGCATCCGCACAGCAGCGTTCGTCATTTCCGGGTTTATGGCGGGCATGGGCGGTATCATTCTGGTATCTCGTCTGCGTTCCATCAGCACGGAGGCGGGCGGTGGTGACCTGCTGCTGAACTCGATTGCGGCAGCGGTTATCGGCGGCACGTCACTGTTCGGTGGGCGCGGTAGCGTGGGCAGCGCGATGCTGGGCGCATTTGTCATCGCTAGCCTTGCCAACGGCATGGGTTTGCTGGGCTGGAGCGCGGGTATTCAGTCTGTGGTAACGGGTATCGTGCTGGTGATTGCCGTCTTACTCGACTCGCTCTCCCGGCGCGCGCAAAAGCGTGCTGGTCTTGCGTAGGCTTGCGTATCTTTTACGCATATTTATACACAAATCACACGCTGTGTTTAGAGGTCATGTTGGGTCACAAGTGACAAAGCGTTAACGGCTGACCCCATAGCTACGCGAGAGCTCAAGTAAAGTTTCACAATTTACGCACAAACCCCCAAATTCTGGGGGTTTTGTTTCTAATATATTTTATACAATGAGCACGTAGTAAACATTATTTCAACTGCGTGCCAACGTTCGGAGGCGTGGCACCGGGAAGAGAAGTCTGAGAGGACAGATGATGGCACGACTACCGATTTGGATGCGCGTATTTGTTGGGCTGATGGTTGCATCAGTGGCGCTGGCTATTGCTTTGCTAAACACGGTAGACCTTGGGTTCAGTGCGGTCATTATTGTGAGCGCTGTCCTGCTCATGATTATGGGCGGTTCGTTCCTCGTTGCGTTTTGGATGGCATCTTGGATGCACAACACCCCGTACAGCGGCGGCACACGCCCGCTGCACGACCGCAAAATGATGCGGCACGAGGTGAACCAACTGCGCGGCGAACTCAACCAGTCCGAGCGATATGTACAAGTATTGGAAGAAACGGTAGCACAGTTGCAACAGGACAATATTCGGCGTACGCTGCCGCCGCCACCTGCTTCAACCCAAACCGGAAGCTATCGGGTACAGCACAACAACCCTCAACGGGGTGGGGGCACTCATGCAACCGGTCCGCATCCCGCCACCCGGCAAACGGGCACCTATCCCCCGCCGCGCCTGAACAGCGGCGCTGCGCCTGTTACCCCGGTCAACAAGACCGACACCGGGCGCTTTTACCCGGCTGGGCAAACGGGCACGCACGATCAGGTCACAGAAGGGGAAACTGTGCCCTACCACCCCATCCAACCGGGGCACGAGTACTACGAAGAGGAACAGACGCGGGCGTCCACCTACCGCCAACCCCCGTCGCTGCCGCCGCAGTATCGACCGATCCGCCACCAGGAAGACCGCCGCACGGTTCACCCGGCACGCAAGGGCAACCGCCGCAACGGTCGCTACTAAACCACCGCTGACGTAAACTCGACCGATGCTCCCCGCCGCAGGCAACTCCCTGTGGCGGTTTTGTATTTGGCGCAGCACGCACCCGTGCCTGTGAACTACAAAAGCATGATAGTGCTCAGCTAATAGCCCTTTAGTACGCTGTAAACTGCCCCATGAATTTTGTTATCATTTAAATGAAGAACTTAATTTTTCCTACATGTAAGGGAGTAGTCAATGAAATTCCTACGCCGACTGATTCTCGTTGTGGCAGTCGTCGCCCTCATCGCGCTTGCGTTCATCTTCGGGCGCAACCTCATTGGTGGTGAGCAAGAGACCAGCATCGCGCTCACGCAGCCGGAGCCTGTCTCCGCAGCCGTGGACACCGAACCCGAAGCGGCATCCGTCGAGACTGAGCCAGAGGCAGCACCCGACGAACAGGCAGAACAAACCAACGTGCTCGTGTGGACGGCACAGGGCTTCTCCGACCCATCTCGCCTGGACGCGGCAAATCCCGGTCAGCTTGCGCTGGTTAATGAGGCAGGCGGACTGACCCCTCTGCTTAACCTGCCCGCAGGCACCAGCACGGTGCAGGCGTGCGGAGAGCGCTCCGCCAGCGCGGATGGCGAGTACTTTGCGCTGTACACAGGCAACCTGGAAAGTGGCAGCTTACACCTGATGACAGGCACCAACCCCCCTGTCGTGATTGACGAAGTCCTGCGGCTGGCGTGCCTGGGTGCAGGCACATTTGCATTCTCGCCAGACGGCGGGCGTTTCGCATACATCGACTATGAGCCGGGCAGCGGCACGGACGAGTTCGCGGACGGCTTCTTGAAGGTATACGATCCGGCAGCGGGCAGCGAGCTATTCAGCACGGAGAGCGTAACCGCGTTTGACATCAACGACGACGACGTAGCGTTTGTCAGCTTCTTCACCAACGACCAGAACGAAGCAGACGAGGCGGCAGTGCTGCTGTGGGACGGCAGCAACGACCGCGAAGTCGCCACGCTGATGCCGGACAACACCGAGGACACAGGCGAGTGCAAATTCGTGAGCGCCTCCGTAAACATCCTGCCAGACGGCAACCTGTCTCTGGTGATGGGGCAGCGCTGCGACCGCACAGGCACCACGTCCTGGCAATTGTACACGGTTAATGTAGAAGAGCGCAGCGCCACCCGCGCCGCCACAGAGCCTGTAACGGGCGGTTACCAGTCGTTTGCACGCACCAACGTGCAGTATTCCGCACCAGACGGCAGCACATTCCTGTTCACCGTGCCGGACGGCGTGACCGCGAACACGGTTGGTCTGTTCAGTGTGGCGATGAACGACCTCACACCCATGCCGCTGCTGGAACGCCAGATGGTCATGCCTGCCAACACCACGCCAGCAAACGCAACACCCGCCATCTCCCCAGATGGGCGCTGGCTGGCAGCAGTGCAAACCAGCCCGAACAGCGACAACGCCCTACTAATCTACGACCTGAGCGACCTCTCGCTGGATCCAACAAACTACAGTGCGGGCAGCACAGGCGACACGGTTTCTGCACTGAGCTTCACCGGGGACAGCACGCAGGTGGTCGCTGTTGCTGGCGGTGACAACCAGGCGAACAACTCGGTCATCGCCTTCAATGTGGAAAGTGGCAGCGACTTCCGTGTAGATCGTGGGCGCTTTAGCAGCGACATGGTGATCTCTGCGGATGGTACCAAGCTTGCAGTCGGCGACTGGCAAATCCTGGAAGACCCAAACGAGCCGCCCTTCCTGAACCTGATTAGCATCACCATTGCAGACAGCGCCAGCGCGACGCTGTATGAGGGTGCTGTGGTTGAGAACGGCGAAGTGATCGAGCAGAGCTTTGCGGTGCCGCTGGCATGGCGCTAGCCCCCATCCGCTGATGTAAACGCACTGAACCCCTTCCCTAACGAGCGCTGGAAGGGGTTTTTGCTATTCTGTCCCGCGTGCCGGATGCGCCCGCTTGTTCGGCTAAGGTGCCTCTCCGGCAAGCTACAGTCGCTGACGATGCCACCCACTCACAGCGGGGGGTACATTCAACCTCCTGCGTGGGAAACGGCGCTGGCAAATGCACCCAGCACGACGCTGTGGGGTGGTGTAACAGCAACCCAGTCTGTGGCAATCACTGCCGTCATCATGGTGGCGCAGGTCGGGTTTAGCGTCTAGCTAGCAGGGGGCTGATTTAGTCGTCGGTTTTTATATCTGGTTTGGAACCCGACTCCTCGCGCATCATATCAATCGCCACAGTGATCGCAAGTATGACGACATCGTTCTGGTCTGGTTCGATCTCCACACCATAGCTATCTCTCAGGCTGAACCAACGCTTAGACACCTCCGCGACCTTGCGACCGCCTGCCTCCATAACATATTCATGGTCTAGAATGCTGCCCTGTATCTCCAAATTCGGTCCATTTTCAACCGTCACGTCGAATCGGTCGGTGAAGACAGTCAGCAAAGCCTTTTTTACCACGGCGAGTGTTTCACCATTGGGTCCCTCAATTTCCATGGTGTCTCGTATGCGGAGGAGTCGCTGCTGGATTTTTGCCAGTTCATTGCCTTGCATGTCCTTCAAAGACAGTGTCTCACGGATAGCCAGTAGTTTCCCATCAACATAGAAGACCCTGTCCCCGTTTTCATCCTCGATGTAGAAGTCATCGCCCAGTGTGATGAGCTTTTGATGAAGCTGATAACGTTTTGCCATGCCTGGTTTCCCCTTTTTGGCTCAAATTGGTTGACTGCAAATCCCTTGAGGATGGGCAATGACCCATGAGTGACTGCATCGTGGTTACCCCTACCTCAAGGGGAGAATATATCTGGAAATATGCCAATAACACAAAGGGGAGTTTCCAGTGCATGTCTATCGGGTACAGGCAACGGAAGCATCCAGCGTGGATGCTCCCGTTTGGGTGGCTATTCCATCATCATGCCGCTCATCAGGCGGTCTTCTACCGGGGCGGCAACCGTGATCTGTGCGCCGCTCTCAAATTCCAGTGTGACCAGGATGGCATCGCCGGGTGCCATTGCCATGGGTTCTAGCAGCATCACATGGAAGCCCCCCGGTTGCAGCACTGCCGTCTCGCCAGCAGGCACCGGAATGCCGCCCTCTGCTGGGCGCATCGCCATCACGTCGTTTTCGTTCAGTGTCGTTTCATGGATTTCCACGATGCCCGCCGCGTTGGTGGAGGCAGCAACAAGCGCATCATCAGCGTCGGTGGGGTTGGTGATGGTCATGTAGACGGCACTGGTGCCCGCCATGCCCATGCTCTGCATCGCCATCTCGTCGGACGCTGCCATGTCCTCGTCCATCTGCCCTTCGGTGCCCATCTCCATCGCGTCGTCCATCGTCTCGCCAGCGACGGTCGGGCGTGCCCACACACTGCTCGCATTTACAATGTACAGCGCAGGCTCCGGTGGCGTGTCTTGCACAGCAGCACCGACGACAACATCAAGCGTTTCGCCCGTGGGCGCGTCATCGTCGTCTAGCATCTCGAACGTCAGGTTCAGCGCCAGCGCGTCACCCGGTGCTAGCGCTTCCGGCTCCAGCAGCATGACGTGCAAACCACCCGGTTGCAGGTTCACCTGCTCGCCTGCCGGGATGACAATGCCGCCTTCAACCGGGCGCATCGCCATCACATCGTTCTCGTTCAGTGTCGTCTCATGGATTTCCACAATGCCTGCCGCGTCAGTCGCACCAGCAATCAGGCTCACCCCACGGTCGCCAGGGTTGGTGATGGTCATGTAGACGGCGCTGGTGCCCGCCATGTCCATCGCCATATCCCCCATGCCGTCCATGTCCATCTCGCCTTCTTCGCCCATGTCCATCGCGTCATCCATCGTCATACCACTGACGGTGGGGCGTGCCCACACATCGGTGATCACAATCTCCCCCATCGCCTGCCCGTTGGCAGCAGGTGCGAGTGTCGCCATGAGCAAAACGAGTGTTAGCACAGCTATCAGTCGGTTCAAGTTGGTCACTCCTCATACGCTAAAACAGTAACAAAGGCTGTAACTTACTTCGTGAAAATTATAGCAATGGGCACTGCCGCGTCAAGCGGCACCGTCTGTCACGACAAACCGTTCCAGCAGTAAGATGTCTCGGGTGATGCTCGTATCATCAGCATGGGTGCCCATCAGCCGCTCGCCCGTGTTCCAATCGTAGACGACAACCCGCACCTCATATTCACCTTCGGGCAGGTCGCTCACGTCGAATGCCGCCTGCACGGGCGTGTACGGTCCGTCATGGGCACCAAGCCCCACGTCCTGCTGCGCGATGAGCGTGTTGCTGTCATCGTAGATGTGAAACCCGATGGAGTAGGTGTAGGTGGGCATCTGCGGGGAGAGCGCCCAGCCTGTGTTTAGCGTGAGTGTGTCGTCGTCGCGCACTTCTTCCAACTGCATCAGCGTAATCTGCTCGCCAAACGTGAGCATGGGTTCCCCGCCGGGGCAAAACGCCGGGGACGACACGTACAACCGCATGGTGAAGATGTCATCGTGCCAGTAGGTGGCGCAGTAGTCGTAGCCGTACTCGTCAAACAACTCGTACGTCAGCGTCAGGTTGCCGTTCAGGCTCCACAGGTGGTTGATGGTAAACCACAGCCGTTTGCTGCCCGCCATCGCCGCCCGGATTTCCTCCTCGGTGTAGTACGACTGAATGAAGTGGCGGTTATCAATGCCGTGCGAGTAGTGCCCGGCACGCGGTTCAATCTCTCCAATGTAATAGTAGGTATCGCCCGGCTCGCCTTCAGCAAAAACGGGTGCCATCACCTCCCGCCACGCCGGGACAGGCGCGTTATCGCCACGGGGGAAGATCATGAGTGTGTTGTCCACATTTACGGCGATGCCGACTACCGCCCACAGTGCCAGCACCGCCCCCGGTGCCCAGCGGTTCAGCGCGGTCAGCTTCCAAATGCCCACACCTACCAGCAGCGACAGCGGCACCCACATGGGCATCAGGTAGCGTACCCGGCGCGGCGGCATCACCCCGGCGAACTCGTTCATGCCGATGATGCCCAGCAGCAGCAGCACAGCGCAAAACCACAGCAGCCACAGGTTAAACTGGATGGCGCTGCGGCGCGGTGCCCGCAAGAACGCCACCGCCCCCAACCCCACATACGCCACAAACAACAGGTGAAAGCCATTGCCGAAGAAGAACACCAGGCGCTCAATCACGCCAAACGGGTTTAGCGCCTCCTCGCGTAGTTCCGGTCGCCGCACGGAGTTGTGAATCACGCCGTCAATCAGGAAGTTTAGCTGGGGCAGGAAGATGAGCATCACCACACCGAAAAGCCCCACCGGGTACCACCAGCGCCGATTAAACGGGCGGGCAAACAGCAAGTGGAACAGCCCCAGCGCCCCCAAAAGCGGCGTGGCGAAGTAGTGCGTATACGTCAGCCCCACGCCAGCGATCACCAGCCCTACAGCGGGCACCCAACCGGGCGGTTTAGGGGCGAGCACCAACCGCCAGTAGCACCACAGCGCCAACACCACAGACATGCACACTAGCGTAAACACGCGGAACTTGTGCATGTAGCTAATGTAATAAATGGATGTCGCCATCACCACGGCGGCACTGAACCCGGCAAACGGCGAGAACAGGTCTGCCCCGGCGCGGTAGACCAGCGCCAGCACCAACACACCCGTCAGCAGCGTGAACACCCGCAGCGGGTACTCCGTCCACCCGGCGTAGTCCCCCCACAGGCGTGCCACCAGCGGGAACCCCAGCGCTTGATCTGGTGAGCGCATATTGGTGTTGCGGATGACGCCCATAGGGAAGCTGAGCGGACCGTGGTGGGCACCGCCCGCCGCCAGCACCGTACGCAGTTCGTCCCCGCTAAACGCGTCCGCGTCAAGCTGCGGTGTGGTGAACGCCGCCGCCAGCAGCAGCACCGCCATCATGCCCCACAGGTAAGCGTGCCAGCGCAGCGTGTGTGTTTTGTTCATTGCTGTTTGTCGCCCCGTCATGCGCGTTTTGTGTACCGTTGCCGTGCTCGAACGCAGAAGGATAGACGCACACAGCGCAATTTTGTACGGGCAAATCCGTGGCGCGGGCGGGGAATCGGGTTATAGTTGCCCTGCTTGGTGGAATGTATAAACCTCGTTCTACAACGACAGAGAGAGCGACGCTTTTTTGAGAGGAGCTTGTATTATGTTGAACCCATTGACCAGACCATTCGCGGTGATGCTGTTGGCAATCGCGCTGGGGTGGGGCATGGCACTGCCTGCCACCGCCCAGGATGCCCCCCCGCCCAGCTACCCGGCGAACACCATTACCGTTTTGGGCAGCGGCAGCGCCACCGGAACCCCCGACCTCGCCGACATCAACGTGGGCGTACGCACAACAGACCCACAGGTGAGTGCCGCGTTCGACGTCAACAACCAGACGGTGCAAAACGTCATTGACGCAGTGCAGGCGGCGGGGGTCGCGCCGGAGGACATCCGCACAGTGGGCATCTCTGCCTTCCAACGCGAGGACTTCAACCAGTTTGGTGCCCAAGGGGCAGACCCCAACGCCCCCGCGCTCACGTTCGAGGTCACGAACGACCTGCGCATCGTCGTGCGAGACACAGCAGCCGTCGGTACAGTCATCACTAGCGCCGTTGACGCAGGTGCCAACAACATCTACGGGCTGAACTTCCGCTTTAGCAACCGGGCAGAGTTGGAAGGTCAGGCGCGTGCTGCTGCCATCGCAGACGCCCGCGCCCAGGCAGAAGCATACGCCGCGCTCACCAATGTGCAGCTTGGCGAGGTGCTAGTCATCAACGATGCGCCCAATGTGTTCGCACCGTCTCCGCTGGCGTTTGGTGGCGGCGGGGGTGGCGGTGGCGGCGGCGCACCCATCGAACTGGGGCAGCTTTCCGTCAATGTGGAAGTGCAAGTCACCTACGCCATTATCCGCTGATGACCCACACCCTGCGCCTCTCACTTGCCCTAACTGTACTGTTTGCCGCGCTGGTGGGTGGCGTGCGACTGTACTACGGACTCGCCACGCCCGCCCCCGCGCCGTTGGACTGGTTCACCCACCCGGACTGCGACGACCCGTGCTGGGTTGGCATCCAACTGGGCAGCACCACCATAGACGACAGCACGCAGCTACTACGACAGGCAGGTGCGGGCGACATTCGCCCGTTCCAGGGAGAGATGGTGTACGCGGGGCTGGCAATCAACATGGCACCAGAGCCAGACTTCGACTTTGAGCACGACGCGTTCGTCACAGCAGGCGTGGACGACGTGGTGTACACGGTCACGCTGCTGCGCGATGCGTGTATGCAAAATGTGCTGCTCACATGGGGCGTGCCGGACGAAATCCAGCGCGGGCTCACAGGTGCGCAGGGGTATCGCTACCTGTACCACACACCGGATGGCATTGTTGTGCAGTTCATATCACTGGACGGGCAGCATGTGCAGATGAGCGCGTTGTACACGCCAGAGGCACACGAGCTACACGGTCGGGCGTACCTGCACGAGACAGTACGCTGGCGCGACGTGGAACATCTCCTGCGGGCAGGGTGCAGCTAGTGGTACACCACAAAGCTATTTATGGTAGGGGCACAGCGTGCTTGTTGTGCCCTGGGCGTAGCATCCCTGCGCCGCTGCCCGAACATGATTGTTTTGATCCCCTTTGTGGTCAAACACGAGAACAAACCGCCCTGGAGTGCCAACAGAAACCACTGAGGAAGGCTGCACATGCTCACACTTGACGACATCCGCGCGGCACAGGAGCGCACAGCGCCACACCTGCACCCCACGCCGCTAGAACCCGCGCCTGCACTGGGCACAAACGTCTACCTGAAGCTGGAAAACCTGAACCTCACGCGCTCGTTCAAAATACGGGGGGCGCTTAACGCCGCGCTTGCCCTGGACGATGCCGCCCGCGCACAGGGGCTTGTCGCCGCGTCATCTGGCAACCACGCGCAGGGGCTGGCGTATGCCGCGCAGCTTGTGGGCGCACCCGCAAAGATCTACATGCCACAGGGAACCCCCACCCGCAAGGTAAACGGTGTGCAGCGCTACGGGGCAGAAGCAGTCGTGTTCAGTGGGACGTATGACGACGCCGAGGCGGAAGCACGCCGCGTGCAGCAGCACGAACACCGTACATTTGTCTCCGCCTATAACGACCCGTGGGTGGTCGCCGGGCAGGGCACCATCGGGCTGGAAATCGTGGCGCAGTTGCCAGACGTAGCGCGTGTGCTGGTGTGCGTCAGCGGCGGTGGGCTGATTGCTGGCATCGCCACCGCAGTAAAAGCGCTCAAACCGGGGGTCGAGGTGATCGGCGTAGGGGCGGCGGTCGCCCCGGCGCTGTACAACCGTTTCCACGGCACGGCACTGCCCCTGCAAGACGCGTCGCTGGCAGAGGCGCTGCTCGGCGATGTGGAAGCAGGCAGCATCACCGTGGACATGGTGAAAGCACACGTTGACGACATCGTTTCTGTGACCGAAGACGCAATTGCCGAGGCGATGCGCTGGTGTGTGTTCCATGCCGGGTGGGTGGTGGAAGGCGGCGGCGCGGTGTGTGTGGCAGCGGTGCGGGGGGGCGTGGTTCCGCTGGACGACCGCCCGACGGTACTGCTGGTCAGTGGCGGCAACGTAGACGCAGAGACGCTAGAACGGGTGCTGTGCCCCACTAGCTGACGACTCGGCAACGGTGTTGCCCGCACCCCGCTAAACTGATCGCAACTGGGCAGACTGTGCAGTATAGTTACGCGCATTAAATGAGCAACGAGGCAGGGAGATGGCAGCAGGATGTGGGGCAAACGACGCTATTCTGGGTACAGGCGGCAGCGGCGCGGTGGTTGTGTGGCGATGGCAGTGTGGGCGGGTATTCTGCTTAATGTGGTGCTCATCGCCATCGGCATGAGCAACGGGCGAGACCTTTCGCTGTTGGCATTGTTTTCCCCCACAGCGGACGCAGGCAGCGCCGCCGTGCGTGCCTTTAATGCAGGCGACCTGAACGGCGCGGTTCAGCAGGCAGAAGCGGCACTGCAAAGCAACCCGAACGATACCACCGCTGCCATGACACTCACCCGCGCCCTCGTCTACCGCAGCTACGTGGACTTCCGCTACGAGGATGACCTTGCCACCGCCCTGGAAACCGCCGCGTCTGTGGCGGTGCGCAACCCAACCGACCCGGACGCGCTCGCCGCGCACGCCTTCGCACTGCAAGCGAACGGTCAGGCGGCGCAGGCAGTCGAAGTTGCAGAGCGGGCACTGGAAATCGACCCCAACCACACGCTGGCACGCACATCCCAGGCGCTGGGGTACGCTCGTGCAGGCAGCTACGACACCGCCCTGCGCCACAGCGAAACCGCCATCAGCAACGACGCCAACACACCGGAAGTGTTCGACGCCCGCCGTGCCCGTGCCATCAGCCTGGCAGACCTGGGGCGCTACCTGGACGCTGGCGAAGCGCTGGACGCCCTCATTGAGGATTACAGCAGCGTGATTCCGCTGCGCTACGAGCGGGCACTCTATGCGCGGCAGGTGAGCGACCCGGACACGGCGGAAAACGCCTACCTGCGCGTGCTTAACCTGGACGCGGAGAACGCCAAAGCACGGCTGCGGCTGTGCGAGCTAACCGAAGGCATCGGTGAGCGCGAGAGCGCCCTGCAATACTGCCAGCAGATTACCGAGTTCGCGCCCACGCTGCCCGCCGGGTGGTATCGGCTGGGGCGGCTGCACTACCTGGGCGGGGACTTCACCCAGGCGCAGCAGACGCTCAACCGCTGCTCGTCATTGCAGGTAATGCAAAATGTGCCACCGCAGCAGCGCATCTTCGAGTGCTGGTATTTGCAGGGGCAGGCGGCAGAGATTTTGGGCGATTGCACCGCGCTGCTAACGCTGTATAACCAGTTCCAGGTGATGGCGAGCGACAGCGCCGTGCGCGAAACGTGGACGTACCCGCCGGAGGGTCCGCCGATGTGTACAGGCAACTGAGACGCCGATTTCTCTTACGCGGTTCTTATAGGCTCTTGACGGGTCACGCTGGACAGACGGCACGGGTGTGGTATACTGACAGTCGGCAGTTTAACAACATGGGGATGTAACGGATTCGACGGGGGAGGATGATCCTGCGTTGCAAGCCGCAGTGCCCTAGCTGCGTCATCAAGGGCAATACCAATAGGTGCAGAAAACAACACCTACGCTCTGGCTGCGTAAGCAGTAACAGAGTCCGCCGACCACAATGACGGTTGGCTGTCCGTGGGATCTATACCTGTCTACTGAACACGGACATCATACGAGCACAGGGTGCAACACGTCAGACACCGATAAGGCGTGCCATAGATGACATCTGGTTAGTCGTCGGCGTACTATGTCTGTCCAGGCTACTGGCGGCGAAATCTAAATGACAGACTAAGCTTGTAGAAGCGTTGTGTCTAATTTCTCGGACGGCAGTTCGACTCTGCCCATCTCCACAGCCACTGAGGGCGGTACACCGTGTGTGTGCCGCCCTTTTTCGTTTTGCGGTACAATGTGCCGCGCTTTGCCCGCGACAGAGAAGACAAACGAACCGTGCCCAAACGTATCCTGTGTGTGCAGCTTGCCGATATTGGCGACCTGGTGCTCACCACCCCGGCGCTTGCCGCGCTGCGCCATGCCCTGCCCCACGCACACATCACACTGCTGACCACGCCCCACGCCGCACCCGTCGTTGACGAAACCCTGGTGAATGAGATCATCACCTTCGACAAACACACATTCGATAGCCCGCTCGCGTTGGCGAACCCGCGCAACTGGCAGTCGCTGCTGCACCTATGGCGGCAGATCGACCAGGGCGTTTACGGCACGATCGTCTTCTTCCATCACTTCAGCACTGCATTCGGGGCGCTAAAGTTCGCCGGGATGGCACTTGCGGCGGGCAGCGGGCGGCGGGTTGGGCTGCGGGGCGGTGCCAAGACGTGGTTCCTGAACGACGGCGTGAAAGAGCGCGGCTTTGGCGCGATGCACCAGGTGCGTTACTGGTTGCGCCTGGCGGAGGTCACGGCGGGGGAACGAGCACGCCCCCGCGCCTTCCGCGATGCGGCGATCCGGTTCCCGGCGGCACACGTCGAACTGCTGGAGGGGGCATCCTCGCCAGTGGTGGCGATGCACGCGGGCAGCGGCGGCTATTCCACGGCACGGCGCTGGGAACCCGACAAGTTCGCGGCGGTGGCACAGCGCCTGATAGACGAGCGCGGCGCACAGGTCGTGTTTGTGGGCACCCACGGTGATGATACGCCCGCCGTGCTAGATGCAATGCGGCAAAATGGCACAGTGCCCGCGCCAACCCATCTAACAGATTTGACCGGGAAAACCACCCTGGCACAGTTGGTGAGCGTGCTGAGCACGTGTGACTTGTTCATTGGTGCGGACAGCGGCGTGATGCACATGGCAGCGGGCAGCGGCGTGCCGACGGTGGCAATCTTCGGTCCCAGCAATCACCGGGCGTGGGCACCGTGGGCACCCAGCGGACGTTATGCCGTTGTCCGCAGCGCCCCGACCTGCTCACCGTGCAGTTACGTTGGCACCGGCGTGGGTTTGCGCGAGGGCTGCGCCGCCCGCACCTGCATGAAAATGGTCACGGCGGATGATGTGTACGGGGCGGCAGCGAATCTGCTGGACGGCAACACCCCGGACAACGCAGCGTCGAAACGCAACGCGCCCACCGCCCCCCACCGCCCCCACCGGGTGCGTATCCTCGGCGTACCCGTAGACAAAACCAGCTACGATGACATGCTAACCCGCATCGGCGCGTGGATAGACGCCCGCGACCGCCTGCACCAGATTTGCACCGTCAACCCGGAGTTTGTGATGATCGCGCAGCGCGACCCGAACTTCTTCAATATTCTCAACCGCGTTGACCTGTGCATTCCCGATGGGGTGGGGCTTCTGTACGCCGCACGCTACCTGCGCAACCCGATTCCAGAGCGGGTGACGGGCAGCGATGGCGTGCCGCGCATTGCGGAACGTGCCACGCAAACAGGTTGGCGGATTTTCCTGCTAGGTGCGGCAGAGGGCGTGGCAGAGCGGGCAGCAGATGCCCTGCGCAAGCGCTACCCCGGCGTGCAGATCGTGGGCACGTACAGCGGTAGTCCCCACCCACAGGACGAGGATACACTCGTAGAACGGGTCAACGCGGCGAACGCGGATATTCTGTTCGTGGCGTATGGCGCACCGCAGCAAGACAAGTGGATTGCCCGCAACGCCCCGCGCCTGAACGTGCCCGTGGCGATGGGCATTGGCGGCACGCTGGATTATTTGGCAGGCGATGTGCCCCTGGCACCAAACTGGATGCGTACCGCCGGGCTGGAGTGGCTGTTCCGGTTGGTGCGGCAGCCGTGGCGTGCCAAGCGCCAACTGCGGCTGCCCGCGTTTGTGGTGGCAGTGCTGCTGTGGCGAGATCAACCAACATATTGACCTTATAGTCTAAGAGAAGAGTGATCATGCCTGTCGATAATTCTTTGCAACAATTTCGTTCACCTTTGTTTCAAAGTGTGGTTCAGGACGCTATCGCGTTCTTGGCAAAAACACCCGTACACCATCTTCCACCTGAGGAAGCATTCCACGGCGTTGGCGTCTATGCGCTGTACCTGACCAACCTAAATACTCTGTACGGGAAAATTGCAGACCCTAGTTTCGAACGACCTATATATGTCGGAAAGGCAGTCCCAGCAGGATGGCGTACGGCACGCACATCAGAGCAATCACAAAATTCAATTTTGTATGGGAGTGTAAATTGAACGCACCACCCACTGAAAGTGGGTGGTGCGTTCAAATTAGCTTTAGTGAATTTAGGTTGAGTGATTAGCCGGTTACGCTAATCGACTAGATAAACCTAGCACATGCGTTCTGGAATGTCCACAGTTAGTTGTACACTCAACCACCATTCACACAAAGCTTCCTAAGTGATTATCTTGTACACGTATGATTGCGGCACTATGACATACTTGACCTTTCACATCCGTTTTATTGTTCCGTTGATACTGCTGTTGTGGCTGCTGCTCCCGCATACGGGGCGGCGGGAACGCTTCGCCCGATTGGGTATCATCACAATCTCGCTCATCGCGTTTGCGTATGCAACGCCATGGGACAACTGGCTGGTTGCCAACGCCATCTGGACGTATGGCGCAGACCGTGTGTTAATGACGATTGGCTACGTGCCGATTGAAGAGTACCTGTTTTTCATCCTGCAACCGATCTTGACCGGGCTGTGGCTGTACCACATGAGCACGCTGTACGAACCGCGCTGGTTCGCAAAGCAGCGCACGTCGGTGCGCGTGAGTGGCGCGGTGGTGTTTGGCATCATCACACTGCTAAGCGCCGCGCTCCTGCTGGCACCACCGTCCTATCGCTACCTCGCCATGATCCTGGTGTGGGCGGCTCCGGTGCTGGCGCTGCACTGGGCAGTTGGCGGCGACCAATTGGTGCGGAACTGGCGCGTGGCGCTGGCAGGCATCATCCCGCCCACGCTGTACCTTGGTGTCGTTGACCGCTTCGCCATTGGTGCGGGCGTGTGGCACATCACCACCGCCACCAGCACCCAGATCATGGTGTTTGGGCTGCCCATCGAAGAGCTAATTTTCTTCGCTGTGACCAATATCATGGTGGTGCAGGGGTTACTGTTGTTCGCCTGGGTGGCGGAAACAGGTGCCTGGGAACGCTTTGTGCAGCAGGTGTACGCAGTTGCCCGGCGGGCACTGTCGCTAGATGCACCGCTGCGCCCACCGGAGCCTGCAAGAGATACCATCAACCGCCACATTGTCATGCCGTCGCGGTGGGTGTTGGGCGCGGTCGCAGTGCTGTTCCTGCTGCCAGTGGACGTGCCGCTGACGGTGCAATTCATCCCGCTGCTGCTAAGCGCGGTGCTGCTGGGGCTGCCACACGGCGCAGTGGATCACATCGTGCCGGGCATGGTAAACGGACGCCCGTTGACGCGGCGGGCGCTGCTGGGGCTTTTGGGCGCGTATGTGCTGCCCATCGGCGTGATGCTGGGCGTGTGGTTTGTCTTCCCGCTGGCGGGTTTTGTGTTCTTTATCCTGCTGACGTGGTTCCACTGGGGGCTGGGTGACTTGCACGCTGTCCTGTCGTTTGGCTCCGGGGATGTGCTGCGCTCCCCAGCACAGCGGGTGCAGGCGGCACTCGTGCGGGGGGCGCTGCCGATGATGGTGCCGCTGGTGTTCTTCCCGGCAGATTATGCGCTGGCGTTGGAGGGCATTGTCGCGTCGTTCAGTGCGGTTCCGGTGGCAAACCCGCTGCCGTGGCTGTTTGGTGTGCCGTTCCGGGTTGGGTTAGGGTTAGCGCTGCTGGGCGTCATCGCCTTTGATGCAGCAAGCACCTACCAACCGACGAGGGCATGGCGCTCCTACGTGGGAGAGACAGCACTGCTGGCAGCATACTTTGCCGTTGTGCCGCCGTTTCTGGCGGTGGGGCTGTACTTCTGCCTGTGGCACGCGGTGCGGCACATTGCCCGCTTGCTGCTGCTGGATGAGCGTGCGACCGAGCAGTTGGCGCAAGGGCGCACACACGCGGCGCTGGGGCGCTTCTATCGCCTGGCGCTGCCCATGACCGGACTCGCGCTGGTGATCCTGGGTGGGCTGTACGCGGTGGTGCCCGTCCGCCCCACAGACGCGCTGGGCGCGGTGGGGCTGTATCTGGCGCTTATCGCCGCCCTGACCGTGCCGCATACGCTGATTGTGCTGTGGCTAGATGCCGTACAGCAGGTATGGCACCCGGAACGCACGCACGCTCCTGTGCTAGAACCGGAGCGTGCGCCAACGGGATAGAAGTGCGACTAGCCCGTTTGTCCACCGCCGCTGCCGTTGCCATTACCATTGCTACCACCGGACGTGCTGCCCATACGGCTCAGCAAATCGGCGAAGGCGGGCAGCAGCACCATACTACCGTTGCGCCCCGCAATCTTCACCAGCGCCTCTAGCTCCTGGATGCGCTGGATATTCGGGTTGTCTGCCATGAGCTTGGCGGTGTTGGCACGCGCGCGTGCCGCTGCCACCTCGTGGCGTGCCCGGATGAGTTCTGCGCGTCCTTCGCGGTCGGCGGCGACTTCGCGCAGGAACACATCACGTACCACCCCCGGCAGGATCACATCTCGGATGCCCACCCGCTGCAAGTCCAGCCCGTAGCTGAGTGCGTTTTCCTTCACGCCAGCGAGCAGTTCCGTTGCAATCTCGTTGCGGTCGTTGAGTAGTGCTTCCAGGTCGCGGGCGGCAACCAGATCGCGCAATACGAGTTGCAAATCCTGGTAAAGCTGGTCGCTGTAGCTGGCGACGCTGTTCACCGCTACTATCGGATCGCTGATAGCGTACTGTGCGACGAGGCTCACACGCACCTCAATCCGGTCGGACGTGAGAATTGCCTGCCCGGCAACCACCTCACTCATCTGGCGGGTGCTCACGGGCGTCACATCCACCCGTGCCCAGCGCCACCATGTGTAGCGCCCTGGCTGTAGCAACTGCGTGAACTTGCCCTCTTCGTAGAGCAAGCCTCGTTCGTATTCGTAAATTGTGATCGCCTTGCGCAGACCAAACAGTCCGGTTGTTTGTAAGTTGTCCATCGTTATTTTCTCATCCCACACCAACTCATCGGGAATTCCATAGCGCACCGTTTGCACCGCGCCCTAGTAGGAGGGAGCACAGGTTGATGCGGGGCGGTCGCCACCGCCGCATTGCCCGGTGACACCCCCCCGCAGGTATCCCCTGCGCTGCAAGCTCCGTTCGCGCGCCCCGCCGTGGCGGGACGTGCGCCCAGCACGCTACGGAATGGGAGGGTACTATGCCGCCGACGGCGGCATAGTACCCTGCGAAGCAGGGTTTCCAATACGCGGAACACACTAACCTATTGGCGTGCGCCGCTTGTTTCCTTGTACATACAGGGTATCACATTATGCTTGTGAAGGGCAAGCACCTATTCACATTTTTCCTGTGAATAGGTGATGTAACAACTTTTTAACATTGGCGCGATGTGTAGCTGGCTTTCATGCGACGTTAATGTGCTACCCTCAATATGGAAAAGACAGAAAAGTAACCGGAGCCGCTGCGATGTACACCGCCCAGCCGGAAACCCAAACCCCCTGTTCCCACCTCGTTCTGGAAAGCGGTATTCACCTGATGGTGATGCACGAGTCATCGCGTTATGCGGTAGACCACTGGCTTTCTCATATGACGGACTTGATGTACCACCTGCTGATGCACCGGGACGCCTACGCGCCCGTTCTGCTAGACCTGCGCGAGCCGGGCATGATGCCCGTGGGCTATGCGACATACGCCGTACGCTTGTGGTCGCGGGAATATCAAAACCCGCCGCAAATTGACATGGCGGTGGTATACCGTTATGGGCTGCTGCACAAGCTGGCAGTCGCATTTAGCGATCTATCGCGCATTGAAGACGGTGTGCGGTTGTTCCACAATGGGCGCTACGACGACGCCACCAACTGGTTGCTCGACCGCGCTGAGCCATATCGCATCTCCAAAGATTAGTTGCACACTGCACCCCGGCACAGACGACAATCCGATAGGCAACAAAAAAGGGCACCGTGGGTGCCCTTTTCGCGTTTCTGCTTACCCTGGGCAGGGGGATTTTTTACCCGTGCCCACGGTGGGTCGTGATAGTGTTTAACCGCTTCGGGCAGGAGCACAGCACGTTTGTGCCCCTGCCGTCAATACCCTTGTGGTGAAGTGCTAGGACGCGGTTTCGCTCTCCGCTTCTGGGATCGTGAGATCAGCAACGGCGGTGTGCACGCCCGTTGCACCGTCCGGGCGCACGTCAGCACTCTCGGTCGGTTGCAGGGTGCCATCCGCGTCGTAGGCACGCACACGGAAAGCGTGCTCACCCTCCTCAAACGCCCAGTCATAGCGCCAGAACACCCACGTCTTATCGCTAATCGGGTCGCGCAGGTCTGCCTCAATCCAATCGCCGTCGTTGATGCTCAGCTCTACCTTGCTGATGCCACGAATGGAGGACATCGCAAAGCCACCCACAGGCACGCGCCAGTTACCATCTTCATCCTGGTAGATGTCATTGGTGGCGACCGTATCCACGATGGAGGTCGTCTGCATGATCGCGTCCGCACTCCAGCCACGGCGTACCCAGTAACCGCGCTCGTCCTCTTCCACAACTTCAATGTTGGTGATCCACTTCGGCTGCTTCATGCCGTAGCGCTCCGGGATGTACACGCGCAGCGGGAAGCCGTTACGCACGGGCAGCGGAGCGCCGTCAAAGTCGTAGGTGAACATGATGCGCTCGTCTTCCATCGCCATGTCGATGCTGAGGTACTCGAAGAAGTCATCACCCCACTGGATACGCAGCCACTTGCCGCTCGGCTCAATTTCAAGCTGCTGCAACACCTCACGCACAGGTGTGCCCGTCCAGCGCGTGGTACTGATGAGATTACCCCCCAGGCGGTTGGAGATGCACTGCATGGTGATGTACTCGTCACGGGCGGGCAGCGCACGTAGCTCTTGCATGGTGAAGGCGCGGTTTTCCGCTACCAACCCGGTGAAGGGCAGCACCCACGTTTCAGCGTCGATCTCAATTGGGCGGGTGGCGATGTCGATGCGGTAGTGTTCTGCTACCGGGGTGTACTCGGGGCGCATCCCCGGCGCAGGTTGCATGGCGGCATCCGCGTTAGGTAGTTGGCCGGCGGTGCTGCCCGTCGCGATCGTGCCGTCTTCGGCGCCAGCGCCGCTTGCGACTGTAGTCGCGTCTGCGCTACCTTCGCCCAGTGCTAGCCCCAGCCCAGCGCCGACGAGTGTCAGCGTTGCGGTAGCACCGCCCACACGCACCAGGAACTCCCGGCGACCAATCTGCTGGACATTTGCGGCAGGTACGGGTGCGGGTTCTGCCTCGTCGTTCTTGGGTTTACCTTTCGCTTTGCCCGGTTCCAGCGGCATTTCGCTCAAGTCATTGAACAGCCAGCCGAACGCCACACCCCACGCGGTAAACAGCGCCAGCACCCAGGCACCAGCAGCAGCGCCGCTCGTGTCGAAGACGCCGTTATCCAGGCTGATGGCAGTGAATGCCAGCCCGACCACGCCACCCACGACTGCGCCAGCGAAGTACACGCGGTTGCCAAAGCGCGGTGCCAGCGCGAAGAACACCGCACCGAGCACAACGCCCAACCCAAGGATGAACACATATGCCATGCCCTGTTCCAGCGTTTTGGCGACGGTGTCGACATCTTGCCCGTAGCCAGCAGCGATGATGGCATCCACCATCACGTCAATACCGAACGTAATCACGTCGCCGGGCAAAATCGGCACCAGCCAATCGAAGAAGTCTAGCGGGACGAGCGGCAGCCCCACCAAGCGGGAGCCCAGGAAGATCAGTGCGAGCAGCGGTGCCGTCAGCAGTAGTCCGACGAGCGCCCCTGTAAGCAGACTCGGTTTCTTTACTTGTTGCATAAGGTTGTTTGTGTCTCCATGCCCATGAAGGTTTGTTAACAAGGTTAGCCCACGCACATGATTACTACATGAGTTTAGGGCTAATTGCTGAATGTAGCATATGTCAGTGTGCCCATCACCAATGTGGGCAAGATTACACAGCCTGCCTAAGACCTGTAAAAAATGGAAATCGCCAGCAGGGCAAGAGCACAGTGCGCTCAACCCTCACAGCTTGTTCGCTGTTTTGATATATCCGTATCACCGCACAACAAACACCACACTCACGTGGACGGGTGGGCTGCGAGCACAAAACGATGGCGCATCTCGTGCTATACTTGCCCAGTAAGCGGCTTGGTTTGGAGTAGCGAAACAAGACTATGGACATCGAAGCACTTTACGCAGCAGTGGATAGACTTGCACCTCAGCAGCGGGCACAACTCTTAGACTACCTCGCCAGCGGTCGCCGTGCCGATGTCACGCAGGCAACGCCGCATAGCGAGTGGCAGTTTGATCTTGCCAGTGGTGCCATCCAGACCACGCCCGACTTCGATGACCCGCTGCGGGACGCGTTCTGGTTGGGTGAGGAATGAACCTGCTGCTGGACACACACGTCTTAATTTGGGCAACTTCAGACGCCTCACGGCTATCTAATGAAGCGCGTGCGCTCATTCGCGATCCACAACACACCAAAGGGTTTAGTCTCATCAGTGCCTGGGAAATGCAAATCAAATCGCAGATCGGCAAACTAACTCTAAAAAGGCACATAGCTGATGTGATTGCAGAGTAGCAGAGCAAAAATAACCTACAAATTTTGCCAGTCACGCTGCAACACATAATAACGCTGGATGAACTGCCGCTGCACCACCGTGACCCATTTGATCGGCTGTTGATTGCACAGGCTGTGCATCAGCGCTTTGTACTCCTATCACACGATCGTGTGTTTGCTGAGTACGATGTACCTGTAAGGTGGTAGCATCACCCCAATCGGCTCAGGGCGATGCAGTGGAAAGGGTGCAGGGTTCGCTACCCCTCGTAGTTCGGGTTGCCCAGTGTGAGCAGGTACGCGACCAGGGCGTCTAGCTCCTCTTCTGTGAGGATTTCACCGTAGTTGGGGGGCATCAGGTTCTCTGGGTAGGCACCGCCCGCGTCCGCCGGGACGATGTAGTCGTTCGGGTGCACAATGGCATTGTAGATGTAGGTCGGCACATCCGGGTCGCCTGTCTCCGCAATGCGCTCCACGCCGCGCTCCCACAACCCCCACTGCGGCGGACCAACCAGGCGTGCTTGGCTCTCATCCACGCTGTGGCAGCTTGCACAAATCCACGGTCCGACAGACGTATCATACTGCTGGTTGAAGATCTGCTGCCCAAGCGCCACATCGCCCGCCTCAATAGCGACGGCAATGGGGTCATCAGCGGCGGCAACTTCCTCCGTGGCAACCGCTTCTTCGGTCATCACCGCTTCTTCGGTCATGACTGCTTCTTCCGTGGCAGCAGGTTCCTCGGTCATCACCGCTTCTTCGGTCGTGGCAGCATCCATTGACGGGAAGACGAGAATGGTTGCCTCGTCACCGTAGATATCCGCCGGGTATGCTGCATGGGAGCCATCCGCGAATTGTAGGCGCAGCGTGTACACACCCGCGGGCAGGTCAAGCGTTGCCTGCGTTGCACCGTCGCCGTAATGCAGGTGGTTGGCGTCAGCGGGGATGATCTCACCAGCGGGCACAAACGGTTGGTCAATCAGGATGTGAAAGTGCCCGGTACCCTCAATGATTTCGCCTGCGGGCACAACCTCAATGCCCTCTGCCACCATGTCAATTGTAAACGGCGACGTGACCTCGGTGCCGTCGATCATGTTGCCAAACGCGATAACGACTTCGCTCTCGTCAAAGGCAGCAACTTCTTCGGTTGCAATCACTGCTTCCTCGGTTGCAATCACTGCTTCCTCAGTTGCAATCACCGCTTCTTCAGTTGCAATCACCGCTTCTTCCGTCACGGCAGGCTGCGCGGTGATCTGCGCGAGGGTGTCTAGAATATTCGCCTGGGGGGTGCCGACGGGTTGCGCTGCCGGGTTGCCGGGCGTGGGGAAGGCAAACACCAGCGCCATCACCAGTATGAAACCAACCAACAGCACTAATGCTGGGTAGCCGCCTAACGACTCGCTCAGTGTTTCCGGTTGATCGTCGCCCCGGGTAACGATTGACTTGTCCTGGTCGTTCACAGATGAGTGCCCCTTTAGTTCTTTTCTTCTCAAGCGCAATAGCGCGTATTGTAACCGAGCCTGAGCACGTTCCGCCAGCACAGGTCACAGGCAGAATCGTGCTACAATTCGGTCGGCAGGCTATCACGGAGGCGCAGCAGCATGGTCGCGCAGCAGCAAACGACTTTCATCACAGTGGATAGGTTCTGGGAGATGGTTCAGCGGTCTGAATATGAAGATGTGCTGGCACAGCACTGGTGTGGGTCGTCTTCCCGGAGCTGCAAGTGGTGATGGTGTACCAACAGGGAGCGGTCGCCATGCTCAACGCGGCAGACACACTGCACGGCGACCCTGTTCTGCCGGGGTTTGAGCTGCCTGTGCGTGATATTTTCCCTGCCGCTTTTACAAAGTAACCCAAGAGTAACCCCCAATGAACGCCTCAGAACCCACCACACCACGCCGCCCGCACCCCTTGGCAATCATCCTGATAAGCCGCCTGGGTGTGCTGCTCATTGCATCCGTGGCGCTGGTCGCGCTGCCCGTAAGAGACGGATCGCAATTTGGGCGGTTTGCGCCGGAAAATGTGCTGGTAGATGGACTGGTGCGCTGGGATTCGTTCTGGTATGCGTCCGTTGCCACGGAGGGCTACGAAAACCCCAATCTTGCCGTCCAGCGGCGAGAGGCGTTCTTCCCTGGTTTTCCGATGCTCATCTGGGTCGTGAACCGCGTGATACCCAGCCCGTTCATCTCCGGGCTGATTGTCTCCAACGTGTGTTTTGTCGTGGCGGCATGGCTGTTCCACCGCTGGGCGCTGCCGCACCTGGGTGATGACGGTGCGCTGTTGGCGCTGGCGCTACTGTGCGCGTACCCGATGACGTTCTACTTCAATGCGATGTACAGCGAGTCCGTGTTTTTGCTAGGGGCGGTGGGCGCATTTTATTTTGCGGAGCGCGAGCGCTGGTTGCCTGCTGCGTTGCTCGCAGCAGTGTGCGGCGCGACGCGACTGGTCGGCGTGCTGGTGATGCCGGGGCTGGTGCTGCTGTACCTGCACAGCATCGGCTACGACCCGCGTAAAATCCGCTTGAATGTGCTGTGGCTGGTGCTGGGTGCAGGCGGCACGCTCGGCTACATGGCGTACCTGTGGTGGTACACGGGCAATCCGCTTGAATTTGCGGTAGCGGCGCAGCAGGGGTGGCCCCCCGCCTACGACTTCGTGCGCCTGGGCAACACAGCTAGCATGTTTTTCTCGCCGGGGAGCTTCTTCAGCGGGGACTATCCGTTCCATGAAGTGACAAACATGCTGTTTGGCGCGGTGGCGTTCGTGACCGTGTTGTTTATCTGGCGGGTGCTGCCCTTCCCGTACACCATGTGGGCTTTCCTCACGCTGCTGGTGAGCGCATCGCACTGGTACAACCTGGGGCGCTACATGATGGTCGTGTTCCCGCTGTACGCGGTATGGGCAGGCGCGTTGCTGCCACGCCCGCTGCTGCGTGGCGGCGTGCTGTACCTGTGCGTAATGCTCAGCAGCTTGTTCACGGCGGTGTGGGCACTGTGGTACGAAGTCGCATGGTAGTGATCTACGGCGCGGCAGTCTGCGTTTGTGCGGCAGCTTCGGTCTGGGTGGCGTTAGCGATGATTGCAGTAGCAGTCGCTTCAAAGTCCGTGATACCCGGCGGGCGGGTTGCGGTGGCGGGTGCTGTCGGCGTCGGAGAATAATAGGGTGTGCCCACGGGCGTGGGGGTGCGCGTCCAGCGGGTGGCGGTGGCGGTTGCCTGCGCACTGTACGTGCCCGTCAGCGGAATACCCTGCTCGCCTTGGATGAGCCTGACATTGACGCCGTGCTGGGTCAACGTCAGGCGGGCAGCACTAACCGTTGAGGTCACATCCCACGTGGACATGCCCTGTGACATTGCGGCAGAAACGGTGCGGCGGTTGCCGTTGTGCGCAAAAGGCGATGCGGTGCCCGCGTAGATCGTTTGCGTGTGTGCCACAAAGTAAACTGTGTGGGCACCCATCGTGGACTGCACATGGCGGGTAATCATGTCCTGGGTTTGTGCCTGCCGCAGCGGGGACGACGGCAGGGTGGTGGTGTAGGTAACGCCAAACAGCGCACTCACCGTAATCAGTGTCAGTCCCAGCGGCAGCCAGATGCGCCGCACCTCCCGCCCCGGCAGAGCAAGCGAGAATATGCGCTCCGTCCGCAGCAGCGACAATATCACCAGCACCAACCCACCCGTCAGCAGCACCGCCGCAATCGCCAGTAGCATAAAACGCCCCAATCCGTCCTATCATTATGCCCAGCATAGCACAGCCCTCTTGCAAAAATCCCCTGCAAAACTGGGGGGGGGAGCGCCGCGCTAACGCATCCAATCCGTCAAGAACGCCCGGTCTGCCGTAATGTTGCGGGCAATCGGCGTTAAAGACACCACCCGGTCAATCACCACCGCCTGCACATCGCTGTCCGGTTCCGCGCCGTCCGGCACTTTGTGCTCTGCCGGCTTAAACGGCTGGCTGAAGTCGCGCTGTGCCTGCTCTTCCAGGAAGTCGTAGAAGTTAATGCCGCTGATGCGCGTCACGCGCATGTCTGTCTCTGGTGTCGCGTCGTTGGGCACATTCAGGTTCAGGCACGCGACGTGCGGCGGCAGCCCCTGTGCCAGCAGGCGCTCTGCTATGGTGCGGGTAAAGTGCTTGGTGGCGGCGTAGTCCAGCATCGGGTAATCGCGGGTGTGGGCGGTGTGGATGTCCGTCTCGATAGAGATAGCAAGCGCCGGGATATTGTGAGAGGCTGCCTCAAATGCGGCACCCACCGTGCCGCTGGAAAGCAAACTGTACGCGACGTTTTCGCCGTAGTTCACCCCGCTAATGCACATGGCAGGTTTGCGCGGCGCGATTTCCAGCACCGCATGGCTCACTGCCATGGCGGGCGTGGCATGGACGGCGTAGGCGGGGTGGTCTTGCCCGTTGATGGGCACGGTGGTCTGCTCGATGATGCCGAGCGGCGCGTTACGCGGGCGAGCACGCCCCATGCTGGTTTGTTGTTCTTTGGGCGCGGCAATCAACAGCTCGCCCAGGTGCGCGACTGCCTCCGCAGCGGCGTAAAGCCCCGGCGACTGGATGCCATCGTCGTTGACGATCAAGATAAGCGGTTTTTCCATGTGGGTTTGGTTTCGTGGTGCCTGCTGGATAAGATAGGCACATTATAGGCGGCGATTGCGCGAATTGCGAAGGAGTGCCACATGCGCGGCAACAAGGTTCAAATTGTGTTCACCGTCTCGCGGGATGACCTGCCCCCGGTGTTGAAGGCGATGGGCGAGGCGGGCGCGGGTGTGCTGGGCGAGTATACATTCTGTTCGTTCGCAGCGGAGGGCGTGGGGCGCTTTTTGCCAGGGGAAGGCGCAGCCCCGCACGTTGGCGATGTGGGCGAGATTAACGCGGAAGCGGAAGTGCGCGTAGAAACGTTCTGCGAACGGGACAAGGCAAAGGCGGTTGTAGGTGCCATCACAGCAGCGCACCCCTATGAGGAGCCTGTGATCTACATTATACCGCTGCTAAGCGAGGACGATTTGTAGGCGTTGGTTGGGGAGTGGGTGCCGCCCCGCTGTGCGGGAGCCATTTGCGGGGCAGCGGCGGTGCTGGCGCTTAGCTCCCGTTCTTGCCGATGTCGCTCTCGTTTAGGTCGCCGTGGATGGGGTCGGCGCTGGAGACATCTTGTGTGCCCGTGCGCTGCGCGTCCTTCTCGCTCTCCACGATGACGTTGTTCACTGCGGCGGTGAAGTCCTTCCAGTGAGACTCAATATCGGTTGCCATCGTCTGCCATACGTCTTCGCCGGCACTGCGCAGGTCGTTTAGCTGGCGCTCCGCCTTTTCGTTGCGTGCCTTCAGGTCGTCTAGGGAACGCTCCAGTTCCTTGCGTGCGACCTCGCCGGATTCCTCAACCTTTTTGTTAAAGGTGTTGATCTGATCCTGAATTTCCGTCAGGCGTTCTTCTAGGTGGCGCTGGAACTCGGACTTAGTTGCCATGTGGGGTGTTACCTCGTGTTTGTTTTGCAGATGTACTACATTCCCTACGGTAACAAGCGAACGTATACATTCTGTAAGATTTCCCAAAGGATTGTCTTGGTGCTATGGTCCCCAAATCTCCCACAGCAGCTTGACCACCAGCCATGCGCCCACACCGATGGATACGGTAAAGCCGACCACGCCCAGCAGCGGGATAAACGACCATGCCTCCTGTGGGTTCACGCTCATCGCAATGGCGGAGCCAATCGCCATGCCAGCGACCGTTAGCCCCACGGTGATGCGCTTGTTGTTCTCCGACAGCGACTCTAGCTGCATTTGCAGGTCGCTGGTGTCAATCTGAATCGTCAGCTTGCCAGACTTCGCCTCGCGCAGCACGCGCTCCACCGCATCGGACGCG
This sequence comes from uncultured Anaerolineaceae bacterium, assembly GCA_964451095.1. Taxonomy (GTDB): domain Bacteria; phylum Chloroflexota; class Anaerolineae; order Aggregatilineales; family Phototrophicaceae; genus DAOTTY01. The sequence continues at coordinate 53,814 of CAYVGI010000010.1, forward strand.
ATGGGTGCCAGCCGCAGGATTTCCGCTGTGGTTTCGTTCAGCCGCTCCTGCACCACACTGGGCTTAAGCTGCTCCCAGAACAGTTGGTCGCTCACGGTGTTGGCAATGTCGCTCATCTGCAAGTCCGGGTTGAGCGTGCTGGCAATCTCCTGCGTTTGGATGAGCGACTTAATCGCGAGCGTGAGTTCTGGTGGCAGGCGCACGCCGTAGTCGAAGAACGTGTTCATCATCTCGTACATCATGTCTGCAAAGGAGACCTGAGACAGCGACGCGACCATGTAGCGGTTGAGGATGTGTTCCAGTTGGCGGCGCAGTGCCCGCCTGTCCACCTCTTTAAATGTGACGCCCAGCCGCAGCGCGATGCGAACGAGTTCGCGCGTGTCTGGCTCTTGCAGCGCGATCATCATGTTGCCTAGCTCGCGGCGGCTTTCTTCGTCCAGGTAGCCCATCATGCCTAAGTCTAGGAAGGTAATCTGCCCGTTCTTTGGGTTGACGATGACGTTACCGGGGTGTGGGTCACCGTGGAAGAAGCCGTCGAGTAAAATTTGCTTGGACATCGCCTCGGTGAAGCGGTCGGCAAGATCTGGTGTTTTTAGCCCCGCGCTGGCGAGTGCTGCCACATCGCTCACCTTCACCCCGTCAATAAACGACATCGTGAGTACTTTCTCGCTCACGTAGCGCCAGTAAATCATGGGCACACCAACGTTATAGATGGGTTCCAGGTTGTTGTGCAGGCGATCTGCATTGCGCCCTTCGTTGCGGAAGTCGAGTTCACCCAGCAAGCTCACCCGGAACTCCTCCGCGATTTCCATCAGCCCCCGGTTGCGCCCCAGCGTGTTTTCCAGCACGTTTGCCGTCACCTGCATAATCTCCAGGTCCGCCTCAATCGTTTCGCGGATGCTAGGGCGCTGCACCTTCACCACAACGTCGGTGCCATCTGGCAGGCGGGCGCGGTGCACCTGTGCAATAGACGCGGCGGCAAACGGTTCACGCTCGAAGTGGTCGAACAGGTCGCCAATGGGTGCGCCAAGCTCTTTCTCGATGAGCGATACTGCTTCATCTGCCGGGAAGGGGGCGGTTTCGTCTTGCAGCTTCTCCAGTTCCAAAGAGATTTCTTTGGGGAGTGCGCTGTACTGGCTGCCGGCAATCTGCCCCAGCTTGACGTAGGTAGTGCCCAGTTCTTCCAGCATCAAACGGATTTTCTCCGGCTGGGAGAGGTTGGTTACGTCGGGGATGTCCTTGCGTGTGGGTGTGGGCAGGTTGTCCCGTCCGTCCTGGTTAACAAGGATGTCGAATCCGTAGCGCAGAAATATCGACTGCGTTTGCCAAAGGCGCTGTAGGTTGCGCACGGGGTGATGTCTGGTGACCATAGTTTCTCACTCGCTGGTTTCCGGGCAGGTGCACAAACAGCGAATCATTCCAGTGTTTGAATTGCGATGGAAGGGTCTGAGCAACACAATCGCGTTTACCGCGTGTGATATGGGGAAGTCCATCCGCGACGAGCACGCATTGCCCGGTAAACGCCGCCACCACATCACAAAGTCGGGTATAATTGTTGCCGGGGGTTTTGTGTGCCAAAAACCAGATGAGCACGGAACGCGATAAAAGGATCAGGCGTTATGTCGCTGGAACGCTACCGTATGATTGAAGCGTGGACGGAAGCGGATTTAGCCGCGCTAAGCGAAGGTGAAACCGACGAATACGAATTCAAATCCAGCCGCATCAACGTGAGCGACCTCACCAAAGAGATACAGGTGGCGGCGTCCGCCTTCTGGAACAGCGGTGGCGGCGTGCTCATCGTCGGCATTGACGACAACGGCACCATCGACGGTGGCATTAGCGACCTGATGGGGCGGCAGCGCCTGCGCGACTGGGTTGACCGGGTGATTAGCCATGTAGAACCCGCCGGACCCTACCTCGTGAAAACGATTTACAGCGACGGCGAGAACGGTGCCATCCGCGACGGGCACTGTGTGCTGGTGATCGCCTATGGCGAGAGCAACAGCGCCCCCCACATGGCACCAGACAAACGCTATTACGTGCGGGCAGGTGCCCACAGCGACCCGGCAGGGCACTTCCTGGTGGAATCAATCCGGGCACGGCGGCGGCTGCAAAAGCCCGTACTGCGCGGGCTGCTGCGCTCCAATGCTCACAACGCCCGCGTGATCGAACTGGTGGTGCTGTGCCTTAACGACACGCCCGCGCTGGATGTGCGCCTGGATTTTGATGAGGTGCCGGAGGCGATGCGCCTGCCGTTCATGGAGCGGCTGCCGCTGTACATTCCGGTGATCGACCAGGAACACCCGTTCACAATGGATGCGTCCTGGTTTGGGCTGGAGGAAGATGGTTTTGGCACGACGGTGATTCGCCTGCACATCACCTACCAGGACTTGGCGGGGCGGCAGTATACCGACACACAACTGCTAGACCCCAACCGCAGCATCGCACCGCTAGGACCCAGCGACGAACGCGCACTCGCCCAGCGCGACAACCTGCGCGAGATCTCCCGGCAGCTTAAGCGCCTGCGCAAGGCGGTAGAGCGCGGCGACTCCCTCACCCCCTCGCCAGACGATGATTAGCGGTGTGCCATCCTTGTTGATTTGGTTATCTTTACAGGGAAACAGGGAAATGGGGAACAAGGGGAACAACATGAAGGACAACAACATGCGCTCTAACCTGATTATTCACAACCCGCTGGACGACGAGCTGCCCACCGACCCGGTAGACCGCATCCATCGGCTGGCGCGTGACTTGGCGTGGGGGGCACTGAACAACTTGTGGGACGCACAACTGGAAACCCGCCGGGGGGCAATTGTTGCTGCCCGGAATGTGCGTGGCGGGATCTTATCGGAGTACCTGCACCGCTGGGGAGACATGCTGCCCTCCACGACCTTGCTCGGTGCGTTTGGCTACATGACCGAGGACACCGCGCAAAGCGCATCTGGCGCGACGATCACCGTTGGCTCGCTCACTATGGCGGCGTTTGCACTGCTCAAACACCCGGCACGCACACCAGAGGTGTACATTAGCTACCACCCGGCGCAAAGCAGTGCGCTGGCGCTGCTGCTGCTGGCACGCTTGCAGATAACGGGCGTGAAGAACCCTTACGTGGACATGAACCGCAACCCCGGCGATGCGCTGCACATGGAACAGGAGGCACGGGTGCGCGGCAGCGACTTTGTGGTGTGCCTGCTGGCACCCGGCACGCTGGACTCCGATTATGTGCAGGCGGAGGTGCATTGGGGGCTCGACAGCGAGGGCACCAATGTGATCCCCGTGTGGCACAACCGCTTTGCGCCCCAGCACGACTACCCCCAGGCACTCGCGCTGCGGAATGCCATCCGCGTGGAGGAGGAAAATGCCACCGCCTACAACGACGCTATCATCCGCGTGATTAACCGTGTGGGCTACGCGCCGTAACGTGACCTAGCTCGTTCGTTTGTGCGTTGCGCCATCTGTGGGCATTTGCGCCCATGCTTGCAGCAGATGGTCAAGTGCTTCTTCGCGGGTGTCGTAATAGCGTGTGCGGGATGTACGCTGATGACCATCCTGGTGTGCCTTTACCGCGTGGTAAAGGCGGTTCTTCCATGTGCCGGGAATGACAAACGCCATCTGCTCTGCGGGGGAAGCGTTGAGGAAGGCGTCGAAGGGGCGTAGGCGTAATGCCTGCTGGATGAACCACGACGTGTACATGACCTCGGTCATATCCACAGTAATGAACAGCGGACGCCGATGTAATATTTGGCGTGTTTGGTGGGCAGCAAGCAACAAATCACCAACGCGCAGGTGCCCTGCGTGCTCTACCACCCAGATAGGACTGTCTTCGTACCAGTATGTATGTGTTGCCATGGCTGATGCCGTTCCCCCACAGTACCTGTGGAACTCTACTTGTGACGATATTACTTTACTCAACCGAGTTCGATTTGTGGGTGAACAGACTGTTAGAATTCAACTTAATGGCGTTGGTAGTGTTGCCAATCGCCCCTGGATTTGCTCTACGGCGATGTCCGCCTCCAGGTTGAAGTTGTACATCGCGCCCTTGCCCTGGTAGAAGATGCCTACCAGATACAGCCCCGGCAGCCCCTTCACCTCGCGCCCACTGTCAGACAGGTACCCGTCCTCCTCGGTGCCGCGTGGCACATACCCCGCCTGCTCCCGGACGGGCCACGGCACGGGCGACTCAACCTCTGGCACAGGTTCGTCCAGGTAGTCGTACAACACGGGTTTGTAGCCCGTCGCCAGGATAACCGCGTCCAGTTCGTGCAATGTGCCGTCGTCTAGCTCCGCGCATTTACCGTAAAAACGGCGCGGTCCGGGCACACATCGCACATGTCCTGCCACTACCGCCCGGATGAGTTCGTTGCCACGGGTGCCCGCCGCTGCGGAGCTATCCCGCCCAGGTTCCGGCGTGCGGATGCCCTTTTGCTCCAGGTTGCGGAACTGAATGCCGGAGATTGCCTTGTAGAGCGGGTCACCCAGGGCGCTCGGCAGGTGCTCGCTAATGATCTTCCAGGCGTGCTTGGGCAACCCCAGCGGGTAGCGCGGGCGCAGGATTACACCTGTCCGCATGGAAAGCAGCACCGTCGGCTGTGCAGGCTGGTTGCCAATCTCTGGTGCGATGTCCACGCCGCTGGGACCGTTACCCACGACCATCACGCGCTTGCCCTGGAACGGCAGCGGACCGAGGTAGTCTTTGGCGTGCAACACTTCTCCGTGGAAGTCATCCAGACCGGGAATGTCCGGCATAATGGGGCTGCCATAGCGTCCAGTCGCGCTGATGACCGCTGGCACCACCTGGGTACCGTCGGCTGTCTCTACACGCCACATGCCGCCCTGCGTGCGAGAGAGCCGCTGCACGGGCGTGTTCAGGTGGATGTAGTCGGTCAGGTTGTGCCGCAGCGTGAACTCTAGCAGGTGGCGGTGGTATTGCTTGCCCGTCGGGAAGATGCCGTAGTGCAGGGGCATGGGGGTATCCACCATGTGGCTGTACCAACGTGTGGTGTTCAGCCGCAGCGACGGGTACAGGCTGTTCCAGGTGTGCCCAATCTCGTCGGATGCTTCGTACACGCGAAACGGGATGCCTGCTTGCTTGAGGTAGTAGGCGCTGGATAGCCCGGCAGGACCCGCACCAATCACAATCACTTGTGGGGAGAGTTTGCTCACGATAGAGGGTGTCCGTCTCTTGCTTGCTGTCACGGTACGGTATTATAGCGGGGGTGGCTTAATGGTTCATGATGCAAGTGGGCGGAGTTGCGAACCATGCAGGTGCCCCCCCTATCGTAACTTCTGCTGCGACGCGCACGGCTTGTAGCAGGAAATATTGGCGTGCACGCCTGTGCACAGCCAACCCTTGCACGCCCTTAGCCACCTATTGCGGATTGTTTGCCATGTATGCTTCGCGCTCTTCCATGATCTTGTCTACAATTGCCTGACAAGTATCCATGTCCATTTTGCTGAAGTCTGCCCCGGCGGGCTTGTGCCCAAACGCCGTGCCACGGATCATACGATCCAGCTTGAACAGCCCCCACTCAATGAAAAGCTGCGTAAGACGATAGGTGGTCAGCATCTTGGTGCCGCCGTCCGGGTAGCGTTCGCTTTGCTCACGGAATTGGGGGATGTCCTCGCAGTCGTCAATGACGATGGCGGCGTTGTCTGGCAAAAGCTCCCAGAACAGGTAGAAGTCCCGGTCAATGCGCCCATCAGCGTCGTGGACGAGTGCGCCGATTTGATCGGTTTTGATGAGTTCCTTCATCTGTGGGGCGTTTTCCACCGTCAGGTAGTGCGGGAAAAGCCGCACCTGGTCTAGCACGTTAAACGCCTGCATGTTGCTCGTCAGCAAATTGTAGTTGGCGTCGTAGTCGCCCACTTCAATGCGAGAGCCACCCTCTAGTTTCTCCACCGTGATTAACTTGGAGGACTTGTTCGAGTCGATCATGCCCAACGCCAGGCAGATGCTGCTCGCACCGGATGCTGCCCCTACTTCAACAAGGTCAAGGTCGGGTGCTGCCTGGGCAACTTCGTAGAGTGCCCTGTATGCACCAGGGGTAAGCATACCGTGAGACTTGACTTTGATTTCTCGAAATCGCTTGACCTCTTCCTCTGTGTATGGGTCGGAGTCTAGTGGCATCCCAAGCAGGCGCTTCACCACACGTTTCGCGTTTTGCATATCGGGGCATCCTCTCTGTAATTAATTTAACGGTAATGTTTTGGGGGTCGCAAATATAGATTGCGATGTATTTTAATCACGCGTCATTATAGCGGAACTACACCCATATAGCATCTTTGTGCACTTTATAGGGTGTATTTCACTTCAGTGCGATTTAGCCCTCACCCCCCTCAATCTTCCCTCTCCCAACCGCCGCTACGCGGCTAGGCGAGGGGGGAGGTACCGCCTGACCCTGCACGACGGCGGTTTTCGCCCCTCGACCAGTGCCGTAGGCACGTGTGGGCAAGGGGCAAAATGCATTGCACTAGCTTGAAATGCACCCCACTTTATACTCTGATTGCTAGTTGCCAAAAACGATACACGACCTAAGCTTTTTCGCTAACGTACCCCACCTCCTAAATCCCCTCCTCGCGTGCGAGGAGGGGACATTCTCGCAATCCTCCCCCTCATCCGTTTACGGAGAGGGGGACTGAGGGGGTGAGGTCTGACAAAAAAGCAGGGCTAGCAATCAGGGTGCTTTATTCCCCATATTGGGGGCAAATATCGCTCATAACACCAACACAATCATGCCCCGTGTTGAAATCTCGCGGCAGTGGCGCGTATAATTCCCCTGCAACAAGTGAGAACCAAGACCATGACGACACAGCACAAGCCGCCGTTTTTCGTCGGCGAAACCTAGCCTCTCCACGCATGCAAGACCGCCATCAGGCGCACGCACGCGCTTGCTAATCGCACCACACCTGCAACCTGAACAACACACAACAAGGATAACAACTGCCATGATGGACAAGCTGGCGGGCATTGAGAACCGCTACAACGAACTGGAACGACTAATGGGCGACCCGGAAGTCGCACAGGACTATGAACAAGTCGCTAAGTACGCCAAGGAGCGCAGCGACATTGAGCCAATTGTGCGTGCCTTCCGTGAGTACCGGGAAAAGAAAGAGGCATTCGACCAAGCAAAAGAACTGCTGCGCGACCCGGAGATGCGCGAACTGGCGGAACTGGAAATTGACGAACTAAAAGACCAACTGCCCCAAATGGAAGATGAGCTGCGCTTGCTGCTGCTGCCCAAAGACCCGCGTGATGACAAAAACGTGGTCATCGAAATCCGTGCTGGGGCGGGCGGCGACGAGGCGGGCATCTTTGCGAGCGACTTATATCGGATGTATACGCGCTACGCGGAGCAAAACGGCTACAAGTATGAAGCGCTGATGGAAAACGAAACAGGCGTGGGCGGCTTTAGCCAGATCAAGTTCATGGTAAAGGGCGACGGTGCCTACAGCCGCTACAAGTACGAGAGCGGTGTGCACCGCGTGCAGCGTGTGCCTGCGACTGAATCCCAGGGGCGCATCCACACATCCACCGCAACCGTAGCGGTACTGGCAGAGCTAGAAGACGTGGACGTGGAACTGAACCTGAACGATGTGCGCGTGGACGTGTTCCGCAGCCAGGGCGCGGGCGGGCAGAGCGTGAACACGACCGACAGCGCCGTCCGGCTGACGCATGTGCCGACGGGCATCGTGGTGGAAATGCAGGACGAGCGCAGCCAGCTTCAGAACAAGCTGCGGGCGTTCACCGTGTTGCGCAACCGCCTGTACGAGGCAGAGGTAGAGCGCCAGCGCAGCGAACAGGAGGCGGAACGCCGCAGCCAGATCGGGTCCGGTGACCGCAGCGAGAAGATCCGCACCTACAACTACCCGCAAAGCCGCGTGACCGACCACCGCGTGAACTACAGCAGCTATAACCTGCAAGGCGTGATGGACGGCAAGCTGGACGAGTTCATTGACGAGCTGGCGACGAAAGAACAGGCTGACAAGCTCGCTGCCGTGAATGTGACAGCGGAGGGATAGTGCCTGTGCCAGGTAAAACAGCAGTGCATCATGCCCAAAGCAGCGGTGCGAACCCATTGCGCCAGGCAGCAGCGTACACCTGGCGCAGCCCGGCGGGTGAGAGCGCCTTCAGGTGCTTCCCGCCGGAATCGGTAGCTGGGGTGCTTTTAGCCCCCAGCGCGTGGCACCACATCGTGTGCCGCAGCAACATCAATCTCGCTTACATGAGTACCACACCATTCGCATGACCACCGTCCGTGAAGCATGGAACGCCGCCCGCAATGATCTGACGTCCGTGTCGTCCTCTCCGTCACTGGACGCGCAAGTGCTGCTGGGCGATATACTGGGCGCAGACAACCGTGCCTACCTGTTCGCTCACCCAGAGCGGGTACTTACCCCGGAGGAGATTGCAACCTACCAGGGGTGGATAGCACGCCGCCGCGATGGTGAGCCTGTCGCCTATATTCGCGGGTTCAAAGACTGGTACGACCGCCGTATTCTCGTCACACCGGATGTGCTCATCCCGCGCCCGGAGACCGAACTGCTGCTAGAAGCAGCACTCAAGCGCACCGCCGACCAACCCGATGCTGTTGTTGCCGATGTGTGCACAGGCAGCGGCGCAATCGCCGTCACGTTGAAAGCACACACTCCAAACGCCACAGTCTACGCAACCGACATCAGCGAGGCGGCGCTGGAGGTAGCACAGCGCAACGCGGACGCCGCCCAGGTGGACGTGACGTGGATGCACGGGGACTTGCTCGCACCGCTGGCTGAGCGGGGCATAACAGTGGATGTGCTGCTGGCAAACCCACCCTACATCACGTCCGATGAGGTACCAAAGTTAAAGGTTTCACATTACGAGCCGCATCTGGCGCTGGATGGCGGTGCTGATGGGTTGGACTTGGTACGGCGTTTGCTGGCAGCGGCACCTGCCGTGCTGCGTCCGGGAGCGCTGGTGTTGATGGAAATCGGTGCGGCGCAGGCGGCAGTGGTGTTAGCTCTAGCGCACGAGGCGTTACGCCCCGCGCACGCCGAGATCGTCAAGGACTATGCGGGGTTGGATCGTTTCCTGCGGGCGATTATGGAATAGCAGGCGGCTAAACCACACGCTTTGCTACGATTTGCGGCAGCGAGCCGTCTTTTGCCTGTAGCAACGCGATTGCTTCGCCATAATCTGCCACGCGGCGGTAGCGAATGCGCGTCACACGGGCGACCATCTGGCTAACAAACGTGATGAAGCGATCTTCTGTGCCGTAGCACACTGCCCAACCCAGGCGCGGGTGATCTAGCCAGGTGGTGGCGTGGCGCATACTGGAGATACTACGCGGGATCTCCGTTACCAGTGTGTCGTCCATGACGATGTGCACGCAAGGTGTGTCACAACTCCCGATCATGCGGGTCACTTCCCGTGCACTGTTACGGAAGTCATCTACGGTGAGGATACCGTGGCTTTTGACGATGATAATACGGTTTTCAAGCAACCATTCGACTTGAACTGGCATTGCAGACTCTCCCACCCGCACATTTATTCATGAATTTTGTGTTGCCGCTGCGTGCATTCTATCAGAGATGACAATGTTTCGCTGCAACAAAATCCTAATTTTTATTTCATTTATAACACTTTATGGGAATCTTCCCA
>CAYVGI010000011.1:0-25896 GCA_964451095.1 uncultured Anaerolineaceae bacterium
CTTTGCCGTCGGCACCCGCGCCATCAGCACCGGCAGCGGCACCACCTGCAGCAGCAACCCCCTGGTACATGTTGGCACCCCGCCCCTGGATGTGTGCGGAGAGGGCTTCTGTGGCTGTCTTGATGGCCTGAATGTCCTCACCCTCCAGGGACGTCCGTACCTCCTGAATCAGTTCGGTGGTGCGGGTCTTGTCTTCCTCTGGCAGCTTGTCGCCGTGTTCGTTCAGCAGCTTCTCTGCTGCGAAGATGGTTGCATCGGCAGTGTTGCGGACCTCAGCGGCTTCCTTGCGCTCGGCGTCCTCGGCAGCGTGTGCCTCGGCGTCCTTCACCATGCGCTCGATCTCATCCTCACTCAGACCACTGCTGGCGGTGATGGTGATCTTCTGCTCGCGGCCAGTTGCCTTGTCCTGTGCGCTCACGTTCAAGATACCGTTCGCGTCAATGTCGAACGTGACCTCGATCTGCGGGACGCCACGCGGTGCCGGCGGAATACCGTCCAGGATGAACTTGCCAAGCGATTTGTTGTCCGTCGCCATCTGGCGCTCGCCCTGCACCACATGGATTTCTACCTGCGTCTGGTTGTCCGCAGCAGTGGAATATACCTGCCCCTTACGGGTGGGGATGGTCGTGTTGCGCTCGATCACCACGTTGGTGATGCTGCCGAGTGTTTCTACACCCAGGCTCAGCGGCGTCACGTCCAGCAGCAGGATGCCCGTCTCGTCACCGCTGAGGATGCCTGCCTGACGTGCCGCACCGAGTGCGACCACTTCGTCGGGGTTTACGCCCTTCTTGGGTGCCTTGCCGAAGAACTTCTCGACTGCCTCCTGCACAGCGGGCATACGGGTCATACCGCCCACAAGCACAATCGCGTCGATTTCGTCCTTGTTTGCGTCGGCGTCGCGCAGTGCGTTCTCAATGGGCTTGATGGAGCGCTGGATCAAATCGGAAACGAGGCTTTCCAGCTTGGCACGGCTCAGCGACATGTTCAGGTGCTTCGGACCGGACGCATCTGCGGTGATGAACGGAAGGTTGATGTCTGCGCTGGTCGTGCTGGAAAGTTCCTTCTTCGCCTTTTCCGCCTCTTCCTTCAGGCGCTGCAATGCCTGACGGTCGTTGCGGAGGTCGATGCCGTTTTCCTTCTGGAACTCGTCGGCAATCCAGTTGATGATGCGCTCGTCGAAGTTGTCACCGCCCAGGAACGTATCGCCGCTGGTGCTACGAACCTCAAACACGCCATCGCCAATTTCCAGGATGGATACGTCGAACGTACCGCCACCCAGGTCATACACGCAGATTAGCTCGTTCTTGTTGCCGTCCATGCCGTAGGCGAGTGCCGCTGCCGTCGGCTCGTTGATGATACGCAGCACTTCTAGCCCGGCGATGCGCCCGGCGTCCTTGGTCGCGTTACGCTGCGCGTCATTGAAGTATGCCGGAACCGTAATCACTGCCTGCGTGACTGGCTCACCGAGGTAGGCTTCGGCGTCTGCCTTGATCTTCTGCAATACCATTGCGCCGATCTCCGGCGGGCTGTACGTGCGCCCACCCATGTGGATTTGAATATCGCCGTTGGGGGCAGCGCTCACCTGGTAGGGCACTGTCTTGACCGCGCCCTGTACCTCTGGGTCGTTGAACTTGCGCCCCATAAAGCGCTTAGCAGAGAAGATGGTGTTGTCCGGGTTTACAACCGCCTGGTTGCGGGCGGGCTTGCCCACGCGGCGCTCACCCGATTTGGGGTCTGTTGCTACAACAGAAGGCGTGGTGCGGTTGCCCTCTGAGTTTGGGATGATGGCAGGGTCTTTACCCTCCATCACGGCGACCGCCGAGTTGGTGGTGCCGAGGTCGATACCGATAATCTTAGCCATGTGTTACCTACTCCTGATCTAGATAATTGCTTTGTGATGCCTACCCTGCAACCCGTACCAGTGCCGGGCGCAGGAGCTTATTACCCTTACGATAACCTTTTTGCAGCGTCACGGTTACGTGACCGCTGTCCTGGTCGCTGTCTTCGTCAATACCCAGCCCCTGGTGCATGTCCGGGTCGAAGGGCTGCCCCACCGGGTCAATCGCCTCAATGTCGTGGTTTTCCAGCAGTCGGTTCAGCTTTTTGCTGATCGCCACGGTGCCATCTACCCAGGGGTGGTCCTTCAACTCCTGTGGCACATTTTCCACGGCACGGTCAAAGTCCTCGACAATGGGGAGTATCGCCTTCATGACGTCGGCGATGGCGTTTTCGTAAGCGTCTTTGCGCTCACGCTCCACGCGCTTTTTGTAGTTGTCGAAGTCTGCGAGAACGCGCTGCCACTTCTCCAAGTTTGCCTGGGCATCTGCTTCGGCAGCAGCGAGCTTATCTGCCATTGCGGCGATCTCGTCGCTATTGCCTGCCGTCTGCTCCGCAGTTTGGCGCGGTGCTGGCTTTGCCTCGACCTGCTCCTCATTTTTTTGCGTTGCGTTTTCTGTCAAGGCGGTTCACCCTCCGTTATGTCACATGCTTGTATCCATTGCGCCTGCTATTATATCGACTGACAGGATACAGTCTGCCTGAACTGTAATAGAATCGCGTTAAAATTGTGCTGGTGTGGCACTTATACGCGCTGAGCGCCACATAACCATGTGACGCCCTTAGATGTTCTCTATAGTAGGGGAGGTGTAAAAGATTTTTAGAAGTACCACACAAGAGCTACGTCAGAAAATGCGGCGGCTGTGGCGGGTTGTCCTCGTCGCCCTGCCCATACAGGTCAACCAGCATGGTGGTCATCAGCTCTGCCATGTACTGCACCGCGCTCACCGCCCGTGCGTAGTCCAGGTTGGTAGGACCGAGCACGCCCAACGCACCGCTTGCCCGCCCAGGGATCCCGTAGCGACTGAGCACCATCGTCAGGTGGCTTAGCTCTTCCCAGCGCCCATCCCCGGCAATGACCACCTGCACATCACGGCTGTCCATCGGCGCGACGATCTCGCTCAGGATCATGTTGAGCACAGCGCTTTCCTCAAACACGCGCAACACCTGTTGGGTACCCTCCCCGCCGGGGAAGGTTGCCACGGCGTCACTCAAGCCATCGCGGTAGACCACCCGCACCTGATTGCTGTCCGCGCGTTCCATCAAGTCTGCCGCCAATTCGCAGATGTCGCGTTCCAGCGCAGGCAGTTGGATCCCCTTGCGGCGGGTTTCGTTGGCGTCTAGCTGGGCACACACAGCGTTCACACGGCTTGCCGCCTCGCTGAGCGTGTTCTGTGAGACGGGTTCTGCGAGGTTGAGCATCTGCTGGTGAACCGCGCCGCTGTGCGTAACCAGCACCATCAGGCAAAGCCGCCCCTGTATGGAAATGAGCTCGACGTGCTTAAAGCGTGACGTTTCCGCCACGGGTGGCGTCACCAGGCTGGCAATGTGCACGGTGCGGGCAAGCTGCTTCGCTGCGCCGCGCAGCCACTGTTCGATAGCCATCGGCAGCGCCTGGAACCGCTCCGAAATATAGGCACGCTCCGCTTCGGTGAGGGTGTTGCCGTCCAGCAGGCGCTTGACGAAATAACGGTAGCCTTGCTCTGTTGGCACCCGCCCGGACGACGCGTGGGGCGCGGCAATGTAGCGCAGGTCGTCTAGCACCGCCATTTCGTTGCGGATGGTGGCGGCGCTGTAGGACAGTTCGTAGGTGTCTTTGAGGTACTTTGAACTGACGGGATCGGGCTTTTGGGTAAAGCTGCGGATGATGAGTGACAGGATTTCTTCCTGTCGCCGCGTCAGTTCGGGTAGGTGAAGGTCATCTGCCATGTGTGGTGTTTGGGGGGATATCAGCATTCATTCGCTTGCAATAGGGTATTGCTTAGCCTGCAACTGAATCAATCAAAAAACTGTAAAACGCAGGTACGATTTGCAGGTCTGGGCTAGTCTTACATGGAGAGCATGATACCATTCCGCTCAATTACAGTCAAAGCTATAGCTATACAGGAGTCATTCCCTAATGGGCGAGAAGACATTTGAAGTGACCAAAGACAACTTCGACAGTGAAGTGTTGATGTCTGAAACACCTGTCCTGGTCGATTTTTGGGCAACCTGGTGCGGTCCGTGTAAGATGATCGCGCCGATTGTCGAGGAGATCGCCGAAGACTACGAGGGCAAGGTAAAGGTCGGCAAGCTAGACGCTGACGCCCACCAGGAAATCCTGATGGACTACGGCATCATGGGCATTCCCACGCTCATCCTGTTCAAGGGTGGTAAGCCCGCTGCCCGCATCACCGGCTACCGCCCGAAGGAGCAAATCCTCAAGGAAATTGAGCCGCACTTCGCCTAAGCGTGTCGAAGCAGTGTAGATGTTGTTGGCGACGTAGGGGTTTAGCGGCGCTAAGCCCCAAACGAGTTCGCCAACAGTGTCATCTATATAGTAACGCCCGCAGTTGTGCGGGCGTTTTGCATTTCCAGTGATGTTCGTGTTTCATACACCTAGTCGGACGCAGGTTCCCCGGTGCGTTCTTGTTCTGGCGCGAGTGGAATGGTGAAGTGGAACGTGGTTCCCTTGCCCAGTTCACTTTCTAGCCACACATCGCCGCCGTGCTGCTTGATGAGTTCGCGGGTGAGATACATCCCCAACCCCGTGCCCGGCTTCTCTTTCGCTTCGTCGTTGGTGCTGCGGAAGTACGGTTGGAACATGCCGCGCTGGTCTTCCTCGCTGATGCCGATGCCGGTGTCTGAGATGCTGATTTGCAAAAAGTCCCCGATGTTCTTGCCGTTGGCGTCGCGCATGTCGCGCATGGGTTTTGCGTCCAGCGTGATGGTTGCGCCGCTGGGGCTGTACTTGTTCGCATTGCTGACGAAATTGGTCATGATCTGAATCAGGCGGTTGTTGTCGCCCAAGATCATCGGCAGTTCCTTGTTGATGATGCGGTTGTCCAGGATCTGCTCTTTTTCGTCGATTTGTGTGGCGAACGGGCGCAGCGTTTCTACCACGATGTGGCGCATGGTGGTTGGCTCTGGGTTAACGCGCAGCTCGCCCGCACGCTGCGCTGCAAAGTCGCGCAAGTCCTGGATAATCAACTGGGCGCGGTCGGTGTTGCGCTTGATGACCTCCAGCGACTCGGTTTGCTGGTCGCTAATGTTGCCCATCATCTTGACCAAATCTACGTAGCCACGCACGGGTGTGAGCGCGTTCTTCAGTTCGTGGGCACCCACGCCCATCATCTTACTCTGGAACTTGCTTGCGTTTGCGAGTTCTCCGTACAGGCGGGCGTTTTCCAGCGCGATGGCGGCGTGGTCGGCAAGGCGCTGCACAAATGCCAGGTCGAGCAAGCTCAGGCGTGGCTGGGTGTTCTTCTCCAAAATCAGCAGGGCGATGATCTCACCACCTGCCAGCATGGGCACGGTAATCTGGCTGATGCTGCCGCGCAAGCTCGGCACATAGTCCGGGTCCATGGCAACATCCGGCTGAATGTCCGCGCGTTTTGTGCGCAGCACACGCTGTGCAATCCCTCGGTCTAGCATCCATCTGCGCTTGGTGCCGCCGGGGGGGTAGTCCTCTTCCTCGTAGCCATACATCGTGAGCACCTGCAACACGGGTGGCTTTTCGTCTTGCAGCACCAAGCCGATTAGCCCGGCACTGGCACCACTGTTGGCTATCGCCCACTTCATGGTGATGGACGCGACACGTTCCATGTCTAGCGCCCGGTTCAAATCTGTGTCGATGCGCTCTAGCGTCTCTAGCTCGCTCAGGCGGCGCTTAAGCTGCTCATCCGTCTCCTGGAACAGGCGGGCGTTTTCCAGCGCGATTGCCGCCTGCCCGGCGAACGTCTCCAGCACGTCGGCGTCCTCTTCTACGTACAGGCTGCCGTCTTTCTTGTTCAGCACTTCCAGCACACCGATGACCACATTGTTCGCCATCAGCGGCACCGCCAGCACCGCGTTCGTCTCGAAGCCGCCCTCCTGGCTCACCTCGCCCTCCCAGCGGTCGTCCTCGCGGGTATTGTTCACGATGACGGGTTCGCCCTTGCTTGCCACCTCACCGACCAAGCCATGCCCGGCGGCAACGCGCTTGCCAAGCAAGTCCTCGCCAGACCCGCCCACAACCACGCGGAAGATGAGGTCTTTTTGCGTGCTCGGTGGGATGGGTTCTTCTTCGGTCGTCAGCAGCAGGGAGCCTGCCTCCGCGCCGAGAATGTTTACCGCACTGGAAGTAATCAAGTGAATCAACCGCTCAATGTCGCGCTCCGCCTGTAGCTGGCGGCTGATGTCGTTGAGGGCGCGTAGCTGGCGGGCACGCTCGTTCGTTTCCTCAAACAGGCGTGCCTTGTCTAGCGAGGTTGCCGCGAGTGAGCCAATATCGTTGAAGATCTTCAACTGGTCGTCGGTATAGACGAAGCCGCCGCGCGAGGTCGCCGCTGCCATGACACCGAGGTAGGTTTGCCCGGCGATGAGTGGCACAGCCATCCACGCGCTCACATCCTCATGCACGCCGCGTGCGCCCAGGTTCAGCACCCGTGCAGCGACGTGGTAGTTGTCGTGCCGTGCCGCCTTGCCGCTTTCCAGCACGCGGGCGAACAGGTCATTGCCCATCGTCCAGCGTCGGTTCTCGTTGTTGCGAATGCGCTCGTCAAACTCCAGGAAGAAGGCAAAGTACATCTGGTTGGTGCTGGGGTCGCGCAGCGTGATGTAAAAGCACTCTGCCTCGATCAGGTTTTGGGTTTGCGCACTGATGAGTTCCAGCAGGTCGTCAAACTCTACCGCGAAGTTAACCGCCTGGCTCACCTTACTCAGCACGTTCAGTTCGCTCACGCGCCGCTCCAGGGACTCAATCACCTTGGAGCGCTCGACCGAGATTGCCATCTGCGTGCTGATGTTTTCCCAGAAGCGCACCTCCTCGTAGGCGTAGGTGCTGCCGTCTTCTGGCGGGGCGATGACCACAAAGCTGTTGATTTCCGAACGGCTGCCGCGCAACCCCAAAATCATGTGCGCCTGCAAGATGTTCAGGCGGCTGCGCTCCGCGATGAGTTCCGGCTGCC
The DNA here is from genome assembly GCA_964451095.1 of uncultured Anaerolineaceae bacterium. Taxonomy (GTDB): domain Bacteria; phylum Chloroflexota; class Anaerolineae; order Aggregatilineales; family Phototrophicaceae; genus DAOTTY01. The sequence continues at coordinate 6,984 of CAYVGI010000011.1, forward strand.
ACATTTCGGCGTCCCGCACACGGATGGGCAGCGTCTCGCGCCGGATGAGCGCGAGTAGATCGCTGTCGGCATTAAAGCGGATGTCGGTTTGCGGCTCCGAGGCGGCGTGCGCGATAAAGTCGCCCGTTTCCTCATCTGGCAAAAATACGAACACTGCCTTGGAGTACAGCCCGTCTTTCACATGCGTCACATACAGCCGGATGATGTCCGTAAAGTTGCGCAGCGTGGCAACTTCTGCCGTGAATGTCTCCAGGCGCTCCTGGAAGAAGCGCCGCTCTCGGAAGTAAATCCGGTCGATTTGGTATTGCAGCCGTGCCCGCACTGGCAAGAACGCCACCGCAATCACAAAGATCACCACACCGATGATAAACGGATTGTCCGCGAGGTTCGGCGGCACCGCTGCGTTTGCCGGGTTCAGGAACTCCAGCGCGAGCAGGTTCACGCCGAACACCAGCAGCGCATAGCCAAACACCAGCCCCACCAGCAGCAAAAAGTACGTCGCGCCCTGGCTGAGCGCACGGTCGGTGTTGAAGCCCCGGTATTCCAGCACCGCGTAGGCGAGGCTCACCGGCACGGAGATGAAGAACGGCATCACCGTGGCGCTGTTAAACGGCAGCACAAAGCGCCAGTCTGTTAACAGAGACAGCGTGCTCAGCAGCCACAGGAACACGGGCAGGATTGCCACACTGAAACCGATCAGAATCGTGTTGATCTGGTCACGCTGGATGCTGGACATTACGTAGCGGCGGCGCAAGATCATGCTAATCATCAGTGCAATCAGGCTCACCACCCCAAAACCAACAGGCAGCCGCCACACCATCATCGCCATACGGGGGTCATTCGCGTTGAAGTACAGCGACAGTGCATACGCCAGCACGCCGACCCCCACCAACGGCGGGATCATCAACACGAAGGAGTAGCGATGTATAAACGCCGGGCGTGACGGGATGACCAGGGCAATCATGCCCATGGCACAAGCACCCACCGTGGTGACGGTGAGCCACACGGGCAGCGCAAAGTAGGTACTGTTATTGTTGAACAAGCCCATGCTGAACACGCCCAGGGACGCACAGAAGATGGTGACGAGCAGCGCGTTTGGCTCATTTGGGCGCAGGAAGAGCAGCGCGATGCCCACGGAAAGCGCAATAGCGCCCGTAATGAAGGGCAGCACAAAAAACGCCAGGAAGTCCACGCCGGAAACACTTTGCAGTTGGTACTCAACGTTGCACTGTGCCATGCCATCGGTCACGGCACCGCACTGCACACCATCTGCTGCTGCGACGCTGCCCGCTTCGTCCGCCAGCCGCTCAAAGGTTATACTGATCGTGTCGCCGGGTTCTAACAGTTGCAGCGCTTCGCGGAACTGCTGGCGTGCCAGCCCGTAATCGTCCGCTGCGAGAGCCTCACCGTTCACCTCAATGATGTGATCCAGCCGCTCCATGCCTGCCTGCCGCCCGGACCACGGCGTACCACTGAACGACATTGCGCCGTCTACGACCAGCGTGTAGGTGGTGCTCACACCGGGGAAGGTTTGCCCCAGCCATTGTATGGCACCCACCAGATACACAACGCTCATCACTGCCGCGACCGCCGTCAGCAGTGTGGTAAACGCCTGTAGGCTCAACAGCGGGTAGTTGCGCTGGGGTGTCGCCTCATGTGTAGGAACGGTTTGAGTTTGGATACGATTTGCCGCGCTCATACGGCTCACTTTCTAAAACTTGTTGACCGGATGATGGGTGCTGGTTGTGCGAACACGAGCGAAAGCTGGTGAGGATTATGTGCCATAAAGGAAAACATCTGGAAAAGATTGATACCCGGTTATTTTAACATAGTCCGTCACGCTAACGCGAATTTACAAAGTTCAGATTTTGTTCATTTTTGGATCAATATCCGTGCGTACCAGTGAGACAGAGTGTTTGGGTCATTGCACGGGTTTGATATAATGGATATCCAGTTTTAGCGTAGGTTCAGCGTATGTGAGGGTGGTGCCATGCAGCAGCGAATCCGTGTTTTGGTGGCAAAACCGGGGTTAGACGGACACGATCGTGGGGCAAAGGTCATCGCCCGTGCCCTACGCGACGCCGGGCTAGAGGTGGTGTACACCGGGCTGCGGCAAACCCCGGCGATGATCGCCGAAGCCGCCCTACAAGAGGATGTGGATGTGGTGGGGCTAAGCATCCTCAGTGGTGCCCACATGACGCTCGTGCCCAGCGTGCGCCAAGCGATGGACGCCCAAGACCTTGAAGACGTGCCGCTGGTCATCGGCGGCATCATCCCGGAGGACGACCAACAGGCACTACGGCAGATGGGCGTGAGCGGCATTTTCGGTCCGGGTACGAACACCGAAGACATCGCCGCGTTCATCCGAGAGCTGGTGCACGGGCGCGGCGAGAAGGGCACGAAGGACTTGGTATGAACGCGCTCGTCCAAAAGATGCTGGACGGGAACCGCCGGGCACTGGCACGGCTGCTCACCGCCGTGGAGGACGACCGCGAGGGCGTACAAGCTGCCCTCGCGGATTTATTTTCGCACACCGGGCGAGCGCACGTCATCGGCGTAACGGGTGCCCCCGGCACGGGCAAAAGCACGTTGGTTGCTGCGCTTGCAGGCACCTATCGCCAGCGCGGGCAGACGGTGGGGGTGCTCGCCGTTGACCCAACCAGCCCGTTTTCCGGCGGGGCAGTGCTGGGCGACCGCATCCGCATGGATAAGCTAAGCGGCGACGATGGCGTGTTTATCCGCAGTATGGCGACGCGAGGCAGCCTGGGTGGGCTAGCACGCAGCACGCGCTACGCCATCTGGGTATTGGACGCGGCAGGCTTCGATGTCATCCTGGTCGAAACTGTGGGTGCTGGGCAAAGTGAGGTTGACATTGCCAGCACTGCCCAAACCACTGTTGTGATTGAAGCGCCAGGGCTTGGCGACGGCGTGCAGGCGATTAAGGCGGGCATCCTGGAAATTGCTGATGTGCTGGTCGTCAACAAGGCAGACCGCCCCGGCGCAACCAACACCGTCCGCACCTTGCGTGCCATGCTGGAGCTAGGGCACCCCACCAAAACCGCGTTTGCCGGGCACCACGGCGCAGCAGCAAACGCCCAACTGCCCACCGAAGATGCACCCAACATCATGTGGATACCGCCCGTGCTGGAAACCGTCGCCACAGAGCAGCAGGGCATTGACGCGCTCGCAGACGCCATCAACCAGCACCGGGCGCACCTGCTGCAACACGACCTGCTCACCCAGGCAGAACACCAAACCGCCGTTGCGCTGTTTGCAGAGGCGGCATCGCAGGCGCTGCTCGAACAACTGCTGCACAACCTACCGCCATCCACGCACCAGCAGCTTATCGACGCCATCCAAAACCGTGAACTCACACCACAGCAGGCAGCGACACGCGCCCTTGCCGCTGCCGCCCACACACCCGACACCCAGCAACAGGAACACAACACCCCATGACCAACCAGGAACTGAACGAGGAGTTGCAGGATCAGCCTGTGACCGCCGACACGATGACCAACTCGGCGTTGAAGCGGAAAACGCCAACAAGTGAAACCGAAAAAGTCCCCGGTACGCTGTATACACCACCGCAAGGGGAAGATCTCGCCGTGCGCCGCAGCACCATCAAGTTGTTCGCGGGTTCTACCGCCAACGAAATCGTCAGCGAGATAGCCCACTACCTGAACGAAGCGGGCTACAAGCACATCAAACCGGGTGAGTATACCCGTGCGGAGTTCGCCAACGAGAACATCTTCATCCGGCTGGAGGAAAGCGTGCGCGGGCAGGATGTGTACCTGGTGCAAACCATGTCCTCGCCCGTGCACACGAACATCTTTGAGATGCTGATTATGATCGACGCCCTCAAGCGGGACTCCGCCAAGCGCATTAACGTGATTTTCCCGTACATGACGTACGCCCGCAGCGACAAAAAAGACCAGCCGCGTGTGCCCATCACCGCCCGAATGCTGGCAAACATGATTGAGGTCGCCGGGGCAGACCGTTACATCACCATCGACCTGCACTCCGGGCAAATCCAGGGCTTTTTCAACATCCCCGGCGATGCACTTAACGCCTTCCACCTGCTGAGCGATTACGTCGCAGAAAAGAACATCCCTAACCTCGTTGTCGCCTCGGCTGACCTGGGCTTTGCTAAGCGTGCCCGCGACTGGGCAGCAAAGCTGGACACCGAAACGAACTACATCGAAAAGCGGCGGGTGGGGAATAAGGGCACTTCCAGTGCGCTGGCACTCGTCGGCAATGTGGAGGGACGCAACGTGCTGCTGGTGGACGACGAGGTGCTCACCGGGGGCAGTGTCGTCGCTGCGGTAGACCTGCTGCGCGAGAAGGGCGCACAAGACATCTATCTGGCATTTACACATGGGCTGCTGGCGGGTAGTGCGGTGGAGCGGCTCGCCGGACTCAATTTGAAGGAAATTATCCTGACCAATACCATCCCCGTGCCGCCGGAAAAGCAACTGCCCAACATGACCATCCTCTCCGTCGCGCCGCTGCTGGCGGAAGTCATCCGCCGGGCGCACGAGGGGCGCAGCGTGGGGGAGCTGTTCAACGAGTAGCCCGCGCGCCCGCGCGCACATACAAGCGAGACCTCACAGTCGCCCCCAGGGCGACTTTTTCTGTTTTATTGCGGATCACAATTCCGTTTGTGTGTTGTACGGCGTAGAATGCGCCATAGCGAGCGATAGAAGGCAACCGGGAAACAAGAGAGCATATGCAGGCAGTCCGCAGGCTAGTGCGCGAGCACGCGAATCGAGAGAACGCCTTGCTGCTGTTGCGGGGTGGGTTGTTGTTGGGGTTTGTGGTGGCGGTTTTCGTGGGCATTCGCTCCATCGGCGTAGACCGCCTACAGGCACTCACCGAGCAAGCCGGGATATTCGGTCCGGTGGTGTACATGGTGCTGCGGGCACTTGCGAGCGTGTTCGCGCCATTTAGCAGCGGACCGCTGCAACTGGCGTCTGGCATTTTGTTTGGCTTTGTGCCCGCCGTGATCTATTCCGCGATTGGTTCTACGCTGGGCTACAGCATCAGCTACTGGATTGCTCGCCGCTATGGGCGTGGGGTAGTAGAACGACTTTTGGGTGGCAACATCGAGCGCGTTGACGGCTACCTCAGCCAGCTAGACACGCTGCGCGGGATGCTGTTCGGTCGCGTTATCTTGTCGTCTGCCTATGACTTTATCGCCTATGCTGCCGGGCTTTCCGGGGTGCGCTTTCCATTGTTCGTCGTAGTGACGTTGCTGGCGGGTGTTATCCCTATTGCGATCACGATTGGTGTGGGGCTTGCCGCTGCCGGGGATGTAGGTGGGTTGCTACCCTAACCGTGTTGGTGGGCGCAGCGGGGATGCTGCTGCGCCCAGGGCATATGCTAAAATTGAAAGCCGCCGCTCACGCGGACGATTTTCTGGCTGTAGTTCTCCACATATTCCAGCAGCCTATCGTGCAGTTCATCCCACTCGTCGCCGTCGAGAATCTCGTACATCTGGCTCAGGTTTTCCACAATGCCCTCCGCCATGTAGCGCGGTTGGGCATCGTCCTGGCTGTAGATGGTGTACCACGCGCCCGTGACCTCTAGCCCCAGCTTGGAAATGCCCGGCACCCACTCCCGCATCACAAACTCAAAAAAATCCTGGTCACGCCCTGGTTTGACGTCCCAGTTCATCAGCACCTTTACGGAGTCTAATCCGACCATTGCTCCCATCCTCCCTCGTGTTATTCAGTATTGGGCTTTAGCAGCACCACTTGCGGCTGCTCTGGCAGGGAACTGCTGCTCACGCGCAGCACGTCTTCTTCCTGCACGTTGCTCACACCCATCGCCTTCAAGAACTTATCCACTGGCTCCAGCGCGACGCTTAACCCGGGTATGGTGTAGTGCATGGGGACGATGTAGTTGGGTTCGATGAGCGCTACCACCTCCGATGCTTGCGCCGCCGCGAGTGACTGACCGCCGCCAACGGGCAGCAGCAGCACATTCACTTCCCCCAGCCCCTCTACGACAGATTGCTCTGGCAAGAAGGCGAGATCGCCCGCATGGAACACCGTTAGCCCGTCATAGTTGAGCAGGTAGCCCACATTGTAACGCTGTTCTGTATCGCTCACATAGTGCAGGGCAATCCCGGTAATGAACACCCCGCCGATTTCGTACTCACCGGGCGTGGAGAGCACATACGGTTCGCTTTTCACAAATGCCAGGTCGCTGTGCCCCGGTGCGGTGTGGCTCACCGTGACCACATCGGTTTTGGTGGTGCCGCCGGGCACAATGCCCAGCCCCTCACCATACGGGTCAGTCATGATTGTGGTTTTGGCACGCTCTGTGATGCGAAAACAGCTTAAGCCATACCATGTGATGTCCAATTTACACACTTCCTTACGTCTTGTTCAGCGAAATTGGCTACGATTATAGGCGATGCACCACCAACACGAAAGAACGAATAGAATATCCGTGCGAAACGACGATTTTATCAAGCTGCCCTACCACACAACCGAACTGGGAAATGCGCGTGTGTCCCCCACAGCAGGCGCGCTCACACTCACCGTGCCGCCCACTGCCGATGACGGCTATCACGACGCGCAGATTGCCGATTACACGCTGCAAACACGCGACTTCCGCTGGCGCACACCGCCGCCCGGCGAAACGCTGCGCCTGACCGTGCGGGCACACTTTAGCACGGCGGATGTGCGCGGTACTGCCGGGTTTGGCTGGTGGAACCACCCGTTTTCCCCGGAGATGCGCGGGTTGCCACGGCTCCCGCAGGCGGCATGGTTCTTCTATGGCAGTCCGCCGAACGACATGCCGCTGGCGCAGGGTGTGCCCGGCAGCGGTTGGAAGGCAGCGACGCTCAATGGGCAGCGCTGGCAGTTCCTGGCGTTGGCACCTGCTGCGCCCATCGGTTTTCTGCTGATGCGCGTGCCCGCACTCTACCGGGCGCTGTGGGGAACCGGGCAGGCGGCACTCGGCGTGCGAGAGCACCTGCTGCCCCCTGACGTGATGACCGAACCGCACACCTACACCATCGCTTGGCAGCACAACGCAATTACGTTCGGCGTAGACGGTGAGACGGTTCTGCACTCGCCGTTCGCGCTGCGCGGCACAATGGGGTTTATCGCCTGGGTAGATAATCAGTATGCGGTGGTCACACCGCAGGGACGGTTCGGGTGGGGGTTGGTGGGGGTGCCCCAGGTACAATCGCTGCACCTGCAACACGTCAGCATTACGCGGGTGCCGGGCGGCGATTAGCCGCTTGCCGCCATGAACTTCTCCGCCAGTTCGCGCGGTGGCAGCGCCGGGATTGCGCCGCGCTGGGTGGTGGCGATAGCACCAGTGGCATTAGCAAAGCGCAAAATCCCTTTGAGTGTGTCCAGTTGGGTGTAGTTGGGGTTTTCCAGGATGCCGACCAACACCCCAGCAACAAAGGCATCGCCCGCACCGGTTGTATCGACAGGCGAGACGGTGTAACCGTCCACATGCACGCTGCCCTCGTGGGTGTGGGCGGTCGCGCCGCCTGCGCCCATCGTCACCAGCACCACCTGGGTGTGCTCTCGCCACAAGATGTCGATGTCCCCGCCCAGGAACTCAAGTTCGTCGTCGCTCACCTTGACAATGTGGGCGTAATCCAGCCCCAGCAGCATTCCCTCGCGGGCGGCGTCGGCGCTTTCCCACAGGGGCAGGCGCAGGTTCGGGTCGTAGCTAATCAGCGCCCCGTTATCGAGCGCGACCTGCGCCGCCTTGAGTGTGGCACCCCGGCTTGGCTCGTGAATCATGGTGATGCTGCCGAAGTGAAACACATCCGCGCCCGTGAGCAAATCCATCTTGAGGTCGTCTGCGGTCATCAGCATATCTGCGCTGGGGTGGCGGTAAAACATGAAGTCGCGCTCGCCATCTGCGCCGAGCGATACAAACGCCAGCGGGGTGCGTGCCTGTGTGCTGTAGCTGATGCCGCTCACATCCACGTCCTCAGCCTCCAGCACGCCAGCCAGGTAGTGCCCAAACGGGTCGTCACCCACCTGCGTCATGAACGCGCACGGGTGCCCCAGCTTGCGCACTGCCACGGCAACATTCGCCGGGGCACCGCCGGGCTTCTTCTCAAAGCCGGACGCCTCCCCGACCCCCACGCCAGATTCTAACGACACAAAATCAATCAGCAGCTCGCCCAGGCACGCGACACTCATGGTTTTACGCTTTCTGTTCTTCTGTGGATGCAGGGCGCTATTTTAGCGCAACCCGCGACCCATCCGCTAAGACGTGGTGTACACCGTAAACGAGCTCAGCAGCAGCAGCGCGACTGCCGCCACCCCCAGCACGCTAAAGCGCGTCGCCCACATGTACACCAGCACCATAAATGCACCGTTGTTCAGCAGGGTCATCAGCGCGAACGATACCAGCGGGTGCATCCTGCCCTCGTTGGCACGCATGGCGGGTGTGTTGAAGTATTCCTGCTCATATTCGCCTGTGAGGCGTGCAAATTTCTTCATCTTGTAAGACCTTTCTGCAAGGTGTTTCATCTCGTTGGGTAGCATTATACCTGTCGAATCGTAGGGTGTGTGTCGGAACTGTGTAAATTCAAATTCACGCTTGCAGCGCCACGACCACGCCTTCGTTCGGCGCGAGGTCTAGTTCGCCGTCTACTGCGTCGCCGCCCCGGTTGAGCATGGTGTCCAGGTAGATTTCGCCCACCCCTTCCAGCGTCACACGGTGTGGTTCGTCGGTGAAGTTGAGCGCGACCAGCTTGGTTTCGTCCTCGTAGCGGCGCAGGTACACATACGTGCCGTCAGGGGAGTCCAACGGTTCGTAGCTACCGACGGACAGCGCCATGGACTGTTTACGCGCCCAAATCAGCCGACGGTACAGCGTGAGCAGCGAGGTTGGGTCTAGCAACTGCTGCGATACGTTGCGGGTGCGGTAGTCCGCATTGACGGGCAGCCACGTTTGCGTGGTGCTAAAGCCGGCGTAGTCGCTAGCGTTCCACTGCATAGGCGTGCGGCAAACATCCCGCGTGTGCGCTAGCCCCAGGTTGATGCCCTGCGGGTCTTGCATTTGCCCTGGCGCGATGTCCCCGTTCACCATGCCGATCTCGTCCCCCATGTACAGCGTGGGCGTGCCGCGCAAGCTAAGCAGCAGCATCGCTGCCACCCGCGCCTGCCCCTGCCCCAACCGGGACGCTAAGCGGGGCACATCGTGGTTGCCCAGCACCCAATTCGGGTTGCCGTGGGCGGGGATTGCCGCCTCGTAGCGCTCAACAACGTCGCGGATGGTGGCGGCATCCCATGTTTGCGGCGTAGAAAAGTCCCCGACGGAGATCAAAGCGAAGTTGAACGGCATGTGCAGCCCATCGTTAGATTCTTCCCCGTAGTACTTCACCCAGCGGTCTAGCGGCAGCCATATCTCGCCAATGCCTAGCGCGTCGTATTCGTCCAGCACACCGCGAATCTCGCGCATTCGCTCGTGAATGCCGTCGTAGTCCATTGAGTAGATTTGCTGCTGTGTGTTGTAGATGTCGTCGTCGCCGCGCTTTTCCAGGTCGGTGCGGGGCGGTTGGTCGGGCATGTCCGGGTGCTTCCATATCATGTGCACCACATCCATGCGGATGCCATCAACGCCGCGTGCCATCCAAAACCGCAGTACATCGTGCATGGCAGCACGCACCGCCGGGTTACGCCAGTTGAGGTCTGGCTGCTTGGGGTGGAACTGGTGGAAGTAGTACTGCTGGCGGGTGTCGTCCCACGTCCATGCCGCGCCGCCAAACACTGCGCCCCAATTATTAGGCGTGCCGCCGTCTGGCTTGGCGTCCTTCCAGATGTACCAGTCTGCTTTGGGGTTGTCTTTGCTGCTGCGGGACTCGGTAAACCATGTGTGCTCATCGGAGCTGTGATTGGGCACATAGTCCACGATGATTTTGATGTTGCGGGCGTGTGCCGCTGCCACCAGCCGATCAAACGTTGCCAAGTCACCAAACAGCGGGTGCACATCCGTATAGTTGGCTACATCGTAGCCGAAGTCCGCCATGGGTGAGGGATAAAATGGGCTAATCCAAATCGCGTCAACCCCCAGCGAGTTTGGCGTGCCGTCGTTCAGGTAGTCCAGGCGGTTGATGATCCCCTGCAAGTCGCCCACACCGTTTCCGGTTGTGTCCTGGAAGCTGCGTGGGTAAACCTGATAGATCACACCCTGCTGCCACCATGCAAAGCCTGCCATGTGCTGTGCTCCTCAATTTTGCAAAATTGTCCGCTGTGCTCGTGCCCATTCTAACGAACGAAAACGGCGGATGAACAGACGCCCATCCGCCGTGGGGAATGCCATATGTTGGCATCCAGTATCAGACGAGAGATCAGCCGCCTTTAACTGACCCCGCCAGCAGACCGCGCACGAAGTAACGCTGCAACGAGAAGAACACGAGCAGCGGCACGATAATCGAGATGAACGCGCTGCTGGTGAGAATTTCCCAGTTGTCTGCACGGGAGCCGAGCAGTTCACGTAGCTGTGAGGTGAGCACGCGCTGATCTGGTTGGGTGCCCAGGAACACCAGCGCTACCAGCAGGTCGTTCCACACCCACAAGAACTGGAAGATAGCAAAAGACGCCAGCGCCGGCACCGACAGCGGCAGGATGAGCCGGGTAAAAATTTGGAAGTGGGAGGCACCGTCAATCTTCGCGGACTCAATCAGGTCTTTCGGCAGCCCGCCGATGTAGTTGCGCAGCAGGTACACCGCCAGCGGCAAGCCGAACCCGGTGTGTGCCAGCCAGATACCGGGGTACGTCTGCGCGATGCCGATATTGTTGTACAGCCGCAGCAGCGGGATGAGCGACATTTGCAGCGGCACCACCAAAAGCCCCACCACGACAGCAAACAAAATTTGCCGCCCTCGGAACTCCATCCAGGAGAAGGCATAGGACGCAAACGCCGCGATTGCAATCGGGATGAGCGTGGCGGGTATCGTCACCGTGAATGTGTTGATAAACGACTGCCCAATCCCTTCGGAAGTGATAACTTCAATGTAGTTTTCAAATGTGAAGCGCGGTGGGATCGCCTCCACGTAGAAGAAACGTAGTCCCCGTTCCAGTTCGAATGGCTCTGAGGAGGTGAGGCGGTAGCTACCATCTGCGTTTAGCACGAACTCGAAGCCGTCCTCTAGCTGTACCGTTTCGCCCGGCGCATAGTCTGTAATCTCGCCGGGCAGGGCGCCGTCGCCAAAGCTATCAACTGTTTTGGCGGTGTTGCTCTCGCCCTCGAACACATTGCCCGCGAGCACAAACAGCCCGTCTTCCTCAACCTGCTCATCGGAGGTAGCAGTGCGCCCCTGCGCATTATCGGTCGTAGCACTCAGCGATGTCCACCAACCGGAAACCGCCAACTGGTCTTTATCTCGCACAGAGCTAATGAGCAAGCCGAACGTCGGCAGCGTCCACATCACCGTAATCAGCACCAGTGCCGCACGGGCGATAAAGCCGCCCACCGTCATGTTGAACAATGGCATTTTTGCGTTCATCGTGCGTTTTCCTCCTGCTGGAAGCGGCGAATGTTCCAAATCATGATGGGCACGACGGCAACCATGATTACCGTTGCCGTTACACTGCTGCGTCCATAGTCAATGCCACCTCGGAATAGCTGATCGTACATGAGATTTGCAAGCACTTGCGTGTCGAACTGTCCACCCGTCATCGCCTGCACAATATCGAAGATCTTCAGCACCACAATCGTGATCGTCGTCCACACCACTGCAATCGTGGTCATGATCTGCGGTACCATGATGCGGAAGAAAATTTGCACCTCGTTCGCCCCGTCGATGCGTGCTGCCTCCAGCGTTTCGTCGGGCACGCCGCGCAGCGCAGCGGAAAGCAGCACCATTGCAAACCCGGTTTGAATCCAAATGAGGATGATCATAAGGAAGTAATTGTTCCAGAAGGGGATTTGAATCCAAGCTTGCGGTTCTCCGCCGAAGGATACCCAAATCGCGTTCAACAGCCCAATTTGCGCTTGATCGCCGCTGCGGAACTCATAGACGAACTTCCAGATCACGCTAGCGCCCACGAACGAAATTGCCATGGGCATGAAGATCAGCGATTTCGCAATCGTGCCCCAACGCACCTGGTCTGCCAGCACGGCAATCAAAAGCCCCAACGCAGTGCTGATGAGCGGTACCACCACCAGCCATTGCAAGTTATTGGTGATAGACCGCAAGAACTCTGCATTGCCGAACGCGAACAACCAGTTTCGCAGACCGACGAACGCCTCGCCGTCGGAGTCGAAAAAACTAAGGAAAATGGTTTGCACTGCAGGGTAAACAAGATAGATGCCCAGGATAAGCACCGCAGGTGCAATGAACAACCACGGGCGAATCGCCTCGCGCTGTTTTTCCCGGCTTACAAAATTGCCGCTGCCATCAGTTGTGTCCTGGAGGGACGCATCTAATACCCAGTTTGTACCAAAGAAGTAGAACACCATAGCACCGACGCCAACGACGACAGCGAATAGTGCCCCCAGTAGCTGTTGAGCCAGCCCCTGTAGTTCCATACGATGGGTTCTCCTAAAATTATTTTGTTTGAAATTGTGTAGATAGCAATCAGGGTGACGCGAAGTCACCCCGATTGCCGACGCAGCATGGCGTCTATTGGTTGCTACTACTGCGAGTTGCGGCCGTGCTTAGTTAAGGTCGTCCCAAGCTGCCTGGATTTGCGCAGCAGCTTCTTCTGCCGTCAGGTCTGGCTGGCTAACATAGTCCACCATGCCCGTCCAGAAGGCACCAGCGCCAATGGGACCTGGCATCAGGTCGGATGCATCGAAGCGGAAGGTAGTTGCATTCTGGAGGATTTCACCCTGCCCGCGCAGTGTATCGTTGGCATAGGCGTCCAGGTTCACTCCCGTGTGGGGGGTCAGGAAGCCGCTCTGTGCCATCCAGATCTCGTGTGCCAGTGGTGTGGTCAGGAAGTCCAGCAGTACGCGAGTGGGTTCGCTATCCTCGGTGATTGCCCACAGCGTACCTGCACCCAGTACCGGGTTACCCAGTCCACCGTAGTCGGCGTTGTCCTCTGCGAAGGGTGGGAAGTAGAAGAAGTCCACATCAACACCCAGTTCTGCTTCTTCTGGGAAGAAGGACGGGATGAAGCTCGCCTGGTGGTGCATGTAGCACTGCGGCGGAATCTCGAACAGACCCTGTGGGCTGTCACGGAAGTCCGTTGCGCTTACAGCGGCGCGACCACCGCTTACGTAGTCATCGTTCTTAGCAAAGCTACCGAAGATCTCGATGGCGTTTACAACTTCGGGCGCGTCGAACGGAATCTCGTTGGCAACCCATGCGTCGTATACGCTCGGCTCTGCCGTGCGCAGCATGATGTCCTCTACCCAGTCGGTTGCGGGCCAGCCGGTTGCGTCACCACTGCCCAAGCCGATGCACCACGGGGTACCGCCATCTTCAACGATGATGTCGCTCAGCTCGATCAGTTCTTCCATCGTCTGCGGGATCTCGTAGCCAGCGTCTGCGAAGTTATCCGGCACGTACCAAACCAGGCTCTTCACGTCTACCTTGTAGAAGAAACCGAAGAACTGCTCTTCACCGTTCTCGTCAGCATAGGTGCCCAGGTCTACCCAGGACTCACCAGCAGCGTAGTTGTTCAGCGTCCAGTCGCGCATTTCATCGCCCAGGGGTGCCAGCCCGCCGTCTTCAGCGACATTTGCTGCCAGCCCCGGCTGCGGGAATACAGCAAGGTTGGGCGGGCTACCGCCTTCAATATCGATGATGATCTGCTGCTCGAAACTGTCAGACCCAGCGTAGACGACGTCCGCGCCAGTTGCCATTTCGAAGTAAGCAAACACGCTCTCGACGAGGTCCTGGTCAATGCCGAGCCACGGACCGAAAACGCTGATCTCTTCGCCGCTCAGGTCCATCGCTTCATATTCTTCCAGGTCGCCCCAGCTAAAGCGGTCATCCTCACCAACGGGGAAGACGAGATCCTGCGCGGAAACGGGAATTGCAAAAAGTGCCAGTAACAGCATCACAGAAAGGACAGCACTTAACGCTCTTCTGTTCATCAGTTAACTCCTAAGTTTGCGTATGTAACATTGTGGTGTGCGCAAATTACTCGAATCTAACGCGCATTAACTATAGCATCCTGCACAAAATATGCAACATAAACAGGATTATTTCTGCGCGGTTGTTTAGATGCCCACGTCAAGCAGCATCCTGTACAAAGAAAGCGTGAGTTTTCTGGTTTTACCGCCCAAGCACTTTATGCGTGTTGATGTTTGCGTGAACTGGGCGTGATGGTGATGAACGATCCGCGTGGCATAGCAACTGCCCCCACTAGCCTGCCCCGAAAAAACCATTTAAACGCAGTTGCCGTAAAGTCGTGATAGCAGTATAGTTACGATGGGTTGCGAATTCGTTTGTTGCGAGCAACGCACGGCAGCACCCAAACAACCTGCCACACACCACACCGAACTTTCTGGAACGTGACCAGCACATGACCGATGTAACTGTACGCCTAGATGACCACTTCCGGCTGATTTCCGCTGTACTCGCCGCAACGCAGTTCCCGCAGCAGGCACAAGCACGCAAGCCACATGGCACGCACGCCCACGCCCGTGCCACTACCAGCTACCTGCGTGAGTACCAGGATCATCCTGCTGTGCAGGGCGCACAGGGCATGTTAGACAACGGCGCGCCGCTGGAGGCGCTGTTCACGTTGGTTGCCCACCTGCCGTGGCCCGCTTTGCAAATTAGCACACTGCCCAAGTGGGTGCCTGCCAATTGGAACAATCACCTGGCGGACTTTTACGCCAAGGCAAAGCTGGCGGACTGGTGGCAGAAGGAAACCCCGCCCTGGGACGCGGCACTCACACAGTCGCAGCATATGTTCACGCAGGCGAACTTTAAAACGTTCCTGACGCAGTTTGTGGGCGAAATCGCCGAGGACTTTGTCTTCGTGCCGAACATCTGCTACCCGGCAGACCGTGACATCGGTGTACGGGTGAGCAATAAAGAACTCATTGCCATCTGCCCACCGCGCCTCGCCTGGGGAGACAGCCCGCCGTGGCCCTACGACGAGGACAAGCCGTACATCCATCGGGTGGCGCTGACGCAGTACACACGGCTGCTGCTGCTGAGCTACCTGCGCACCCATGCCGATGTCGCCGTGGAAGCAGCGAAAAACGAGCTGCCCGTCAGCGACCAGTTTAAATCGCTGTACCCCACCTGGGGCGAACAGTTCGTGACCATCTTCGTCACGGCGGCGATTGCCGTTTACCTGGAAAGCATGGATAAGAAAGAAGAGCGGGCGTTCGTCAAAGAGCAGACGAAAATCCACAACATGAAAATCCTGCCGGGGGCGATTAGCGTGTTGCAGCGCTACCTACAAGAGCGCGAGAGCGGCAAGTTCGACACGCTTGCAGACTTCCTGCCCGTGTTCCCCAAGCAGCTTAAGGTCGCCAAGCGCATTATTTCGATTTAGGGCAGCGGCTAGAACAACAGCGTAAGGTCGAACGCGGGTCCGTCTGTACAGGCGAGCTTGACTCCGTCTTTGGTGCGGACGGCGCACGCCTCACACGCGCCTACGCCACACGGCAACACCGACTGGAACACCCCGTACAGGTAATGCCGCCCGACATCGGCACGCCGCCGCTTGAACAACTCCCACACCTGTAACAGGTACGCCATTTCGTCGCCGGGTGGCACCACCACAAACGCCTGGTCTGCCCAGCCGATGGTTGTTACCTGGTTCTGCCACTCCAGCGGGTCGTCGGGGTTCTCCCCACGGATCACCTCAACCTCCGGCGGCAGGTGGCGCGTGGGGTAGGTGATGGCATCGCCCAGCAGCACCAGCGTGACGCCCACCTGCATACCCAAAAAGTGCGGGATGGTCATCATGAGTGGGAAGGGGGGTGTGTCGTAGGCGAGCAGCAGCACACTGCGCAGCGTATTGCGCAGGCGATAGTTCTGCCCTACGGGACCGATCACATCAAGCACATCGCCGGGGGAAAACCGCTGGGCGCTGTGAATTTCTACGGTGAGCAAGCTGCGGTTGCTGTAGACCGGGTACCAAACCGACCGTAAGTACGGATGCCATGTGCGCTGCTCGCGCATGGTTTTCGGGCGCACCAGCAGGCACTGCCCCATGCTGATGTTCTCCAGCGTTTCAGCCACGGCAAGGTCAACCCGCTGATAGTCGCCGTCTAGCAAACGTGCCCGCTGCACAATCGCCTGAGATTCTTTCATACCAACTCTCAACAAACACTATAAAATAGGGCGCAAACACGACTGTTGTACCACTAGAGCAAGCAAAAGGCGACCTATGCAACCCCTGATTATCTTCGGTGCCCGCCCGCGTGTCACCAGCGTAGACAGCGGCACGTTCTTGTGCCCCAATTGCAGCACCTCGCGCGATCAGCAGCGCCGCTACGAGCGCAAGCGCTCTCGCAACTACTTTACGCTGTACTTTGTGCCACTGGTGCCGCTGGGCAACGGGCAGGAGTTCATCGAGTGCCAGAACTGCCAAACCGCGTTCGACCCTACCGTGCTAGACGTCAACTTTAAGCCCAAGCGCCGCGTGCTGCCGCTGGCACAGCAGCTCAACACCCTGCAACAGCGCTTGCAGGACCGCACCCCGATTGAGTATGCCGTTGCCGACCTGACCGCCGCCGGGCTAGACCATGACCTCGCACAGGAGAATGTGCGCCGCGCCATCGGTGAGGCACGCCGCCAGTGCCCGGAGTGCAACCTGACCTATGCGCCCACTGTGGAGCGATGCGCGGAAGACGACACACCGTTAGTCTAGAGTGCTTTCCATTTGGGGCGGTCCTCCGTTTACAGAACAATCCGTTTGGTCTGATTCACAACACTCGCCCCTATTTCCGGATGCACCGTTGGTGTGGGTTCATTTGCGTTAAGCACCGCCCGTGGCAATAATCGGCACACAGGCACAAACACGACTTGAGAAGGAGACAATAACATCATGGGTAAGGCAGAGCGTGCCATGGAGCGCCTGTACGGTGACATCAGCCTGCGGGAAGACCTCACCGACGATGAGGCGAAACCCCTGTTCAAATGGGCAGAGCAAAAAGTGATGGAACTGGACAGCACGACCGAGGACGAAGAAGTATTCGACGAGAAGTTTAAGCAACTGCGCCGCATGATGAAGCGCATGAACCACTTCATCGGCTACCGTGCCAGCGAAGCGCCCGAAGAACAGCGCGAGACGCTGCACAAGATGATGGAAAGCGCGTCGGAAATCGGCATCCGCATTGACGAAACGCAAATGGAGAGTTTTTTCAGCGCACAAAGCAGCCTCTCCAATGATGAGGCGCTGCAATCCATGCTGGGGATGCTGGGGGAACAGTCTGGCGAAGGCACCACCCCCACACCAGCATCTAGCGCGGGGGAGGGCGCAGGTAAGCTGTTCGGCGCGCTGAAGAACGCCGCCAATGCCGCCCAAAGTGAGCAAACCAACCCAGAAGGGGAAACCGATGAGCAAGAACAGTAAACAGCAAGGGCGCTCGCTGGCGGGCACACTGCTGGGCATTATCGTGATTGTGCTGGCGGTCATCTTCTCGCAGATTACCGGCATTGACTTGCTGGCACTGCTGCAAGACCTAAACCTCGACGACGTAACTGTGGTTGAGGAGCAGCCCCCCCAGAACGTGCCCGCCGAACCTGAGTCCAACGCGCCGGTTGTGCCCGCCGCTGTAGTCCCCCTGGCGGTAGGGCAAGGCTTCGGCGCACAAAAGGGCTTTTGGACGCTGTACTTTAACGCGCCCACGGGCAGCAGAGACACCAGCACCTACGTCAACGGCATTGATGTGCCGCTGGCACAGGCAATCAACGGTGTGCAGCGCACCCTGGACATTGCTGCGTTTGAGTTCAACAACGAGGTGCTGACGGAAGCGGTCATCAACGCGCATGGGCGCGGCGTGCAGGTGCGCGTGGTGACGGATGACGAGCACGGTGTGGAGGACGAAGAATCCATCCTGGAGTTTGAGGAGGCGGGCATCCCGATTGTGGACGATGACCGCACCGCCCTCATGCACAACAAGTTCATGATCCTGGATAGCCAGGTGGTGTGGACGGGGTCTTGGAACTACACCAGCAACGGCACCTATCGCAACAACAACAACGCGCTCGCGCTGCGCTCGCAGCGGGCGGTGCAGGCATACCAAACCGAGTTCGACGAGATGTTCGCCCGTGGTGAGTTCGGTCCGCGCTCTACAGAAGGGAGTGCATCGTTCACGCAAAACGGCACACCTGTGAAAATCTTCTTTGCGGCAGAGGACGATGTGGTGAGCGCGATTGTGGAGGAAGTCAACAATGCGCAAAGTGACATCCGCTTTATGTCCTTCTCGTTCACGCAAGACGACATCGGCAATGCCATCCGCACGCGCGGCGGGCAGGGGATCAACGTTCAGGGGATTTTTGAGACGCTGGGCAGCGAGACGCAGTTCAGCGAGATGCCGTTTATGTTCTGCGTGGGGCTAGATGTGCGCCAGGATGGCAACCCGTTCATCCTGCACCACAAGGTCATCATCATTGACAACGACACCGTGCTGACCGGGTCGTTTAACTTTAGTGCCAACGCGACTGAGAGCAACGACGAGAACCTGGTTATCATCCAGGACGCCGACCTCGCCGCGCTGTTTCTACAGGAGTTTGACCGTCGCTGGGCGGAGGCATCCCCGCCAGACCCCGCCGACATCGAGTGCGAGTAGGGCAGTACACTCAGCCGGAGGCAGGTTGCAGCTTGCCCCCGGCACGCACTGCCCGCAGTGTGCGCTCGTACAGGTCGATGTAGTCGTCCGCGACGCGCCGCCACGTTAACCCCTCCGCGATGGTGCGGGAGCGCTTGCCCATAGTGCAGCGCAGGTCGTAGTTGTCCCACAGTTCCAAGATTGACTTGGCAATGGCGTCTGGCGAGTGCATGGG
>CAYVGI010000011.1:25996-35259 GCA_964451095.1 uncultured Anaerolineaceae bacterium
AAGTTGCTGCGCCGCTGCCGGATGAACTTCACCGCGTCTAGCATATCGCCGATGCCCTTGCGCTCTACCAGGCGTGCCACACACAGGATGTTAAACGTGTCGTCGTCACCCTTGTCTATCAGCGTAGCGGGCGTGTGAAAGCGATCCATGTCCACGCCGTTGGGAATCACCTCAATGTAATCGTCTGGGCGGAAGCGATGCGCCATGTTGCGCAGTTCGTAGCTGTTTGCCGTAATCGCGCTCGCGCCCTGCCAGATGGCGGCAAGCGGCGGTTTAATCAGCGGGTACAGCCAGTTATAGCGCACATCGTAGCCGGGCACATCACTGCCGCGCAGCCCCACCACATAGGGCAGTTGGCGCTTCCACTTGAGCAGCAGCGCCAGCCCACCCGCCGGGACGCCGCTCCAGGCGTGGCACAGGTCGTAGCGTGGGTCTTGCCCCCGGTAGAGCGTGCGGACGAACCAGAAGCCCCGGTAGATATACGTCAGCAGTTCGCGCTCCGTCTGGTAGTGCGGGTTCTTGTTGTTGATGGGGATGCGCAACACCCGCGCCTGCGGACTCAGTTCTTCCACTTCGTAGGTGTTGCTGGCAGGCGTAGACGTGACCAGATCCACGTAGAAACCACGAGCGGCAAGGTCACGAATCACGTTGTAGTTCGCGGTGGCGGTACCGCCGCCGATGGGCGGGTACTCATTGTTGAGCATGAGCAAACGCATGACACAGGAACCCTCTCTGGTGGATTGGCGCTAGTCTAACAGGTGTTGCCAGCTAGACAAAACTGTTGACACACCCGCCGCTACCCCTATACTGAAACCATGACTTACCAAACGCACACCACCCGAATGTACACCGAGCACACCTTGCACCTCTAGCAGATGTGTTCTTTGTGGTTTGCCTAAACAACCCACCCACTTTGATGGTTCGACCGTCTGCTGTTGCAGGCGGTTTTTGGTTCTGTCACAATACCCCCTGCGGCGCAGGCACAACACTGCAAGCGGAATAGACCGACGGAAGGAAAACACAACCCCGATGAGTGAGTATATTCATGTTTCCGTGGCGTGGCCCTACGCCAACGGCGACCTGCATGTAGGGCACCTGGCAGGCGCATACCTGCCGGCAGACATTTTCGCCCGCTACCACCGCCTTAAGGGCAACCATGTGCTCATGGTCAGCGGCAGCGATACACACGGCACTCCCATTCTCATCCTGGCGGACGAGATGGGCATCACCCCGCGTGAGGTCATCGACCGATACCATCCGCGCTTTGTGCAGGTGCAGCAGAAGATCGGCATCAGCTACGACCTGTTCACGCATACGGACACAGAAAATCACCATCAGATCGCGCAGGACTTCTTCACGGCGCTGCTGGAAAACGGCTACCTGTACAAGGAGTCTCAGGAACTGATGTACTCCGAGGCGGAAAACCGCTACCTGCCAGACCGCTACGTGGAGGGCACGTGCTACATCTGCGGATACGACAGCGCCCGTGGCGACCAGTGCGACAACTGCGGCAACCTGATGGACGCCACCAAGCTCATCAACCCGCACAGCCGCATGAAACCCGACGACAAGCTGACCATCCGGGAGAGTGAGCACTACTTCTTTGACCTGCCCAAGTTCAGCGAGCGGCTGCTGGAATACATCGCCGATCACGAAGCACACTGGCGTGCCAATGCGGTGAACTTTACGCGCAACTTCATCAAAGATGGGCTGCGCGGGCGTGCCATCACCCGAGACACCAACTGGGGCGTGGATGTGCCGCTAGACGGGTGGGACGACAAGCGCCTGTACGTGTGGTTCGACGCGGTAATGGGCTACTTCACGGCGAGCGTGGAGTGGGCGAAGGAAATCGCGGGCGACCCGGACGCCTGGAAGAAGTGGTGGTACAACCCGGACGCGAAAATTTACAACTTCCTGGGCAAGGACAATGTGCCGTTCCACACGATCATCTGGCCCGCAGAACTAATGGGCGTGAGCGGGGTGTACAACGACGGCGACGACACGCCCATCAGCCTGCCGTACGATGTGCCCGCCAACGAGTTCATGAACATCGAGGGCAAGCAGTTCTCAAAAAGCCGCAACTGGGCAATCTGGCTGCCAGATATCCTGGAGCGCTACCAGCCGGACGCGGTGCGCTATTACGTCGCCGCCACCATGCCGGAAACCAAGGACGCCGACTTCGCGTGGGAGGGCTTCCTCAACCGCACCAACAGCGAACTCGTTGCGGCGTGGGGCAACCTGGTGAACCGGATGCTGGGTTTTGCCTACAAGCGCTTCGACGGCAAGGTGCCCACCTACGACGCGCTCACTGACGAAGACCAGGCAATCCTGGCGAAGATCGAGGCGGGGTTTGACGAAGTGGGCGGGCACATCGAAGCGGTGCGCCTGCGTGAGGGGCTGCAAGCGGCAATGGGGCTGGTGCGCGACACAAACGTCTACCTGGACGGGCGTGCGCCGTGGAAGGCGTTCAAGACGGATGAGGCGGACGCCGCCCGCAGTGTGTACACCGTGCTGCAAGCAATCCTCAACCTGAACACCCTGCTTTCGCCGTGGCTGCCGTTCAGCGCGGAGCATGTGTGGCAGTACCTGGGCTTTGATGGGCAGTTCTTTGGGGATTTGAACATCAAGACGATTGAGGAGAGCAACAGCAGTCACATGGGGCTGTGCTACGATGCCACGGGCGCACAGGGCAAATGGCAACCCGTCAAGCTGGAGCCGGGGCAGGCACTGCGTCAGCCGTCGCCGCTGTTCACCAAGCTGGAGCCGGAAATCGTGGAGCAAGAGCAGGCATTGCTAGGGCAGGAGCGCGACGAAAGGGACATCGTTGTCTAGCAGGGCGGAGCATGTGCCCCCCGTACCCTTTGCACCTGCCGCTTGCTTGACTGCATCACACAGTGTGAACGAGCAAAAGCGGTGGGTGCAAGCGCCTTCAGGTGCTTCCCGCCGCAATCGTTAGCTGTGTGGTTTTCAACCCACAGCGGTACATTCCATTAAATTGACAGCTATGGGGCGCAGCACACCAGCGCCCCCACACCAGAGAGGTGCCCATGCCCAACCTGCTAATCGCCACGGGGATCTTCCACCCGCAAAGCGGCGGACCTGCCACGTACCTGTGGCACCTGCTGCCACGCTTGCAGGAACACGGCTACAACGTGCATGTGCTCACCTACGGCGACCCATCCGTGCCGGACGACTATCCCTATCCGGTCACGCGGGTACCACGCGGCAACCTCGTGCAGCAAACGTGGGCATACTGGCGGGCGGCAGGGGATTTGCTGCCCTGGGCAGATGCGATCTACGCGCACTCCGCGTTGGTGCCGCTGCCGCGCACGGATAAACCACGCGTCATCAAAATTGTGGGCGACCAGGCGTGGGAGCGTGCCGTGGGGCGGCGCTGGGTGCACCCGCTGACGGATATTGACCACTTCCAGGTCATGCGCTCCAATCACCCTGGCGTGCGCGTGCTGCGGCGGCTGCGCACCCTTGCTGCCCGGCGTGCCACCGGCGTGATCGTACCCAGTGAGTACCTGCGCCGCATGGTCACCGGGTGGGGCGTGATCTCGTCACGCCTGCGGGTGATTTACAACGCACTGCCACCGAACGAAAGCACAAACACACTGTCCCAGGCGGAGGCACGCGCCCAGCTTGGGTTACATGCTGACCGCCCGCTGCTGCTCACTGTGGCGCGGCTGACGTACTGGAAGGGCGTAGACGACTTCATCGTGGCGATACGCGGGCTGCCGGATGTGCAGCTTATCGTGATCGGAGATGGCGACCTGCGTGCCGACCTGGAGAACTTCGCTGTACAGCAGAAGGTTGCCAACCGGGTGACGTTCCTGGGGCGGGTGCCGCGTGAACAGGTGGCACTGTACATGAAAGCAGCAGACTACACCGGGCTATACAGCGGCTACGAGGGACTGCCACACGTCCTGCTGGAAAGCCTGCACGCGGGTACCCCGGTGATTGCCAGCCGGAAGGGTGGTAACGTGGAAGTGGTGCAGCACAACGTGAACGGGCTGCTGGCGCGGTGGGATGATGTGCCCGCGCTAGAGGCAGCAACGCAAACCGCGTTCTCGCCCGGCAAGCGCGATGAACTCGCGGCAAATGCCCAGGTCGGCATGGAGCGCTTCGACCATGAGCGCATGGTGCAGCAGACCGTTGACGCACTTAATACGTTCCTCAGGGTGGGGTAGCATGAAAGTTGGCATTATCTCCGATGTGCACGGTGACTACGACGGGCTAGAGCAGGCGCTGAGCGTACTGGACCGCCACAAGGTGGACGCCATCGTGTGCGCGGGCGACCTGATTGACCGGGGCGGGCGCGACGAAGACGTGATCCGCCGCGTGCGCGACCTGAACATCCCCACGGTGCGCGGCAACCACGACCATCGCGGCAAGCAAACCAATGCCCGAATGCGCAGCAACGACGAATACCGCGAGCGGCTGCTGAACTCCGGCATGGGGATAACCGAGCTAGACGACGACACGCTCGCCTACCTCAGCGAGCTGCCCAAAACACTGCGCTTCCGGTGGGCAGGTGTGGACGTACTGATTGCACACGGCAGCCCCACCCACATGGACACGTACATCTTTGCCAATGCGCTGCCACAGGCATTACGCCGCGTGGTAGAAGACGCAGCACCAGCAGACATAGTTGTACTAGGGCACACCCATGTGCCCATGCAGTTGCAAGTGGGTGACACGCGCATCATCAACCCTGGCTCCGTGTACCACAACTACGAATCCTTCTCCGTGCGGAAAACATGTGGGCTGCTGATGCTGCCCAGCAAGCGCTTTACCCTACTGAACGTGGAAACGGGCGCACCGCTATTGTTGGATGTTATCCACCGAAAAGTGGACTAGCCGCCCGACTTTGGTTAGCCCGGTCACATATCCCGCATGTGGTATTTGCTACCCTGTGCGTGATATGGCACAGTTGCCCTGGCGAAGCACTACACACGGAGACAAAACCGCATGAACAAGTACGACATTATCCTAATCGGCACCGGGCAAGCGACCGGCACCCTCATGAGCGAACTCATCCCCACTGGCAAAAAGATCGCCGTTATTGAGGGTGACCGCTTCGGCGGCACCTGCGTGAACTGGGGCTGTACTCCCACCAAAACCCTGGTTGCCAGTGCGCGTGCCGCCCACATGGCACGCCGCGGACCCGACTTTGGTGTCATCACAGGCGACGTTACCATCGACTTTGACCGCGTGATGGAACGGCAGAACACCATCCGCAATAACAACAGCAAAGGCATGGAGCAGTGGCTTACTGGCAATACCGATGTCTACAAGGGCTACGCGCAGTTCGAAAGCGCCAACACCGTTCGGGTTGGCGATGATGTCATTGAGGGCGAAACGATTTACATGCACACGGGCGGGCGGGCCCGCGTGCCAAACATCCCCGGTTTGGACGAAGTGGAATACATGACCAACAAGGAACTGCTTGCGCTCACCGAACTGCCACAACACCTCGTTATCGTGGGCGGCAGCTACATCGGCTTGGAGTTCGGGCAGATGTTTCGGCGCTTTGGCAGCCAGGTCACGATCTTGGAGCGCAATCCCATGCTCATGCCCCGTGAGGACGACGACATTGCCGAAATTGCCCGCACGGTGCTGGAAGGGGAGGGGATTGATATCCGCTGTGGGTCGTCTGTGCAGCGCGTGGGCAATAGCACCAGCGGCGGCGTGGATGTAATCTACGAGCAAAACGGCACCGAGCACACCGTTACCGGTACGCACCTGCTGCTGGCGGTGGGGCGCGTGCCGAACACGGATACGCTCAACCTGGATGCTGCTGGGGTGGAAATGGACGAGCGCGGCTTTGTGAAGGTGGACGATCACCTGCGCACCAACGTGCCGCACATCTACGCGATTGGCGACGTAAACGGCATGGGCGCGTTCACCCACACCTCTGTGAACGACGGCGAGATCATCTTGAACAACATGCGCGGTGGCGACCGCAAAGTGAGCGACCGCTTCCTGACCTACGCCATGTTCATTGACCCACCGCTGGGGCGCGTGGGCATGAACGAGAAGATGGCAAAACAAAGTGACCGCAAGATGATGATGGGCGTGATGGAAATGGCGTCGATTTCCCGTGCGAAGGAGAAAGACGAAACCGCCGGGCGCGTGAAGATCATCGTGGATGCGGAAACCGATCAGTTCATGGGCGCGACGGTGTTCGGCACGGGCGGCGACGAGATTGTGAACATGTTTACGGTGGCGATGTACACGGGTGTGCCCTGCCGCACCTTCCGCGACAGCGTACTCATACACCCCACCGTATCGGAGTTGCTACCGTACATCATCCGGGACATGAAACCCGTTAACTAGCGATCATACCGCTCCATCTGGGCGATGTTGTAGTCGCCCAGCGCATCCAGTACGTTAGCAACATCCTGCGTGTTGTTGCCGATCATATCCAGCAGCCGTTCCAACTGTTGGCGCTGCTCACAGGGCAGCGCTTCGATGTCCGCCAGGTACATGCGCAACAAGTCTGCTGCGCCCATAATGCTGTTGGCGCGATTGCCAATCGTGTGTACGGCAGCGCCGATGACCTCCTGCGGACTCAGTTCTTCGATCTTGCCCAAATAGTCCTGGGTATTGATCCTTGCCATAGCGACCTCTGTATCACTTCAATTGATTTCACATGTGCACGCCCGGCATCACAATTTAGAATAAGGTGTGTGCCTAAATGAATGGCGCGTTAATGTATATTACAACACATTTCGAGATTTAAGCATTAAGAAGTGTAACAGGATGGTATGGGTTCATGTACGTTCGTGATAAGACGGGGCTTACATTCACGCAAAAAGGGCGCATCATCCGGGAGGTGAGCCGCAGCTATGCCGAGCACTATGACCGCCTGATGGCAGACGACGGGCTGTATCAGCATCTTACCAGTGCCGGGCTGATGGTCAAGCACAGCGAACGCGGGCTGAAGTACGCCCACACCGACGATGCCTACCGTGTAATTTTGCCGCAACCCATCCCACTGGAAACCTACGCCTACGAGTGGGGCTTTAGCAAGTGGCAGGCGGCAGCGCTGCATGTGCTGGCGCTGGCACGCACCGCGCTAGAGCACGACATGGTGCTGCGAGACGCCGACATCGACAGCGTGCAATTCCAGGCGGGTGTGCCCATCTGGACGGACACGCTGGCATTTGCCCTGTACCGGGAGGGGCAACCGTGGGCGGCGTACACTACGTTTTTGCAGCAGTACCTCGCGCCGCTGGCACTTATGGCGAAGGTTGACATCTCGCTGGGGCGGCTTTTGCAAACGTACCCGGAAGGCGTGCCGCTGGGGTTGGCGTCTGCGCTGCTGCCGGGGCGCACCCGCCTGAACTTCGGGCTGGCGAATCACATCCACGGCCATGCCCGCCCCAAAACACGCCACAACCGCACCTCCCGTGCAGACTTTGCCGCGCTGCTAACCGATTTGCAGGATGTGATAAACGACCTGAGCTGGGCACCAGACGAAGCCGCCTGGCAAAACGCCGCGCACATCACAGCAGGTGACGCAACTGCCGCGCTGGACACCCGCCAACGGGTGCTGCGCGACGCGCTCAACGTGACCGGGGCGCAGGCAGTGTGGGATTTAAACGCCGGGCAGGGCACGTACAGCCGCATCGCTGCCGCTGAGTTCGGCGCGGGGGTTGTCGCGTTTAACCCCACGCCGGATGTCACCGAGGCACTGTGGCAATCCCTGGATGACGCCGAACGCGAGCGCATCTTGCCGCTGCTAATGGACTGGGCGAATCCGTCGCCGGGGCTGGGCTGGCTCAACCACGAGCGCCGCTCCATCGGGGCGCGTGCCAATGCGGACTTGCTGGTGGCGGTGGGGCTTTTGCATCGGCTGGCACTGCGGGATGGCATCACCTTCCCGGCGATGGCGGCAAAGTTTGTGCGTATGGCACCCGCGCTAGTCATTGAGTTTGTGCCGGGCAGTGACCCGCAGATGATCGGCATGATGAAAAGCGGCACCGACCCCATGCCAGATTACACCCAGGGCAACTTCGAGGCGGCGTTTGCCGAGCACTACGACATTGTGCAGGCAGAACCCGTTGCGAAAACACCACGTTTTGTTTACTTCATGCAGCGGCGGGAGCGTTAAACCCCCAACATGCCCCACGCATTCAGCAGGCTGCGAATGAAAATGGTGATAATCGTGATAGAGACGATAATTTCCACAAAAAAGCTGGCAAGCCACGCCGTCATAATGCCACGTGCCGCCTTGAGCGCCGCCTCCCAGTTTTCCTCCTGGTAGAACACCAGCGCCGCCACGCCCGCGCCCGCCCCAATAATCGTGCCCAGTACCGGAATTGGAATAGCGATGGTGCCCACAATCGCGCCGATGGTGCTCACCGCGAACGTACCGCACGTTAGGGTGCCCTCCGCGCCCAGCCCCAGCAAGCGCGTCCACCAGTCCGATGTGCTGCCGATAATCATAAACACGGTCATCCACGCCGCCGCCGCGATGCTCACCTCACTGAACTCCGTCGCCACCGCATAGATGAACCCAATTGCCCACACCAGCGCGGGTCCGGGGATCATGGGTACAAACGCGACCAGCGCGGCAACCACCATCAGCGCGGCGGTAGCTGCTCCCCAAAGTGTCATAGTGTTGCTCCTGTTATGTGTCGTTTCAGTCAGTATACGCAAGGACGCGCCGTTTGATGCAAAAACGCCCCCAGGGTTGGGGGCGTTGGTTCAGGTCAGCGGAAGCAGTGAGTGTTAGCTTGCTGGTTGGTCACACGTGTAAGAGCAAGCGTCGCCGTTGATTGAATAGCCGTAGGCGCAGGCGCTTTTCGCCTCGGCTTCGACGTCAGCAATGCTGCACACAGGCTCGACGTAGTCCTCCTCATCGTCGTTGTGGTCGTCCTGGTCATTAGGGTCTTCCGTGTTTTCCGGTTCTGGCGTGACGATAGGCGCTGCCTCGCGCAATTGCACTGCCGGCTCCAGCGGACCGCACACCACATTACCGTTAGCGTCCTTCGCCTGCACCGTCCAGGAGTAGAACACACCGCCGCCGGGGTTGCGGTCGCCCGTATCCAGCGTGGCATTGGTGGCGCTGGTGGTCGTTTGCGCGACGACGGCACCGCTGTTGTCGTACACAAACACATCGTAGCTCACAGCGCCGGGGTTGGTCGGGTCCCAGTAGAAAATCTGGTTGCCAAATGCCATGCCCTCACGCGGGGAGGCAAGCCGGAACGGGGAGCAATCGTAGCCGTCTACAATGATGACCTCCTCGGTCA
>CAYVGI010000011.1:35359-55013 GCA_964451095.1 uncultured Anaerolineaceae bacterium
AGGCTTGCCGGGATGTTCGGCAGTTGTGCAAAACGCTCGCGGTCGGCATCGCTGATGCTGTTGCACTGCCGCCACTGCCCGGTGACGACGGGTAGCTGTGTTGCCTGCACCGTGGTGATGCCCTGCGCAGATAGGTCTGCTACTACCTGCCCGCTCTCGCTGACGGGGACAAACGCCTTGTAGCCCTCCGGCACAACAAGGTTGTTCACCTCCGCCACGCCGTCCAGCACATAGAGGATCATCTGGTCGGGTTCGGTTTCTACGATGACCGTACTGCCCAGCGTAATCTCCGCCTCGTTGATCAACAGCGTCACCCGTGTGTTCTCCGGGGATTGAATGAGCACCGCGTCTGGTGCTTCGTTGCAGGTTGGGCTGCCGATGCCCGTGGAGAAGTAAAACGCCTGCATCGGCGTGAGAATCGTGTCGTCCACCACGGGCAAACCTTCCACGTCCGCACTCGTCAGGTTGACCAGATCGCGGAAAATCCAGCCACCCACGCCGTCATACACCACACGCAGCCAGTCGCCCTGCGGGTTGCGGGCGTCAATTTCTACCGGGGCACCCAGCGGCACACTCGTCGTGATGTTGAAGTTCAGCCCGGCACCGCTGCGCACCCGTGCGCCCTGCGTGTTCACGGTCGTTTCCAGCGGCGGCAGGCTCAAAAAAGCGTCCTCCGGTGCCACCTGATTGGTGACTTCTGTGTCGCCCATCATCAGCATGACCACACCCTGCCCCGGCAGCGTGCCCGGTAAGTTCGCCTGGGCATTCACCACGGCGATACCCCACGTTTCCTCGTCCGCGTCATAGGCGGCGGCACGCAGCCCGGCAAGCAGCGTGAGCGCGATTTTGTCGCTTGGCAGGGCGAACTGTGGGTCGTCGGTCGCCTCTGTAAAGCTTGCCTGCACGAGTGTATTGCCGTAACAGGCGGTGTTGCGGATGAGCCCCGTACAGGTGTCTTCGAGCGCGGTTAGCGCATCCTGCACGAACGGTGTGCAGGCGTTGGGCTGTGCCGCCACGACTGCCACGCTGAGCAGTGCAAACAACGATGTAATCCAGAATGTATTTTTGCGTATCATGGTCAGGTTCCTTGTTGCCAATGCGTCGGTATACGACACATGGTATTATAAAATGGGCACGCGCACACAACTTGCGTACGCGCGTCCATCTGTTCCTGACCAATTTCCTACGCGAACAACTGCGGGTGCACCTGCTTGGCGAGTGCTTCTTCCTGGTCAACCAGGTCGCGTATCACCTCAATGCCCTTGCCCCAGAACGCCGGATCGTTCAGGTTTACACCTGCCACCTTCAGGATGTTGTCCGGGTAGTCGTTGCCACCCATCGCCAGCACATCCATGTATTTGGGCACAAAGTCTGCGCCCTGCTCCTTGTACAGCTCGAACAGCGCCAGCACCAGCAGCTCACCGAAGGCATAGGCATACACATAGCCCGGCGTGTGCAAGAAGTGCGGCACATAGCTCCACCAGTAGCCGTAATCCTCGCGCATGGTCACGCTGCCCTGGAACATATCGCGCTGGGTGCCCAGCCACAGTTCGTTCAGGCGCTCTGTGCTCAGTTCGCCTTCCTCGCGGTAGGCGGTGTGCATGGCGTGCTCAAAGCGGTTCATGCTCACCTGCCGGAACACGGTCGCAAACGTGCTCTCGATCTTCTCGAACAGCATGGCAAGCTGGGCAGCGGGGTTGGTTTCCTTTTCCATCAGGTCAGTGAACACCAGCATCTCCCCGAATGTAGATGCCATCTCCGCTGTGGTGAGTGGGGTATCCGCGCCGAAAAGCCCCTGTGCGTTCATTGCCAGGTAGCCGTGGATGCCGTGCCCAAGCTCGTGCGCCAATGTGGACACATCTTTTGCCTTACCCAGGAAGTTCACCAGCACGTAGGGGTGCGCGTCGGTCGTTGTCGTCGCGCAGAACGCGCCGCCGCGCTTGTGCGGCAGCACGGGCGCGTGAATCCAGTTCTCGCTGAAGAAGCGCCCGGCAATCTGCGACATCTGCGGGCTAAACTCGTTGAACGCGCCCAGCACCACATCGCGTGCCTCGTCCCACTGGTACATCTTCTCGCCTGCCTCCAGCGGCAGCGGCGCGTAACGGTCGTAGTCGGTGAGTTCGTCCAGCCCCAGCAGCTTGCGCTTGAGCGTGTAGTGGCGTGCCACCAGGTCGTAGTTGCTCGTCACCGTCTCGATGAGTGCCTGGACAACCGCATCTGGTGCTTTGTTGCTCAGGTTGCGCGAGGATACCCACGACGGATAGCCGCGCAGGTTGTCCGTGATCGACTTGTCGCTGGCAAGCACGTTGAAGATGTAGGTTAGCTCCATCATCTTCTCTTGCAGCCCAGCAGTCACGGAGTCCGCTGCCTTTTGGCGCACATCGCGGTCTGTCTCGTACAGCTTAGACAGCACATCGGACATGGTGATCTGCTCACCGTCGTAGTCGTAGCGCATTGCGGCGGAAAGCTGCGAGAAGAAGCGCGTCCAGGCGGAGCGCCCGCTCACGTTGAGCGCAATCATCACCTTTTCTTCCGGCTCGCTCAGCGTATACGGTCGGTAGCGCAGTTCCGCCTCCAGCGTGTGCCGATACCTGGCGACGGCGGGGTCTGCCAATATCGCCTGGACGTGTGCTTCGTCCGCCTCCTGCCATTCCAGGTCGAAAAACACGACTTCTGCGCGGAGTTCCGCACCAAACTGGGTGATTTTTTGCACCAACGCGCCGATTTGTGTGTCGTTCGTGTCGGTGGCGTAGTTCAACTGCGCGAACGCCGCCAGCTTGATGAGGCGGTTGTAGTGGTTTTCGCGCTGCGCCATCGCCTGCGCCAATTCCGCCGCGCCCAACGTGGCGACCTTGCCACGGTATTGCTCTGCAAACGCCGCCACATCTGCCCGCAGCGCATCCATATCCGCCTCGATGCGCGGGTCGTCTACGTCGTTGTAAAACACGGACAAATCCCAAACGATGTTCTCAGCACCTGTTTCCGTTACCTGGGGGGTATCTACCATAGGAGGAGTTCCTTTGTGTATGTGAACGGCATGTGTTGCCATTTGAATTTTTTCAACTGGCATCATCATAGGGGATTTTAACCGCCATCACAATATTGCCGTGCAGTTAATGCGTGGCTCAGGCAGGTGCGCTAAAGTGTGACGCACTTGGCAGCAAACAACGGAGTAATCATCCACATGGCACTCACAGAAGCAGAAATCCAAAGCGCACTGGCAGACCTCAGCGGCTGGGCATACGACGACGGCAAAATCAGCAAAACCTACGAACTACCGTCCTACACAGCGGGGCTGGCGTTCGCAACCGCCGTCGGCACCATCGCGGAGGGGTTGAACCACCACCCGGACTTGACCATCGGCTACAAGAAGGTAACGGTGCTGTTCACCACCCACGATGACGGCAATGTCGTCACCGCAAAAGACATCGAAGCGGCACAGCGCGTAGAGGCACTGGGGTACCCGCGCACAACTGTTTAAGCGCCCCTATAGGCACGTAACACACCGCCCACCCATTGATTTGAGTGGGCATAATTTTCTTCATCTCGTGCTATAATCCCCCAATGCCTGTGAAGACAACGACATGAAAGACACGATGAGCGAAAACCCTTCCGGTCTTGCAAAGCTAACCTGGACGCACCCGCAAACGAACGAACAAGAAGAATATATCCTCACAGAAGGCGCAACCGCTTCCATCGGTCGCCTGGCGGAAAATGACATCTGCATTCCGGAGCAACACGTTTCGCGGCGTCACGCCGTTATCTCCTACGATGATGAACTGGGCGGGTTTGTCATCAAAGACCCAGGCAGCGCCAACGGCACTTACGTGAACGACAACCAGATTCACAAGCCCACGCTGCTGCTGCACAGCGACATCATCCGCCTGTATGTGCCGCTGCTAAAGTTCTCGTCCGTCGTCACAGAGCACGACATTACCGTGGCAGAAGGGCGCGGTACGCTGATTACCGCCGTGGCAAACACAGGCAAGGGTAAGCTCATCATCACCACCGGGCCACAGGAGGGCAACACCATCCCTCTGCTGCTGGAATCGCTCACGGTGGGGCGGGCAACCAGCAGCGCCAACTGGGAAATCGCCCTGCAAGACCCATCCGTTAGCCGCCCACATGCCCGCCTGGAAATGGCAAGCGGCAACTGGCGCGTGATTGACCTGGGCAGCGCCAACGGCACGCTCATCAACGGCAAGCCCGTAAACGACGGCGGGCACACGCTGCACGACGGCGACATTATCGCCTTTGGCGCGACGATGGCACTGTTCCGCGCCGGGTAACGATGGCAATCGGGTTGATACTGCTGGTCTGTGGGGGGGGAATCGGCGCGGTTGGCGTGGCGATTGTCGTCCTGGTCATCAACTTGCGGCGGGGCAAACCCCTGCCAGAAACCAGCCCACTGGCACCCATCGCAGCGCGTACCGGGCTGCGCTACAGCGGCGGCAAGCTGGTTGGCGTGTACCGCGAACATCACCTTACCATTGAACTGCTGCCCGTCCGTGCAGACCGCCCCGGCATTGCGGTTACGGCGCAGGCAAAACACCCCCTCAACGGCGAAATCCAGTTGTCCGGTCCCAGCGAAAACGCGGGCACCGGCACCCCGGAGGTGAAAATCCTGGTGGGCAACGGCGCGTTCGACTATCACTTCTGGGTCATCAAGAGCGACCCACGCGACCTTGCCAAGTCGTTCTTCGGGGCACGCGATGACCTGTGCCAACGCATGGTGGCAGACGCCCCGTTTGGTCGGTGGGCGCTGAGTGGCAAAACACTCAGCTTTAGCGGCTACGATAGCCCCACACTGCCCCTAAGCGAGGACACAAACGCGGTGCAAACGGTGGCGGATATTCTGGTGGAGATCGCAGACGAACTGGAGGAGCAGCATGGGTAAACGCATCTACCCGCCTATGCGCTTTCACGTCCCCACGGGTTGGGCGGTGCTCAAAAACGTGTGGATGGACATCTCCCCGGAGGAGGCGGCAGAGCGCTTTCACATCTACTATACGGAAGACCTGCTGTGGGTGGTGAACGCGGGGTACGTCGCCGGGGAGGGCTACCAGGTGCGCGACAACGCCTACAACATTGACCTGGGCTGGTACCCGGACGGGCACCCCAAAGGCATGTTCCGGCTTGTCGTCTACTGGGATGACTGGGGCAATGTGGTGAAGGAGTTCAAAACCCAAAACCGCTTTGCCGTGCGGGACAAGCTGGAAAAGTGGCTGATTAAGTACGCCAACGGCGCACCCCCAAAGTAAGCCCACTCACATGACGCAGCTCATCTACATTGCGAACATCCGCGTGCCGACCGAAAAGGCACATGGGCTGCAAATCGTGCAAAACTGCGAGGCGTTCGCCAACGCAGGTGCCCATGTGTGCCTGTGGGCGGCACGCCGCGTGAACACCCCGGCGATGCGTGCCGTCCCTGATGTGTACGCGCACTACGGTGTGCAGCGCAATTTCGACCTGCAACGCCTGCCCACGCTCGACCTGCTGCCGCTGGTGCCCAACCGCACAGACCCGCTTGCCCGCGTGATCTTCTACCTGCAACTGCTGACGTTTACCCTGAGTGCGCTGGTGGCGCTGCTGTTCAGCCACGCCGATGTCGTCTACAGCCGCGACCCGCTGGTGCTGCTTGCCGCAAGCCTGGTTAAACCCCGCCACACCCTGGTCTACGAGGCGCATCAGTTGGCAGTGGGGCGGGCGGGCAAGGCATTGCAGCGCACAGTCGTGCATCGTGTCGGCAGCGTTATCACGATCACTGCGCCGCTGCGCGAGGCGTTGATCGAACAGGCGGGTGAACAGCAGCGGGATAAGTTCCGGGTGGCGCACGACGGCGTACGGGCGGGGCGCTTCGCGCAGATGCCGAGCCGTGAACAGGCACGCACCCAAATCCGGTGGGACGCGCAGGCGTTTATCGTCGGGTACGTGGGGCGGCTGCACACACTCACACAGGACAAGGGGCTGCGCACGGTTATTGACGCGATTGCGCAGGCGGAGGGTGTGTCATTGGCGCTGGTTGGCGGTCCGGATGACATGGCGGCGGAACACCGCGACCACTGGATTGCGCGGGGACTACCGTCGGCGTGTTTCCTCTATGCGGGGCAGGTACCGCCGGACGCGGTGCCGCTGCACCTGGCGGCATTTGACGTGTGCGTGATGCCACACCCGTTTACGCCGCACTTTGCCTATTACACATCGCCGCTCAAGCTGTTTGAGTACATGGCAAGCGGGCGAGCGATTGTGGCGAGTGACCTGCCCGGCTGGGCGGATGTGCTGCGAGATGGCGAAAATGCGCTGCTGGTGCCGCCAGGGGACGTAGGTGCGATGGCGCGGGCGCTGGCACGCCTGCAAGGTGATGTGGCATTGCGGGGGCGGTTGGGTGCCGCTGCAAGGGAGGACGCGCTAGCACACTACACATGGGATGCGCGTGCGGGGGCGATTCTGGCGCACATCCGGCGGTGAGGGTAATGGGCAGGGTTCGGCGTGTGCCGGAACCCCACACCGTGAGTGCGATTAGCCGTTCAGCGTAGAAGCGACTGCCAGCGTGTCCTCAATGAACGTGCCCGGTACCGGGGGCAGTGCGTAGCTCAGCACGTAGCCGTAGCCGCCACCATCGTAGGTTACGACGGCAACAGCGCCCACCACTGGCTCGCCGTTCTGCACGCCCTCGAACTCCATTACAGACATCTGCCGCCCGTTCACTTCCATTTCCTGGTAGACGGTCGGGTCGTAGTCAAAGCCCCAGGTGGATGCTGCGGTGGTGCCTGCCGTCTGCTTGACGAAATCAACACCCAGGTCTGTTTCCCCGAACAGGAAGCGCGTCTCGTATGCCTGGATGAACGCCCGCTGGGACTCCCCAACAACGACGGTCACAACGTCGGACTCCGTCATGATGGTGTACCCTTCCGGGTAGCCGAAGCTCACACCGTTGGCGAAGGCGTAGCTGTTTGCCATGTCGCCAGCAACGCTCATTGCCGCCTCGCTGTCACCGGCAGCGTCCATCATGTCTGTGCCGCCCGCGTCCATGCCAGCGCTGCCACTGGAGAAGGAAAAGCTGCGTCCCCAGCTACCCCACTCCGAGGAGGTAAT
Source organism: uncultured Anaerolineaceae bacterium (assembly GCA_964451095.1). Classification (GTDB taxonomy): domain Bacteria; phylum Chloroflexota; class Anaerolineae; order Aggregatilineales; family Phototrophicaceae; genus DAOTTY01. The sequence goes on from CAYVGI010000011.1 coordinate 42,455, forward strand.
ACCGTTTTGTGCAGAACCAGGGTAGGAATCCATGCCGTCTTCGATCACAAACGTGACATCGCCGCCACTCTCACCAATCGTCCCGGCGTGGATTGCTGCCGTGCAGATGGCGGAGTCGTCGGTGTAGACACGGGTGCCCCACAGGGAACCAGCGGTGCAACCTGCGGGGCAGGTGCCCGCGTAAACACTGCCCACGCCACCGTCAAAGGCAAGTGCCTGTGTGCTGCAATCCAGCGTGACAGCCTGTGCCGCGCCCATGGCGGTATCTGGCATAGTGTCTGGCGCGGAGGAAGACGGCGCACCAGCACCAGCACCTGCTTCTATGCCCAGTGCGTCCGTAACCACGGATGATGGGATTTCCAGCGCATCTGCCGGGGCGGTGACGCTAGCGGGTGTGTCGTAACCGCTCAGGCTGATGTCCAGCACGAAGTTGGTGACGATGGGGCTGCCGCTGCTGTCGAAATCTGCCGGGTCGATGGTGGAGTCAATGGTAAAGGTCGCGCCCTGCACCAGCCCGCTTGCCGGGTCAATGGTCTGGTCGAACGTGATGGACGTGGCAGCAAACGCATCTGCCAGGATCTGGTTGAAGATGTCTACAAACTGCGGGTCAGCATCGGGCGCAATCGCGCTCGCCTGGAGCAGTTCACGGGTCACGACTTCGAAGCCGGGTGCCTCTGCCAGCGCCGGGATGTTAAAGTCGATGGTGAAGGTGTCTGCATTGCGGGAGATGAAGATAAAGTCTTCGGGGTCTAGCGAAGCAATGGCGACCACCATATTGTTGAATGCTTCCTCGTCGAAGTCCGCCTGATCTACACCAGCACCCTGAGCAAACCCTTGCAGGAACGCATCGGTCAGGTCTTCACCAAAGTTGCCAGAGCCAAGGTCTGCGCTAGCGAGGTCGTCCACGTTGAGCGAGAACCAACCCGTGTCGGAGTTGGTCGTGGGGTCGGTCGCACGCACGTACAGCAAATTATCCACCACGCGCAGTTCCGCTTCGATTGGCGTGACCTGCCCTGCGACAGTCGCCGTGCCATCTATGGTGACGCTAGCCAAATTGTTGTCAACATCCACTGCGCCTGTACCCGTCAGCGCGACATCAATGGGGAAACCCGCGCCCTGGACTGTGAGCGTGACTTCGTAATCGAAGCTGTATTGTGTCTTGGTGGCGCTGGTCGCGTTCGCGCTTGTAAACGCCTGGAAGTCCGTATCGCCCAAGCCAAAGGTGCCGTCCTGTGCGCTGGCGGGCAGCACCGCCACGAATGCAAGCAGCACAACTGCAATGAACTGACTGAACCTATTCAAGTGATTTACTCCTAACGTATATACCGTTAAAGCCCCAAAGCGGGGACTCTCCGTTCACAATTGTAACCTCATTAAAACCCTGGTGAAATTAATACATGTTGAAATCCTGTTAAAAACCGTGGTTACGCCCGCAGCCGAAGCGAGTCTAGTATCTGTTGGAATGTGGGCACCAGCACATTGCCCACACTATCCGCGCTGTACAACTCCATCACCATCAGATGGTCTGCATGTGGCAGCAAGAACACATCCACCTGCCCGGCGGGGAAGTCATCGAAGCCCGTGGTGCGATAGCTGTGGCGCACGGTGCCGTTCTCATACTGCTGTTCGTCGATCTGCGTCAGGTCATCACGGTCGGCGTAGGTCAGGCGGGCATAGTCATCAGCAGCGGTTGCATTTGTCGTTTGCGCCAATGTGACTAGTGCGGTCAGGTTCACATCCTGCCAGGCGTGGATGAGTGCATGGGTGTCGTTCGCTTGTGCGTCTGCTGCCAGCAGGTCGTAGTAGGGTGTGCCGGTGTTTTCGGGCGGCAGCCAATCCTGCGGGATGGTGATAGCATATACATCTGTCTCTACCACCTGTGCACCCACAAACGGCGTGGGGGCAACGGCAGGTGCCGCGAACGTCCCGCTGGCAGTGCCCACAGCGGCAACCGCCCCCACAAGAAACGCCAGCACCACCGCCGCAACGATTACCATGCGCTGGCGGGGGGCACCCTCCGGTTTGCGCGTGGTCTCCATGTCGTGGATTGACTTTGCTTCCTCTGGTGCTGGTGCCTGCGTCACCTCGGTTGCAGATGCACCCGCTGTCGCTGCGGCATCCTGCGAGGGTTCGCTCCGGTCTGCCGGTGTGGGTTCCCGCCGCGTGAACAGCGGTGTTGCGTCGTCGCCGCTGCGGTTAGAAAGGGCATCCGTTTGGATTGTGTCTGGCTCTGGCGAAGGCGCGACCGTTTCCGCCTCACCCAATGTCCGTCGCCTTTCCGCCTCATCCACCGGGATGCTGACGGTGGTGCTGGTGGTTTTCACCGCGTGGGCGAACGCCTCTGCCAGTTCTCCGGCGGAGTTGTAGCGGTTTTCTGGCGCTTTCTCGGTCGCTGTGGCAATAACCTTATCCACCTCGTGCGGCACATCCGGGCGGAACTCCCGCAGGTACGGCACGCGCTCGTTCAGGTGCTTGAGGATCATGGCAATGGGCGTTTCTGCGATGAACGGCTCTCGCCCGGTGATGAGTTCGAACAGCACCACGCCCAGTGAGTACACATCGGCGCGGGCGTCCAGCGGGTCGCCCGTTGCCTGCTCCGGGCTCATATAGGCAGGCGTGCCGATAATGGCGCTGCCCGTCAAATCGCTGTTGAGCACCCGTGCAATCCCAAAGTCGGACAGGTACGCATTGCCGTTCTCGTCCGTCAGGATGTTACCCGGCTTCAAGTCCCGGTGGATGATGCCCGCCGCGTGGGCGTAATCCAGGGCGGCACCTACCTGCTGCACCGGCAGCACCAAATCGCGCAGCGTCGCCTCCTCGTCCTCAATGAGGCTACGCATACTGCCCCCATTCAGCAGGCGCATCGCAATGTAAGGCATCCCGTCGTGCTCACCAAAGTCATAGATGGGCATGATGTGCGGGTGCTCCAGGTGTGCCACCACATCCACCTCACGGGTGAAGCGCTCGTAAAAGCCTGGGTCGTGCAGGAAGGCACGCGGCAGCACCTTTAGCGCGACCTCCCGGTTAATAGACGTTTGCGTCGCCCGGTAGACGGTCGCCATGCCGCCGCGCCCAATCTCCTCGATGACCGTAAACTGCCCGATCTGCTCGCCAATCAAGCTGTCTGGTTTGCGTTCTGCCATTGACGTACGCCTTTGTTCGATTGAAGTTTGGCATCATCATACAATGCGGGAACCAACGCTGCAAAAGCTGGGGGCGTGTGCTATGATGCGCCGCGCTATGGAACTTTTCACCCGCCTCCGACAACACCCGCTGCTGCTCGTCCCGCTCATCTGGGGCGTCGTGCTGCTGGCGTGCGTGCCGCTAATGCAGCGCGTGCCCAACGGCGCTGACCACTACTTTATGATCGACGTGGGCGAAACGCAGATTGTGCTGAACAACTGGGGCACGCTGCACATGACGGGCTACCCCCACTACACCATGCTGGGCAACCTCATGACGGACGCCATGACGATGTTGGGCGTGCGCCCGCTGGTGGCGGCGGCGTGGGTGTCGTTCGTGTGGGGGTTGGCTGCGCTGGCACTGGTCTATTGGCTAATGGTGCACATCACCCAACGACCGCTGCTGAGCGCTGCCGTCACGGTTGCCTACGCGCTCACCCGCACGGTGTGGATTCACCTCGTCATTGCGGAAATCTACACATTTGGGCTGGCGATACTGGTGGGGCTGCTGCTGCTGGCGCTGTGGCGCGGGCAGGTGCCGGGGTGGGGCGGCAGTCCGTACGCCCGCATCTGCTGGCTGGCACTGCTGGGCGGGCTTGGTGTGGCGCATCACCGGGCAATTGCGATGGTCGCCCCGGCGCTGCTGTTCTCCGTGTGGGGGGAACTCGCAGCGGATCGGCGCAAGCTGCCCGCCGTGGTAATGCGATCACTGGGGTTGGGGTTGCTGGGCTTTGTGCCCTACCTCTACCTGATGGTGCGGGCGCGACAGGGCGCGGATTGGGTCTATGGTGAGCCGGGCACGCTCAGCGGGCTGTGGTGGCAGTTCACCGGGCAAGAAGTAGCGTATTTTATCGGTCCGCCGGAGACACTGGCGGACTTCATCAGCAACCTGCAAATCGTCAACACTGTGCTGCTCACCGACCTGACGCTGCCGGGTGTGGTGCTGGGGCTGGTGGGGCTAGCCTGGGGGGCGCGGCACGCCATCCATCGCACCCCCGCCCGGACGCTGCTCATCAGCGCGGGGGTAGCGTATGCGTTCCATGCCACGTTCTACACCGATATTCTGTCCGCGCTCATCCTGCCGATTACGCTGAGCCTTGTATTCGGGTGGTTGTTCGTGTGGGTTGCCCTGCTGGAAAATGCCCATAACCGGGCGCAATCCACTGCCGCCCGCGCAGCAGTAGCGCTGATGCTCGTTGGGTTTGTGTACGCGCTTGTGTCTCGCAATGCGCCGTTCATCCAAGAACTGGTGACGGACACACGCGGACTCGAAACGATTGCCATGGCGCGTGATGTGCCGGAAGGTGCCACACTGATGATGCCGTGGGGTCCGCTGTACTTTGCAGTGGGCTACGCCCAGGACATCGACGGCGACCTGCAACACTTCACGCTGGTAGACCACACAGCGGACTACACCCCCGCTTTCCAGCGCGGCACACTAATGGTGCCCGAATACATCCAGCACCATGATGTATATAACCTGGGCTGGTGGCGGGCACAACTCGGCGCAGACATTGTGCCACACACCGCCGCCCCTCAGTTTGTAGGCTTCGCCCCGGGCATGGAACGGTCGCCGGAAGCGCCAACCGACGTGACGACGACCGCCCGGCTCACCTGCACAGCGGATACCATCACCCTGCACACTACATGGACGGCACCACAAACGCCACTGCGCGACCTAACCGTGTTCGCACACCTGCTAGACGCCGACGGTGCGCTGCTCGCACAGGATGACCACGCACCCGCCTACGGCTGGCACCCGACATCCGCGTGGCAACCCGGCGAGATCGTGCACGAACAGCACTTTTTGCCGCGCCCAAACGCGGTGCACACAGTGCGCTACGGTTTATACTACCAAGCGGATGATGCCTCGTTCATCAATGAGTATGAGGAAGAAATGGCGGTGCAGTGCAATGAAAGTTAACCCCACATCAGTATTGATATGCACGCTGCTGCTCATAAGCGCGTGCAGCACCGCTACCACACCCAACCAACAACAGGCACCTACGCTAGCATCGGCGGCACGCATCAACCAGCCTAAGCGACTGGCAACCGTGTTTATCTCTCCCACACCGAACGAAGCAGAGCAGCAGGCAACGCGCCTTGCCGCGTCCCCCACACCCATCACAGACTTCACGCCGACGCCAGCACCCACAGCGACGGTTTACGTGGGCGTGTTCCTGGGGGACAGCCAGGCGGGTGCGCCCGTGGTGGACATCGGGGAGGTGGCGGGTGCACCGCCCACTATTACACCCATCTTCGACCGCTGCCCGGTAGAACCCGCCACAGAAACGTTCGGGACGGGCTGGCAGGGCACAGACGTTGCCAGCGAACTCGGCTGTGCCATCGAAGGCGCTATCCCGTTCCGTGGGGTGACGCAAACGTTCGAGCGTGGGGTGATGGTTGCCCGACCGGAGGGCGCGGTGTGGGCACTGACGATTGCTGCGCCGGGGCGCTACTGGACGCTGGAGCGGCTGCCAGAGATCGAAACGGACAGCATCGAAGCACCGCCAGGGTTGCTGCCGCCCGCCGCGCCGTTTGTGCTGCTGTGGCAGGGCGTGGACGGTGTGCAGGGTGCGTTGGGTTTTGCGCAGTTCCAGGCAGTAGAGACCAACATCGTTACCCAGCGCTTTGAGGGCGGAACCCTGCTCTACGACGAGGACTCCGGGCAGGTGTTCGCGCTGATGCTGGACAACGAGGTTTATGGACCGTACTGATGAGATAGGCGGGGTGGGGGCGTGTGTGACGCCCCGGTGTGTGGCTATGCGCTCGGCGGGGTTTGCGGGCGCTTGGTAAGCTGCTCTAGCTGAACTTCGTACAGGGCACGGTGCTTGACCGCATCGCCGAACATGGCAACCCCGGCGTTGAGCGCGATTAGCCCCAGTGTGCCGATGAAAAACCAGCCGAAGAAGCCCTTGCGCGTTCCCTTCACCCAGGCGGCGTGCCCGATGATGCTGGCACCCATGCCAATGAGCAGCATCCCCAGCCCGGAAAGCCGACTCCAGTTTTCGTAGTGCTCGTTCATCTCAAAATCACCTTCTCGTGCGTGCTGTGCGGGATTATACCGTACTTTGCCGGGGGTGCTAACGAGCAGCGCCCAGCATCGCGTCTTCGCCCTCGCCCACGGGTTCCTTCGCCGTCGTCACGCTCGTCCACTCCGGGCGGTCGCCGCGCAGGTGAGCGTAGATGGGCTTTTCGTTGCGCAGCAAGTCCACGTACACGGGCAGGTCTGCGAAGGGCACGAACATGTAACCCTTCTTCTGCTCTGCGTCGAACACAGGCTGCGGGAAGTCGCTGCCATCTTCCAGGCAGTACACATCCAGCGAAAACTCTTCGCCGATGCAGCGCACAATGCCCTTCAGGCGCAGTTCGCTGCCCTGGAAGTCCATGATCTCTAATTGGCGCAGCACCACCATATATTCTTTCACTTCAAACACTGCTGCTTCTGCCATTGCTTTGTCTCCTCACCGAGTGTTATGCGATTCATCCACACTAAGTTTAGCGCATTCTGTTGAATTGTGGGAAATGGCGGTGGCAGCGGGTGCGTTTGAGCGTTGGGTGCGTTTGCATCCGACCGCCTCATGCTCCAAGCAAAGAAGACCATTCGTTCCGCCCAGGAGCAGCTAAAGCGGCTCAAGCTGGGCAGGCTGGGGCAAGCGGCTTCGGCTAATCACAGAACGGGGAGGGCAGCCCGTCAATGCTGGTCATGTTCTTTTCCTGCCGATAGGCGACCATGCCGTCCACGCCCTTGTTCTCTGCATATTTGATGAGTGTGTCGCGGTCTTGCTCATAGCTCATCAGCGGCACGGCGAACCCACACGATGTTTGCACCCGCGTAACCTCGTTGACGATGATCTGCCGGGCACCGGGCATCAGCGTGAAGTGGGGCGCTAGCGCGTCCCATTCGTCTGTGCTGGGCAGCACCACGCGCCCACGCCCATACAGCCGCAAGATGCGCGGTGCGCCCTCAAAAGCGCACCACATCAGTGTGATACGTTCGTTCTCCCGCAGGTGGGCGGCGGTTTCATTGCCGCTGCCCGTCAGGTCGAGGTATGCCACCGTGTGCTCGTCCAGCACGCGCAGGCAGTCCATGCCCTTCGGAGAGACGTTCACATGCCCGTCTGTACTGAGTGGGGCGCTCGCCACAAAGAACATGTGCTGTGCTTCAATCCACGTTTTCAGGTCGTCCGTGATGTGCTCGTGTACTTTTGCCATGCGTTGCACCTTAGCATTGTTCTGTCCGTCACGTTGCAGTGTATGGCACGCTGCCACCGCCCGCAATAACCACCACCGTGCCGACCGTCAAACGAAAACAGGCGCAGCATGTGTGCCCCGCCTGCGCCAATGCAAGCGAAACCTGGTGTTTTTAGCTTTGCTTGGTTTCCGGCTCGTAGGTGTAGTACAGCGTCGCACCCACGCCGCCTTCCGCCTCCAGCTTGGCGGCGGGCGTGCCGTGCACCAGTTCGATCTGTGTGCCGCCCTCGAATGCACGCAGCTTGAGGTCGTTCGCCAGGTCGTTTTTTGTCGGCGGGTAGGGCAGCACGAGTGTTTCCACACGCTGTTCGATCAGCGCGTTGACCACATCGGCGTGCCCAAGCGCGGCACGCCCGCCTGCCTTCGCGTCGTTGATAATCTGGTTGACCAGTTCCAGTTCCTTGCCGCGCTCGTGTGCCAGCGCAGTGTCCATCACCGCGTCCAGAGCCTCCTCGTTCGTCAGGCGCATGGGCGCGGGCGCAATGCCCGCCAGCCGCTGCCGCACAGACGGCGCAAGCTGCACCTGTAGCTCGTGCGCTGCCTTCTCGTCACCGCTCAAGATCAGGCGCGGGTTGCCCATGTCGTCGAGCAGTTCGCGCACATGGTCGGCAACATCACGGTAAAAGCGCTGGCGGTGTGCCTCAATCATGCTATCGTACTGCTCGCGGTTGTTGCCGCCAGATGCGTTCGCGCTGCCGTCGGGCTGACCGTTATTGGCGGGCATCAGTGTGCGCTGGCGGAAGTCGTAGTCGTCCAGTTCCAGGCGCATTTCGCCCTGTGTGCTGGCGCTGCCCAGGTACCCGCTGATGAAGTGCGCCTTTTCATGGTCTACCTGCACGATCAAGTACATTTCGTACTCGTCAATCGCCCACAGCAGCGGCGTAATGAACGGTTCCCCGAAGTGTCCGGCGCTCTCCAGCGGCAGCGGGAGTTCATGCGTGTGCACCTGGTTGGCATCCGCGAACAATAGCAGCGACTTCGCAGATGGTTGGTAGTCCCGGAAGAAGCGCTCCACGGCGGGACGAATCTTGTCCCAATCTGCTTGCGCGTCCGCTGTGATGAGACGCTGTTCTGCGTTTTGCAGCGCGTTCTTTAGCTCAATCTGCCAGGCAGGTGTTTCCGCCTGGTTCTCTCGGCGAGCGTTATCGACATAGAGGTACAGCGTGAGCACATTGTCGTCAAGCTGGTTGAGCGTGTCGCGCAGATGATTCAGGTCTAGCATAGCATTTGTTCCTGTGGTTGCTCGCTTATTCTGGATGCCAGGGACGCATAGGGACGCATCGCTGACGGTAGACCTAAATTAGCACCTGAATCGTAGAGGCGTGTATGATTTGCCTAAGTTTGGTAGAAATATTGTGCAAACCAGCGTCTAAACTACGCTCCATATTGTGCAGCGTGCTTGAACGAACCGTCCGCCTTGCGGTAAACTGAAATCAATTGCAATTCGGTTACAGTATAATTCTTATACGTTAGGAACAAGAGATGGCACTTAAAAAAGATGATTTGCTGTCGATGTACCACGAAATCGTGCTCATCCGACGGTTTGAAGAGCGTGCGGGCGAGCTGTACGCCAGTAAAGAGATCGGTGGCGTGTACCTGCACCTTGCCAACGGGCAAGAGGCTGTCATTGTCGGCGCGATCCGTGCGCTAAACGACACCGACCACGTCATCACCGCCTACCGTGACCACGGTCACGCGATTGCACGCGGTATCGCGCCCAAGTACGTCATGGCGGAGATGTTCGGTAAGCGCACGGGCACCAGCGGCGGCAAGGGCGGCTCCATGCACATCGCCAGCAAAGAACACCGCTTCTGGGGCGGCTACGCCATTGTGGGCGGTCACTTGCCACTGGCATCTGGCATTGCGCTGGCGTCCAAGTACAAGGGCACAGACGAAGTGACGCTTAGCTATGTGGGCGACGGTGCCAGCAACAACGGTTACTTCCACGAGTCCCTGAACCTGTCCGCTGTGTGGGACTTGCCGGTGATCTGGCTGATTGAGAACAACCTGTATGGCATGGGCACCTCCGTAGAGGAGGCAGCAGGCAACCCGGTTTTGCACGAGCGTGCTAAGGCGTACAACATGCACGACATGGGGCGCGTGGATGGGCAAGACGCCGAAGTGATGTACGACGCCATCAGCGAGGCGGCAGAGTACGCCCGCAGCAACGGTCCGGTGATGATTGAGGCGATGACCTACCGCTACAAGGGGCACGGCGTCTCAGACCGCATCTACGCCACCCGCGAGGAAGAAATGGCGGAGTTCAAGCTGCGCGACCCAATTGATGTGATGGCAGAGCACATCCGCGAGAAGGGCTACAAGGACATCGAGGCAGAGTTTGAGCGCATTCACCGGATTGTAGAAGAAGAAGTGGACGAGGCAGTGACCTTCGCACGCGAGAGCGACAATCCGACGCCGGATGAGCTTTACGCGCACGTTTACGCAAACGGTTATCAGGGTTAAGGGGATATTGTAATGGCAGTCACAACACAGGTTGCAATGAAGCGCACGCAGATGCGTGAAGCGCTGCGCCAGGCATTGCTAGAAGAAATGCGCCGCGACGAGAACGTCTTCGTCATGGGCGAAGAAGTGGGCAAGTGGCAGGGCACACACCGCGTCACCCGTGGCTTTTACGACGAGTTCGGACCGGAGCGCGTGAAGGACACACCCATTAGCGAGATGGTTATCGCGGGCGCGGCGGTCGGCGCGGCAATGAACGGGCTGCGCCCGGTCGCGGAGATTATGACGATTAACTTTGCCTTCCTTGCGTTCGACGCGATCATCAACCACATGGCGAAGGTGCACTACATGTTTAACGGGCAGTTCCGGGTGCCGATGGTGCTGCGCGTGGCGTCTGGCTGGGGCAACCAGGCAACCGCCACCCACTCCCACACACCAGAAGTGATCTTCGCGCACTTCCCTGGGCTGTACGTCGCCATGCCGTCGAACCCGCTGGACGCCTACGGCATGTTGAAAGCGTCCATCCGCGATGACAACCCGGTGCTGTTTAGCGAGAGCATCGCACTGTACTCGTCCATCGGGGAAATCCCCGAAGACGACCCGGACTTCACCCTGCCCATCGGCAAGAGCGCAGTGCGGCGCGAGGGCAGCGACATCACGCTCGTCGGCTATGCACGCGGCGTCACCTGGGCAATGGAAGCAGCAACCCAACTGCAAAAAGATGGCATCCAGGCAGAGGTAATTGACCTGCGCTGGCTGCGCCCGCTGGACATGGACACCGTTTACGAGAGCTTCGCCAAAACCAACCGCTGCGTCATCGTGGAGGAAGCGCTGCCCATGTTTAACGTCGGCGCGGAGATCAGCGCGAAGCTGCAAGAGGAAATGTTCGATTACATGGACGCGCCCATCAAGCGGGTGGCGGCGGAAGACGTACCCCTGCCGTACAGCGCAGAATTGGAACTGCAAGCGCTGCCAAACGCACAAAAAGTTATCCAAGCGGTGAGAGAGGTACTCTAAACAGACATGGCACAGGAAATCAAACTGCCCGACCTGGGCGACGATGCACTGCTGATCGACTGGACGAAGCAGCCCGGCGACACGGTCAAAGAAGGGGATGTCATCGCAGAGGTGGAGACGGACAAGACGACGGTCGAGGTCGAGTCTCCGGTTAGCGGCACCATCCTGGAGTGGAAGTTTAAGCCCGGCGACGAGATGAGCGTGGGCACCGTCATTGGCTATGTAGGCGACGAGGGCGAAGCAGCACCCGCTGGTGGTAATGGCGCAGCACAGCAACAGGCGCAGCCGCAGCAGCAGGCGGCACCCGCCCCGCAAGCACAACCGCAGCAAGCAGCAGCCCCCCAGTCCAACGGGCAAAACGGCAGCAACGGCGCGGGCGTCGCCGCACGCACCCCGGACGGACGCATCAAAGTGTCGCCAGTCGCACGCAAGGTGGCAGATGAGCGCGGCATCGACCTGGCACAGGTTGCCGGAACAGGTCCGGGGGGGCGCATCACCAAAAAGGACGTGGAGACGTTCACGCCGCCCGCACAGGCACCGGCTGCTGCCCCCACGCAGGCACCGCCAAAACCCGCCGAACTCCCCGGCAAGCTGGGCTACCTGGCACCGCCAAGCTACGGCAAGCTACCGGAAGGCGACGGGGTGGACTACGAAGACGTCACCCGCCTGCGCCGCCGCATCGCAGAGCGCATGACCACCTCCCAGCAGCAGGTGCCGCACTTCTACGTGACGATTGAGGCAAACGTGGACGAGCTGCTGGCACTGCGCAAGCAGCTTAACGCGGAAGTGGAAGACAAGGCGGACAAGATCAGCGTTAACGACATGATCGTGAAGGCAGTGGCGCTTGCGGCACGCAAAGTACCCAATGCCAACCGCCACTACTACGGCGAGCAGTACGTGGTCAACAACAAGGTAAATGTTGGCGTTGCCGTCGCGCTAGACAACGGCGGGCTGATTAACGTGGTGGCGCACGATGCTGACCGATTGGCGCTGCGCATCCTGGCGCGGGAAAACCGCGAGAAGATCGGGCGGGCCCGCGAAGGCAAGGTGATGCCGAGCGACATCTCCGGCGAGACCATCACCGTGAGCAACCTGGGCATGTACGACGTGGACAACTTCCTCGCCATCGTGAACCCGCCCGGCGCGGCAATCGTGGCAGTGGGCACGGCGAAGCAAACGCCCATCGTCAAGGCAGACGGGCAAATCGGTGTGGGCACCATCATGAAGCTGACGCTAAGCGCTGACCACCGCACCCTCAACGGGGCAGAGGGCGGCGAGTTCATGAAGGCGCTGAAGGACTTACTAGAAAACCCGATGATGCTGCTGTAACTGTAAGCACCCACCGCCATCGTCATTCCTTAACCAAAATCGGACGGTTGTCGCCACAGGCAACCGTCTTTCCCTCTCTACAAGCGTTGCGATTTCTCTTACACTGGTTCTATAGTTGGGGCATATGCTCTAACCTATCGCATAAATTCACTGAAAGGGATACACCACTATGAAGCGCATTCTGGTCATGCTCACGCTGCTGCTTAGCATCGGGTTGGTTGCTTGCGGCGGCGGTGATGATACCGATGACACCACGCCAGAGGCAGATGCCGCACCGACGGAGGCGCTTGGCGTGCCGGAAGACGGTGACACTGACG
>CAYVGI010000012.1:0-54559 GCA_964451095.1 uncultured Anaerolineaceae bacterium
CTCTCTGACCCGTTATAAATCCTCAAATTTCAAATTCTAGCTGCGGAATGTGCGCTGTATCCGTTAGTCCAGGGGATTTGATGTGATGGATGGAATGTAGGGGGTGGGGAACGCCGTGTGCGCAACGGCGTCGTCTAGCCGTGTGGCAGCAGTGCCTTGACGGTTTCTAGCGTGTCTGCTTCCGCGGGGGGTTTGTCCTTGCGCCAGCGCAACATACGCGGGAAACGAACCGCGACACCGCTTTTGTGGCGGGTGCTCTCTCGGATGCCCTCAAACGCGATCTCGAACACAAGCTGTGGTGTCACGCTGCGCACGGGTCCGAATGATTCAACGGCGTTTCGGCGTACCCAGGCGTCTACCTCGCGGATTTCTTCGTCGGTTAGCCCGCTGTATGCCTTGGCAAAAGGCACCAACTCGTCGTCATCCGTCCAGACGCCAAATGTGTAGTCTGTGTAAAGGCTAGCACGTTTGCCGCTGCCACGCTGCGCGTAGATGAGCACGGCATCGACTGTATACGGCTCAATCTTCCACTTCCACCAGTCGCCGCGCTGCCGCCCAACCCGGTAGGGTGAGCTTTTGCGCTTGAGCATGAGTCCTTCCACTTTGCGGTCACGGCTTTCTTCGCGCAGGGTGGCAAGCTCGTCCCAGGTGGGGGCATTTGCCAACGGAGATAAGATCAGGTGGGGGTGGTCTGTTTCTGACGCGATGCGCTCAAGCTGTTCCCGCCGCCACGCAAGCGGTTTTTCGCGCACATCGGCGCTGTCGCACTCTAGCAAATCATACGCCATGAATATGACTGGCACGTCTTTGAGCAGCTTTTTGCCCAGCGTCTTGCGCCCGATTCGCCGCTGTAGTTCACCGAACGGCAATACGTCACCGTCCTTCCACGGGAGTAACTCACCGTCAAGTACCGTGCCGTCGGGCAGCATTTCCACGAACGCAAGCACTTCCGGGTAGCGGTCGGTCACCAGTTCCTCACCACGTGACCAGATGAACGACTCACCGCGCCGCTGGATGACCTGAGCGCGAATGCCGTCCCACTTCCACTCTGCTTGCCAGGCTGCGATGTCGCTCTCGTCCAATTCATCTACCGGGTTTTCGTCGATGGGGTATGCCAGGAAGAACGGGTACGGGCGGCTGATGTCCTCGTCGCCTGCCTCCTCGCTGATTAACCCTTCGTAGAATACTGCTGTGGGTTCCCAGTCGCCCATCATGCGATGCGCGATAACAGCCCGGTCTATGCCGCTTGCCTCTGCCAGTGCACGGGTTACAAGCCGCTGCGAGACGCCCACACGGAATCCACCTGTGATGAGCTTGTTGAACACGAAGCGCTGGCGGGTGTTCAACTCCTGCCACGCAGAGGTAATGACCTCGCGCTGTTCGTGCTCATCCATGTCCTTAAGCGGCAGCAAGCGGTTCTCTACCCACTGGTGTAGTGGCGCATCACTCGATGTCTCTGCGTCTGGCAGCAGCAGCGTGATCGTTTCCGCCATGTCGCCAACCGCATCGTAGGACTCCCCCCACAGCCAGTCCGGTAGGTCGGTTGCGTCCATTGCCCACCCTGCAAGCTGGCGCGAACTCATCGCACGGCGCGGACGCCTGCCGCTGAGAAAGTAAACCGCCCACGCAGCATCAGCGGGCGGTGCAGACGAGAAGTAGTCCACCAGCGCAACGACCTTCTGGTTGGTTTTGTTGGTCTCGTCCAGTGCCGCGTAGAGGTTGGCGAATTGTTTCATGGTGCCACGACTAACTTAGCTTGCGGATGACGCGGCGGGCATCTTCCGGTTTGATAATCATTTTCTGTTCGCCCTCCAGGTGAATGACTGCCTCGTGGTTGTTGAGGATCTCTACCTTTTCAACGTCATCCAGGCGCACATGGACGTAGCTATCGTCGTCCAGCTTTTGCAGCAGCATTTTACCGCCCGCGCCACGATTGCCTGCAATATTCACCACAACCCACACTACAGTCGCCACTGGCACCGTGATAACCAGTAGGATCAAAAACATATTCACAAGCTGCGCAATCAATAAACCCATGTTCATCGTTAGTCCATTCCAACTGACCGTAAATTCATACTGCGAGTGCTATGGGATTGCATCCCCATCACCCAAATTGTCCACAAGACTGGTGCCATTGTCATCCTCCGGGTCGCGCTCCGGGGAAATAGTTAAGTCCGGGTTCAATGGAATGAGATCGGAGCGGAACAAATCTACGACTAAGCGTGCGTGCTCGTCCGTAAGCTCAATGTCCTTGTCCGCGCTTATCCTGATAACCTCCAGACGCGCCGCTGACAACTCACCTGCTTCCAAATGCTGAATGACCGCGTCACGCTCGGTCTCGTTAAATTCACTGTAAACCGCGTTCGGGTTAAAGTCTGCCATGTTTATTCCTCCGATGATTCGTTGTTATCGTCTGTGTCTGGCTCGTCACCATCGTCTGTTTCGCCACGGTAACGCGTACGAATGGGCACTGCCTGCAACCCGCGCTCGTTGAGCCAGCGTGCCACCACATCGACGTAGCCGTGTGTAACCCACACCTGCTCTGCCTTGCTCGCGTCGATTGCCTGCATCAACCCATTCCAGTCGATGTGGTCGCTCAGCACGAAGCCCCGATCTACGGCACGGCGGCGGCGTGTGCCCCGGATGCGCATCCAGCCGGACGCAAAGCCCGTGGATACATCACCAAAGCGGCGCAGCCATGTGCTGCCCCTTGCGGACGGCGGCGCGACAATCAGCGCACCTTTGAAGTCCGCTTTTTTGTCGGTGGTGGCATATTTGGTGGTTGGCAAGGGAATGCCGCTGCTGTGGTACGCCTTGTTGATGCGGTGTACGGCACCGTGGGTGTAGATGTCGCCTATGCTGGAATCAACGCCAGCGAGCAGGCGCTGTGCCTTGCCCAACGCATAACCGAATAGCACGCTTGCCCTGCCCGCTGCTGCGTTCTCCTGCCACCAGTTGTTTATCTCCGTAAATGTTTCTGCTTGGGGTTGCCAGTGGTAAATGGGTAAGCCAAACGTCGCTTCTGTGATAAACGTGTGGCAGGTCACGGGTTCAAATGGTGTACAGCTGGGGTCAGGCTCCAGCTTGTAGTCACCTGTGATGACCCAAACCTCACCGTTATGTTCGACCCTCACCTGCGCGGAGCCGAGTATGTGCCCGGCGGGGTGTAGGGAAACCTTCACGCCGTTGATGGTGCGTGTTTCGCCGTAAGGCACGGTTTCTATGTTGGCGTTGTTGCCCAACCGCACGCGAAAAACATGCTGCCCTTCTTCGCTCACCAAGTAGGACTTACAGCCCCAAGCGTAGTGATCGGCGTGGGCGTGGGTAACCACAGCACGATTGACGGGTCGCCAGGGGTCAACGTAAAAGTCGCCTGTGGCGCAGTAAAAGCCGTGGTCTGTGACGGTTAGTAACTCATTCATGCTTATAGAATAGCACAAATAAGCTATTCACGGCTTAGCACAGCATCAGCGATGTGTAAATTTCGTCATGAACTGAGCGCAATCACATCGCTGACCACCAGAGACTGCACCCAAGCATCTAGCAGCGTAAGGTCAATTGACCACTGCCGCGGCGGAATCGCCACGTAGTGTGCTGCTAATTCCTCTGAGTATTCACGATAGTGCTCGAATGGGTTTGCACTGGTGGCACCCCCCTGCCGATCATACTGTGGCGGTGTGCCCGGCGCACTAATTGACGCCTCTGCCACGACAAGATAGGTGCTATCTACTGTGAGCCCGTTAAAGCGATACAAAACGGTCTCCCCTGGTGAGAAAAAGTCCTGCTGGTAGTAGGTGATGAATTGCACGCCCGTACCGCTCTGGAAGTCTGTATAACTACGGCGGGCGTACATGCCCGGCGCAACACCGGGCGCTAAATCCGGCAGGCGGTTATTGATCACATCAAATTCCTGCAAGTCTGGGAGCTCATCCTGTAACTGTGCCAACCTGTCTATTACAGACGCGAACCGCCCCTCGAACATGTTTGGGCGGTAGTCTGCGCCGCGCTGGAATCCGTCATCGTAAGCATCTGTGCGATAGACACGTAGGGTTGCGATGGGTTCATCGCTGCCCTCAGATAGCTCGAAGATCGCATAGCCCGGAAAATCCACCTGTGTCGGGTTATCGTCGTCGTAATCTGGTGGCACCACCGTGTAAGTGATGTCCTGCGGCAAATCCGCAGCCACCACGAATGACAGCCCACTCTCCACGACGGGGGTCCCCTGGAACGGGGATACCTCTACGAAGTAATCGGTTGCGTTGCTCACCGCCGTCCAGCCAGTGACAATGCCGCCCTCAACTGTCGGTTGTGTGTACTGCACTCGCCGCCACGTAAAACCGTCAGCGCAGGCAACATCATCAAGCGCAGTGAAATAGCTGGAACCTGACAGCAAACCAATTTCGCTGTTTGAGATACCTGCACCGTCCCGGACGCGATTAGGTGCCCCTGGTGTTACGCGGGCGGTGGTGTTTGCCGTCAGGCGCGTTTCTAAACCGCAGCTACCCTGCTGTGCGAGCGATGGGTCGGTGAATGCGAGCAAGAGCAAGAACACCAACGCCGTCATCCATCTCATGCTTGCCGTTCTCCCTGATGCGGAACAAGATGGTATCTATTCTTCCATTTGCACCATGAGGTCGTAAAGGCGTTGAGATTTATCTCGCATGGTTGTCAGCGCTGCGGCATGTTCTGGCATTGGATGTAACTCACCTGCGACTGCTGGAGTTGCTGCTGTGCTCAGCTCTTGGGTTATCACGGCGGCGACACCGCGTGCGGTGACCTCTGGTTCGTCTAGCAGCAGCAGCGGGCGATTGAGTGCGTTGGTGATGATCTGTGCGAAGGCGGGTGAGGCAAACAGCGCACCGCCACCCGCGTATATCGGTGCCTGGGTGTCGTCTAGCATCTCCGCAATGATTGCCACCCGTACTGCCACGCCCTCTAGTGCCGCTTGCAGGATGTCCATCGGCGTGGTTCTCATGCGCAGACCATGCACTACCCCGGTCGCGTGGGTCGCGTAGCCGGGGCTGCGCTCCCCGGTGAGTAAGGGCAGGACGGAGAGCCCGTGTGTGTGTGGCAGGCGCTGTCGCAGCGCTTGCTCCACTTCTTCCGGTTGCGCCAGTTGCAAGGTGCGCTTTGCCCACTCAAATATGTTGCCGCCCTCACTGGTCGCGCCGCCGAGCAAGTGATGTTTCGCATCAACGCGGTAGCTCCACAGCCCATGGGGAACATGGGGCACTTCACCGGATGTGACTATGCGCAATGCCGCTGTTGTCCCGACGGTGAGCACAACGCGCTCTTCGCTCACGCCACCAGAGCCGATGTTTGCGGCAGCACCATCCCCAAGTGCGAGGTAAAACGGCACACTTTGCAGCTTTTGCCAGCGTGTAACGTAGGCTTTCGCCAGCTTTGTTTGTGCCGTGTGCACGTCTGCTAGCTCTGGGAACGACTGCCGTGTCATGCCGAGTGCGTCCAGCCACACGGCATCCCAGTCAAGTGTCTCCCGGTTTAGCAATCCACTCCAAGACGCGGTTGAGTAGCTCATCGGCACCCCACGTCCGAACCACTCACGATACAGATAGGTCGAGAAATCCAACCAGTGGGTCGCTCTTGCTGCCGCTTCTGGATATTCCGCGTGTATCCAGTGCAACTGCGCCGGATAGTAGGCGGTGTGATGAGGGCTACCCGTCCGCTGATGCGCCGCCTGAGTATCGACCTGCTGTGACAGCAATTGCACGTGAGGAGCACTGCGGGTGTCTGCATAGGTAAACAGCGGTGTGACCGGGGCGTTGTGGGCGTCTACGCCGAGCAGGTTACCCACGAATGTTGCCATGCCTACCGCCGTAATGTTGTCTGCGGCGGGGTGGTGCAATGCCGCATCGACGGTTTTCTCGACCATTTCACGTAGGGTTTGCGGGTCTGCTACGGCAGCGCCTGGACGGTGTGTGGTAAATGTGTGTTCGCGGCGTGCAATGGAACCCGGCACCGTCCGCAAAGCGTCATCCACCAGCAGCGCCCGTACAGAGGAGCTTCCTACGTCAATCACCAGAACCGTCATGTCGGTGTAGCCTTCTCAGCAAGCAAGAACAATGCGCAACGGTCGTAGTGTAGCGCAGGTCGCGGGGGATCTTTGTAGGCGTTATTCCAAGCGGATGCGAGGATTAAGCACCGCGTAGAGGATATCTGCAATGAGGTTGCTAAACGCAAAGCCAAACACGACAACCATCGTCACTGCTTGCAGCACAGGGATGTTCTTCTGGTTGACGGCATCCACCAGCAACGAGCCAATGCCGGGATAACGAAATACGTTCTCAATCACGACGATGCCACCGATGAGCCAGCCAATGCTGATGGCGACGACAGTGATGGTCGGGAGCAGCGCATTGCGCAAAACGTGCTTCAGGATGACCTGGCGCTGACTAAGCCCTTTTAGCTGCGCCGTGCGTACGTAGCTTTTCTTCAACTCATCAATCATGCCCGCGCGGGTCATGCGGGCGACGTAACCCACCAGCACAAAACTAGCGGTGATCGCAGGCAGCACCAGAACACGCAGCCAGTCCACGACACCCATATCATCCGTGATAACAGCAATCGCCTCGAACCATCCCAGGCGCAGCACAAAAATATTGACCAGCAGAATACCTGTCACAAACTCCGGTAGCCCAACCACACTGAGCGAGGCAACCGACACGGTGCCATCCACCCAGGTGTTTTCCCGCAGTGCGGCGAGCACACCCAGCGCTATGGACGGAGGCAGACTAATGAGCAGCGTAAACCCCGCCAGAATCAACGAATTGCCTAGCCGCTCCAGGACGAGCGGGCGCACTGGCGCGTTGCCGCCCGTGTAGGAAATACCCCAATCCCCGATGATGAAGCGCCCTAGCCAACTGATGTATTGCATAGGCGCAGGGTTATTGAGCCCAAAGCGCTCGTTGAACTGCTCTATCGCGCTGTCACTGGCGGTGCGCCCCAAAATCAGGCGGGCGACATCGCCCGGCAGCAGTTGGGTAAGCGCAAAAATGATCGCGCTGGCAACAAGCAGCGTCACCAACAGCAGGAATGTGCGGCGGATGAGGAATTTTGCCACGGTGGGGTTGACCTCGATTTTAGACGGTTTCAGCAATCACGTATTTGTAGCCTGCACCGCGCACATTGCGGATATCGTGCC
The DNA here is from genome assembly GCA_964451095.1 of uncultured Anaerolineaceae bacterium. Taxonomy (GTDB): domain Bacteria; phylum Chloroflexota; class Anaerolineae; order Aggregatilineales; family Phototrophicaceae; genus DAOTTY01. The sequence goes on from CAYVGI010000012.1 coordinate 7,163, forward strand.
CGGTAGGGACGGTGCGGCGCAGGCGGTGGACGGCAGCTTCTAATGCACGTTTGGTACCGGTGCCGTCTTCCCAAACAGATTCCAGCAACTCCTCAAACGTGCACACCTGCCCTTCACGCGATGCGAGGTATTCTAACACACCTCGGTCTACGGGTGGCAGGCTGTTGATGATCTTTAGCAGCGATGAGTCGTAGTGTCCGTTGGGGGAAAGGGGTACATTTGCCTCTCTGCGCACAAACTCCGCAAACAGTGCGCTGAATATGCGGAAGCCAGTGGTACCGTCTTTAGCAGTCGCCTGATAGGCGAGCGAGTAGTGTTCCACCTTAGTTGCCTGCACGCCAGTGAACACATGATTTTCCGCTTTTGCCATCTCAATAAGAATCGGTTGCAACTCTTTCCGCTTTGCCCATATGAGGCTGAGCACGCTGTTCACACCCGGTTCGAACAGCAAAGTGTTCATGAGCTGTGTGCGTATCCCCTGCTTGAGCGCAACATTACTGAATGTCGTTTCCAGATCTAGGATGCCCTGTCGCATGTCGAAATACTTCTCACAGGTGATAATCAGCAGGTAGGGCAAGCAGCCACCGATTTCCAGCAGCATTTCGACCTCTTCGTCCAAATACTGAATTTTTGCATCCATGTGGGCAGGTTCCCGGATGAGGCGCTCCGCAGCTTTTTCCGAGATGAGTCCGATTCGCTCCGGCTTTAATATCCCCAACAGGGGCGACGCCTCCGGGGTGATGTCTGGACGTAGTTCGGAAATGGGTTCGTCAGTCGCAATGACAAGCGCCGCCTCATCGCTGAGGCTACGCAGCAGGTAATCGTCCTCAATTTTGATCTGCCCGGACAGCAGCGGGATATCGAAGTCATCTAGCAGGAAGACCACATGAATTTTTTCGCTGTCTTTGAGTAATTTGAGAAAGTCTCGTAGATAATCGACGGTGTCTCGGTCATCACCATCGCGGTTGGGTGGCTCTGGCATGATGCTAGTGGCGAGCCGTTGCTGGCGCAATTCTTCCAGCAGATGGGTGAACATAACGTACAGTACGTTTACATCGTCAAAAAGATGATGACAGTTCACATAAACCCAAACCAAGCGCCGTCTATTTGTTCGGAACGCGTCGTCTAGCGATTGATTGTAGCGGCGCATCGCGCCCGATTTGTGCTTGAGGTACTTAAGCAGCGTGGTTTTGCCAATGGCGCGAATGCCGTAAATCGCATAGCTGGTCGGCTCTTGCACGGCAACGACTTGTAGGATGCTGGTGACTTCTGCTTCCCAACCGTAGACGCGATGCGGCTGAAATTTGAGCAGCATAAACTTGTACGGGTTGATGATCTGGTCGTGATGATTGCTTTTGTCAGTCATCCGTTTTCCTTTCGTGGTTATCATGGGCTGCGTCGTGGGTTACCTGGTTCAGGTAGGATGTACCCATGAGCGACCATGTATGCAGTAGCTGTACCCGAATTTTGTACATCGTTTTACCGTTTGGCGCACTCCGCTGGAGCGCCCCAGAATTATGTAGTGCCTCTAGTATCTCTGTGGTTTCTTCTGGGGGGCAGTTGTAGGGCTGGCGGGTCATCGCCTGCTGGATGCGCTCCAAGTTTGCCCACCGGGAGTTGTCGTGCCCACACTGCGCAGCGATGACCTCTAGAGCCTCACGCCCGTAGCGTTTTGCCGCGTCTTTGTAGTGGGCGAACCGGTGGAAGCCAGACTGCAACACCGCACCAACTGCCTCTTCCAAATGCTGCATGGTAATCACACGCTCTGATTGCATGGACATTCTTGTGAACAGTTCGCCACAGATGATGTGGATGAAAAACGGGTGTTGGCTTGTTAGGCGCAGGATTTTCTCTTCGACGCCGGGTTCGTAGGTGTAAAACCGCTCCAGCGGCGTGCGGATGAGCGCCTGGGCGTCAACGGGATCCATTGCGTCCAGCGAAATAAGCAGCCCGCGCTGGTTCATGTCCTCAAGGTTGTTACGTAAGTTACGTAAAACATGGTTGTGTATCACCAGCAAGAACGCAATCTTGCCCCGGTCAACAATGTGGTGCATCCGCTGGAAGAAACTTACGTCGAGGTGTCCCGCATCTAGGGCGTCCTTAACGGCAGTGAACTCATCGACGAGGAACATCACCCGCCGCCCGTGCAGGTATTCCTCTGCCAGCGCCACCCAGTCCAGCAATCGCTCCATCGGGTCTTCTTCGACGGACTCCCGAATGCGTTTGAGCCGACGGCGTTGGTCATTGCGTAAGTTGCTGTGTATAACTCTGCTTGCTGCGTCGATTAGCCCGCGGGCGAAGCGCTCCTCGGTAACGGGGGCAATACGCAACATATCGAATAAGACCGGGATCACATTCGCCTCGTCATCGTTTGGCAGCACATGGTCTGCCAGGTGATACATCAGGCTGGTTTTGCCGATGCGCTTGTCGCCGTGCAGGATGATGAAGTGTATTCCGCCACGTACTGCGTTGAGCACCCATTCAAGCTCTGCGCCGCGCCCAAAGAACATATTCACATCCTTGATGTGATGTGGCGTGTATGGGTTGCGCTGGCGGCGGTCGCTAAGCCCGGCAAGCAGCTTGCGCTGTCCTGGGAACATCTCCCACACCTTAAATGACTTGATAATGTGGTTGGTTCGCAGTGCGTTGAGGGACTGTTCTAGCGTGCCGATGAGTTCCGGTGCGGCGGTGTCCAGCAGGAACTCAATGTGGGTCATGCCGTCTACAATCTCAGACTTAAAGTTGTAGAGAATAATGTCGCTGGCGGGTGACTGTTGGGTCGCCCGCTGGATTTCGTTCATCACAGCCCAGGTGACGCGAGGGCTTGCCGCCCCGACGATTGTCACCTGCACGGCATCGCGGGCACGCTCCCCTGCCGCCCAGCGCAGTTCAATCGCCTCGCTGGCGGGCGGCGCATGGATCGAATCTGCCCGGTGCGCGACGACCTCCCACTCGTACAAAGACTTACGCACCAACCGCCCCACAATTTCGGTTTTGGGCGTGATGCGGCTGGCACGCTGTAGTTTCATTTTGCGGGGCTGCTGCAACCAACTTCTCGCAAACCGCACCGTCGGCGCGTACATTTCGTGGATGGCTTCGGGCACCTGCACGTACAGTCGCAGTTCATTTTCGATCATGTCCGCCACGAGCACATCCGGGGATGTCTTCCCGTTGAACACGTCTGCGTATAGTTCGTCCTTGCTTTGCAGGCAGCGCTCGCGGGCGGCATCCTCAAGCCAGTGCTCAACGGTATCCTGCGGAAATTGAATGTTGTAGATGTTGCTCTCGCGCTCCAGCACACGGTCAATAATCGCTCGCCCTGGCTGCACCGCCGCTGCTTTATCCCGCAGGTAGCGGCGTATGCCAATGCGTGCAGTGCGGGTTTTCACTGCCTTTTCCCACTCCGGTTGCAAGCTCACAACGGACTGATCGAAGCGGATTTCGACCAGATCGCAGTGTTGGATCACAGCGTTGTAGGGGCGCGGTCGCCCATTGACAAAGAACTTGTAGGCGTATGGACCGAGCTGCGAGTGTACCCGAAACGCAAAATCCACGACCGTGATGCCTTCTTTGAGGCGGTGAATCTCACCGGCGGGTGTGAACACACAAATGTTGCCTTCTCTCCCCCTGGGCGACATAACGAGGTCTGCTAGTTCAGGCTGTGTCCACCACGCATTCTTGATCTTCTTGCGCGTGAGCACACCGCGTGCGTTCACATCTGCCATATCTTCCGTGAGGATGCGGAACTCAACCGCCTCGTTGCCCACATTCAGTGTTGTGGTTAGCACACGGTAGCCGTTGTAACGCGGCGAGGCAATCCAATCGCGGATGGGCGTTGACGCTGACGGCGAGTACATGCTGTGCAGCAACCCCATGATGATGTAGCAGTCCTGTTCACGCTTGGTGTACACATCCACACGCAGTATGCCAGGATCCGACGGGTTAAACGGTGCCCCGCGCATCAACGTCCGTTCATAGCGTTTGTACAGGCTGGCTGGCGTGGTCTCGTGCATTTGAATATCCGCGCGGAGGTCGTTGAGGCGCAGCGCGATGCTCAGGCGTCTTTTGATCTTCAGGAAAGTTTCATCATGACGGAGGTAATACGCCCCGATGTAATACTCGAATTGCGCCTGTAGCCCCGCGTCGTGTAGGTGCAGCGCAAGATCTGCAATGCCCTGGCGTTCCTTCCACATCCCCAGCATCTCTAGCAATGGAACATCGACAGTAAGTGTTTCCAGCGCCCAGTTGCGGTAGGCGTCCTCACTCAGGTCATCCAGGTGAACGGTGCTGGCGAGATGATCTGCCGCACACAACAACACCGACTCGATATCCCGGTACGCGCACACGTACAAGTTGCGTAACTTACGTGAAAAATACGCTGACGCATTTTCCGGCGGTCTTTGTAGCTCCTGGAACCCGAACTCCATCGCCAAGTTCGCAATCCGCACCACGCGCTCACCGAACATCTGCATGAGCGTCTCTTCATCGAGAACGTATTCCTGGATAAGCGGAATAACCAGCGCCGCGACCTGAACATGCTCTCCCAAGCCCCAAGACGACAGCAACCCCTGTGTGGCAGCGCTGTGCCGCAGCTTGCTCACATTGCGAACATGCGCGTCCAGGTATTGTTCTGCTTTTTTGATGAGATCTGCGCGACCGAGAATGAGTCCCATAAGTATGAATTACGCAAACTGCCTACACAACTTACACACTCCATCTTACATGAAATTGACACAAGTTTTCACAAAGCTTTTGCAAACCTTTATACTTCACTTATTCTGTGACCAAAAGCAGTGTAGAGGTCACGTTTGTTAGACATTTACCACAATTTTTTTTGGTTTAAGTACACAAAAGCAGACATGGACACTGACGGGATACTTCTAGGGCGCTTGAAGTGCTTGTGCTGGTGGGACTTGGCAAAGGTACATGGGTACTACACTACCGCATCGTGGTTTGACAGATACAAAATTTTCCAGTAATCTACGCTAGACTTACGCAGAATTTACACAAGCGTTTTGTTTTCCAGGAGTAAATGTTGATGCTCGCTGCCCCACCCAACACCCAAATCGCCATTACGGAGTCACTCGGCATCCGTGGATGGACTCACCTAGACACTGTGCTCCTCGCCGCACTAGCGACGGAATCGCCCCTGCTGCTCATCGGACCGCACGGCACAGGGAAATCGCAGCTTATCGAGTCGGTCGCCCGTGCCCTTGGGCTGGAGTTCCGCCACTACAACGCCGCATTGCTGAACTACGACGACATTATCGGCATCCCCATGCCCGCAGATGACGGTAAAGACCTGGAGTTCATTCAGTCCCCTGGCACGATATGGGAAGCAGGGTTCGTCTTCATGGACGAAATTTCCCGCTGCCGGGCAGACCTGCAGAACAAGTTGTTCCCAATAATACATGAACGACGCGTAGTGGGTATTCGGTTGGACAAACTGCAACACCGCTGGGCAGCGATGAACCCGCCTGCTCCTGAGGAACTGGATAGCTCCGGGCATTATTATATCGGCAGCGAGCCGCTAGACCTAGCGTTAACTGATAGGTTTAGGTTTGTTATTTCAGTGCCCAAATGGTCTGACTTAAGCCGGGAAGACCAACGTGCCCTGGTTAGCTGGCGCAATGGCACTGGCTACGAGACTGAACTGAACCTGCCTGACCTGGTGCAGCAGACCCGCGACCGTATTCCGCAGGTTGAGGCTGTGTTCGAGGAGTGGCTGGGCGATTATATCGTGTGCCTGATGGACTTGCTGGAAAGCAACAAGCTGGAGCAAAGCCCACGCCGTGGTGAAATGTTGGCACGCTCTGTTGCGGCGATTTACGCGGCACAAACCGTGTTGGAGGGGACGGACTTTAACGGGGCGCTCGACATGGAAGACGAAGAGACCGTTGCAGATGTCGAACGCAGCGTAGAAACCACTGTGCTGTATGGTATGCCGCAGACGGCAACCGACGCGCCCCCCTCCCCTGTGAAGCTCGTGGCGATCCACAAGCAGGCATGGGAGCTGGCACAGCACCTGGGCGACGAGACGTGGCAGCAGGTCATTGCGGAAAATGACCCGGCAAAGCGTATTGCGCTTGCAGACGAGCTTGGGTTTGACGACGAGAACATGTCGCGCCTGATCACACAAACGCTTAGTGCGGAGGACTCCGACCCACGCCAGATTGGGCTAGCGGTCGCTATATTCCTCAAGCTGGGCAAGGAACGTGACCTCGACCCGTCTGCGTTCGAGCCGCTGGCACAGCTTAGTTACCACATCCTGGAGCCGCGCATCATTAAGTACACGCTGCAAAACGGCACCCCGGAAGCAAACCTGTGGGGTGAAGTCATCGGCTGGCTGAACGAGCAGAAAGACCGCACCGATTCCGAACTGTTCCGCTTGCAGCGCAATTACCTGCTGTACGGCTTCCCGGAGTTCTGGCGCAAGTATCCGTGGCGCGACGCGCTCACCCAGTTTACCGCCGACCTGGACGTGTTCGGCATCAACGATGCACCTGAAAACTAGCAGTAACAGCGGCACAGGAAAATCTAAGGAGAGCAATCAGCATAATGTCTTTGTTAAAGCGTACGTCCACCAACGCACTAAACACACAGCCGCAAAGCCGTTCGGCGAACCGCGGCTTGGGCAACCGGCAGCAGAACAACCAGGGCAACAACCAGCAAAACAGCCCATTTAGTCGCTCATCGCGCGGCAGCAGCCCGTTTGGGTCGCGCAACAATCAGTCACAATCGCAGAACCATCACCTCGCCAATGTCGTTATTCCCGTGCGCAGCACGCTGGTACGCTTCTCGCTAGATGGCATGGGCGACCCGTTCTATCGCCTGCTGGGGCACGACATGAACCCGGAATTTGCCAAGGTGGAGGCGCTGGCAGAGGCGTTGCAAAAAGGCGGCGATGACGTGAAGGCGCTCATCGAGGCGCTGGATAAGGCATGGGAAGGTTATAACCTGAAGGGCGCAATGCTCGTATTCAACGAGGACCGCGAGGTTGCAACAGCACTGTTGAAACCCTCCCCGATGCCCGCAATGCCACAGAAGAAGAAAGACGATGATGACGACGACGACGAGAACGACACACCCGATTGGCTGGAGAGCGCCAACTACAGCATCGAGCGGCTGCGGGCGATTGACCTCACGCTGACACTTAATGTGCTGGCGCGGGGACGTTCCCAGGTGATTGTCGCACGCGCCCCGGCAGTGTTCGGCGTGGAGTACCTGACGCGCTCGCTCATTACAGACGACCCGCGACTGGTGCAACTGGCAAAGGCAACCGGGTGCCTGCCCGATAGTTAACCGACCGAGAATGGGATGGGGTTTGCACTGGCAGTTCCATCCCAAACTGATGCAAACGAGCATGTAAAGTGAGTGGAGACATCATGATCTTTGTTCGCAACTGGCTTGCCATCGGCAGCACACACACCGCAGCACAGACCGAGCAGCTCACACACCATCATATCGGTGCGGTGCTCATGCTCGCGGAACCCGTACAGCAGCCTGTCGTTCCGGCGTTGTGCCTGCCCGTTGATGCTTTGCGGCATATCGCCCCGCACACCATGCACCAGGCGATGGAATTTGTGTACGAGCAGCGCAACCTGGGGCGGCGCATCCTCATTGCGTGCGAGGATGGCGAGGGAGCGGCACCCGCATTTGCCATCGCCGCTATCAATGAGCAGAACGGCGGCACGCTGAACATGATTGACGTGTACAAGTCGCTGCTGCGCAAGCGACCCAGCATCCACCTGCACCCGGCATTGTGGGAGTCTTTGCAGGTGTACTTTGAGAGCGGCACATCGTACCAGGCGCTGCAAGCAAACCTGCAAAGTGCTGGTGCAGAGTAGCCCAGTGACCAATCCGGCGGGGTGGGCACCACCCCACGAGCAGTTTAAGCAACTCATTTTTGATTGAGGACGGGACCACCCATGAAACGAATCAACAGAGCGTCTAACCGGGAAGCCGCCCACATCACCCGCCGTCTGATTGGCTGCCTACCCGCCAGCCAGTTCGAAATGCAAACGCTAACCCGCCTTGCGGGGGTGATTGCAACACGCGATGTGCCCACTGCCAGCGTGGAGTGCAAGCGCCGCCCGCGGATGCTGATTAACCCGGACTTTGTGCGGGAAAACTGCGAGCGCGACGAGCACCTGTTCCTGCTGGTGATGCACGAGTTGTGGCACGTGCTGCTAGCGCACACGCGCATGTATCCGTTTTCCACGCCGGCGCACAACATCGCGTTCGACGCGATCATCAATGCTGGGCTGATGTCCAAGTTCAGCACGCCGGAGTATATGGGTTTCTTCGATAAGCTGTACAAGGCAGACGAGTTCCCGTTTTGCTTGCTGCGCCCGCCGGAGGGCTGGCCCTGGAACCCGGTCTACCCGGATGTCGGACCGCCCGGCACACAGCAGATTATGGAGCGGCTGTACCCGCGCAACAACTTCCGTCCGTTCTTCGGGCAAAAGCCGCTGTACGAGGAGATTTTGCGCCTGCTGATGAACAGTGGCATGGACTTGCAAATGGTGCCTGTGATGCTGTTGGGCAACCACGATGACCAGCCGCGCAACCCTGACGGCTCCCCGGTGAACGACCCATTCATGAAGGACGCGCTGAAGGACATGATGAAAAAGTGGTCGCCTATCCGCATTGACGGGCGTGGCTATGGTGGCGATATGTCCGAGTGGCAGGTGGAGATCGGACCGGATTACAGCAACGCCCGCCGCACGTTCTCCGATGTGCTGAAGAAAGTGTTAGGCAAGCAGCGCGGGCGGGACTACCGCCGTGCGCCCATGCCCATCCGCACAACGGGCGGCAGCGGCGTGATGCCCAACCCGCGTGACCGGATGAAGAATGCGCGTCGTAAGCTGGGTGTGGACTCGCTGCTGTACTCGCAGCCGACAAACGTGAAGGCGCGTGTGCCGGAGCGCCCGGCGCTGGCACACGTCTACCTGGATGTGTCTGGCTCTATGGCGGACTTGCTGCCGCACATGCTGAGCCTGCTGGTGCCCTACGCGATGAAGCGGCAGGCAGCGATTTACCAGTTCTCAACCGAGGTCACATCGCTGAGCACGGGGGATTTGCGCACGGGCAAGATGACCACAACCGGCGGCACCAACATCAACTGCGTGCTGGAGCACATCATTGAGCACGAGGAAAAGGTGCAAAAGGCGATCATCCTGACGGACGGCGAGGTAGGCGCACCCCAAAACCAACTCGCGGCACAGTTTGACAGCATGCAGATTGTGATGCACGCCGTGCTGCCGTCTGGCTGCCGGATGCACTACCGTTCCGCACCGCTCATGCGCTCCATCGTGGAGTTACCCCCCCCCGCTTAATTTCGCGGGCGGGTTGTCCCAATGGACAACCCAAATTACCCCTTTGGTTTGGGGAGCGAGCTTAACCCACTCGCTCCCTTTTTTTATGCCCCACACCCCACTATGATTCCCGCCCGATGCTCACACAACGCACGAAAGGGATAACCGTGCGCAACGCATACGCCTGGGGCACGCTGGCAACAATCCTGCTGGTGACACTGCTCACGCTGCCAAAAATGAACACATCGCTGTGGACGGACGAGGAGCGCTCGCTGTGGTATGCGGGTGCGGTGCCTGTGTACGGTCCTGTTCCGCTAACGGAGAACGTCGCCCGCGTGGCGGAGAACCTATGGCAGGCACCGGGGTACTTCCTTGTAATGGCAGGCTGGGGGCGGGTGTTCGGCTGGGGAGAGTTCCCTATGCGCCTGTTTAGCCTGTACGCAGGTCTGCTGGCGCTGGCGGTGATCTATCGTATGGGCAAGCAGTTGTTCAGTGCTGAGGCAGGGTTTTACGCGGCGTTTACGCTGGGTGTGAGCGCGTTTACCATCAACTTCCTACACGATATGCGAACGTACACGCTCAATGTGCTGTTGGCGGCGCTGCTGCTGTGGGCGTACTGGCAAGTGGCTACCGTGAAGCGCCCCGGTGCATGGTATGCCGTGCTCATCGTCAGCGCAGCCGGACTGTTGTACACCCACTACTTTAATGCGTTTGCTGTTGCTGCGTCGGGGCTGTATCACCTGCTGTTTCGCTATCGTCAGGGGCGCTTTTGGCAGGTGATTGCCTGCTTTGCGGTCGCGGGTGTGCTGTTCCTGCCGTGGTTTGGCGTGCTGATTAGCGCGGCACAGTACGTCGCCGTAGATGACCGCACTGTTTCTAACCTATCGTCGCTACAAGTGATTGATCAACTGCTGCAAATGTTCTCAAACGAGGCACGCGGGTTAATGGTGCTGCTGGCAGTGCTTGCCGTGCGCCCGCTGGACGCGAACCGTCGTTTTGTCGCGTTTTGGGTGGGGGTAGCAGTCCTGCTGGCAATCGTCGCTAGCCGAATCGTGCCCGCGCTTACAGAAATCAAGTACATGATCTTTGTGTTCCCAGGCTTGGCGTTGGTTGCCGGGGCAGGGATTGCCGGGCTGCGGCAGTTGCGTGTGGCACCTGTGCTCGTGTTGGTGCTGTGGGGTGCACTCGCCGTGTGGAACCTCAACGACGCAGGTGCACAGGAGCGCATCCAGTCATGGACGTGGCAGGTGCCGCTAAAGGAACTCACTGAGGCAATTGACGGGCGAACCCTGCCAGAAGACGCCGTGTTGTTCCACCTGGGTGAGGGCGCAGAGGAAGCGAACCGTAACGAGATGATGGACTATTACATGCACCCGTTTGAGATTGTGCGTGGGGTGCTCATCCCGGCGAACGATGCCACACCGGATGACCTGTATTTTGAGCGTGTGTTGGAGGGTGCAGCGCGTGCCAATCGTGTTTGGCTCAGCTACGAGATCGGGCGGCGCAGTTGGCGTGTCGGTCCCACGCAGGAGACGGTGCTGCCAGAAGCGGGCTATTTGCACTGCGGCACTGCCCCCACACACAGCAGTGTGCAACTTGAGCTGTACGCACAGCGCCCGAACCGTGACTTCGCCACGACATTTGTCACGGAAACAAGCGCCGAAATCGACCTGTTTGTGCTAGCGCCAACGCGCTACCTGCCAGAGCAATCCGTGGAAATCAACGTGGGCTGGCGGGTAGTCGATGACATTTTGCCGGGGCAGCACTCCGTAGCAGTGCAAATTGAGCATACCGATGGCACGTTCATCACCAGCGCAGACTACGGCATCCCGACCAATGACTTTGGCTGCGTGCTGGATCAAATTGCACTGGGGGCACTGCCGCCCGGCGATTATGTGGTACGCGCAACGGTGTATAACTGGAGCACGGGCGAACGCCTGACGAGCTTAGCCCCGGCGGCAGATGGCGAACGCCCGATCATCGGCACATTTACCGTGCGCTAGAACATGGTAAGCAGGTCATCCTCGGTTAGCGGCTCTTTCATGGTGCCTTTGCCAAAGAAGTTGCTTTCCTTCTTCACCAGTTCGTTGAGAGATGGCACGGTTTCCTCTCCGGTCACGGTGAAGGGCTTGCTGAAGATGTCGATGCGCTGCTTGATTGCCTGGAGCACGCGCACCTTATCCTGAAAGGTAAAATCGTTGCTGTCGAACACAGCGAACTTCAGTGCCTGCTGGAAGGTCTCTGCCTCTTCAGTCTTGTTGAAGGCATACGCATTAGCGATCTTGTCCATCAGCTCGTCAATGTAGCTAAGCTGCCAGTCGTCGCGCTCGCTGCGCCGCTCGATTTGCAGCAGCATGTAGTCGTAGCCGACGAGCGGTGCGTTATCGTACCGCAGTCGATTTTCCCGCACGCTCAGCCGCGCGGGGTCAAGCTGTGCCTCGGTTGCGTTCACCACGGCGATGAAGCCGCCGCGCAGCACATTCGATGCGTTGTTTCCGCTGATGAATGCCTGATGCAGCGCCAGGTGCACACGCCCATCTGCCGCCGCAATGATGTCATCAATGCCCTTGTTTAGCGTTTGTGCGACCTGCACCGCCTGCCCCAACGGTACGGCGACTAGCCCACCAAAGTTCTCCAGCAGTCCCAGGGCAGCGCCAATGTAGTCGGTGCCGCTGGTGCCCTTAAACGCCATGAGCGCCGCTTCTACCTCAACAATGCCACCCCGGTACGGAATGAGTTCGGTGAGCGGGTAGTTCATCATCACACCGCGTGCCAGTGCCTCGTTCGGTGCCCGCACAATGCGGCTGAACGTCATGGGCGCGTCATCGCCAAAGCGCAGGTTCACAGACGCCTGCACCGCCGGGTACCACTCTGTGAACCACTCTCGGCTGCGAGCGAGGTACATCTCCGCTAGCCACACCCGGAAGTAACTGGCATCCGGCTCCAGCGGCGTGTCATCGACTTCCACGTCTGTGCGCTCGTCGGGAATGCGTGTGTAGATGTAGCGCTCTGTGTTTTGCTGCGCCCACGATTTGATCGTGTTGAAAAAGCCCATTGATGTCCCCTATGCTCTTCGAGAATTCGCTATTCGACAAGCATAGCACAACTATTGCCGTATACCAGCGAGCTAATCCACTACATAGACAATGCGCCCCTGCGCTACCGTCATCATCACGTTCAGTTCGGCGTCTAGCAGCACAAGGTCTGCGTCTTTGCCAGCGGCGATGCTGCCCGTTACATCTCCTAAGCCCACTGCCGATGCTGGTGTGGTGCTCGCTGCCTCGTAAACCAAATCCAGGGGGCTACCCGTCGCAGCAACAAAGTTCTTCAGCGCTCGGTCGAGTGTGAGCGTGCTGCCCGCCAGCGTACCATCTTCCAGTTGGGCAACCCCGTTTTTGACGTACAGTGTGCGCTCGTCCACGGGGTACTCACCGTCTGGCATTCCGGAGGCGCGAATCGCATCGCTGATGAGCATGACGTTCTGGTAGTTCTTTGCGGTCCACAGCATCCGCATCACGGCGGGGTGCACATGAATGTTGTCTGCAATGACCTCGCAGCGGATTTGTGGGATGGACAGCGCAGCACCAACAGCACCCGGTCTGCGGTGGTGCATCGCGCTCATGGCGTTGAACGTGTGGGTCACGTTGGTCATGCCAAGGGACACGGCACGCACCATATCCTCGTAGGTTGCGTCGGTGTGCGCGGCAGACACAGTAATGCCTTGCTCTACACACGCCTGGATAAACCAGTGGTTTTCCTCGTATTCCGGTGCTAGCGATACCAACCGGATGACGCCCAGTTCAAACCATGCGTTTGCCTCGTCCGGGTCTGCACGGCGCACATAGTTGGTGTTTTGGGCACCGCTGCGCTTGGGATTCAGGTACGGTCCTTCCAGGTGAACGCCGCGCAGCGTCGCGCCGTTCTCAAACGCGCCGGTGCAGGCAGCGGCGTTTTCTAGCGCAGCAGAAATGCGTTCGCGGCTGTCCGTCCAAGTTGTCGCCAAAAATGATGTGACGCCGTGCTGGGCGAAGAACTGCGCCATGGTTGCTAGCGCCTGGGGTGTGGCGTCCATTGTGTCCACGTTGCCGCCACCATGAACGTGAATATCCACGAAGCCGGGCAGCAGCGTCATCCCCTGGGCATCAATGTGGTCTGCGCCGTCCACTTGTGGTGGCTCGCCGCGCCCGTGGTTCTCAATCTTACCGTCACGGCACCAAATCCACTCGCTGGGCACGCTCTCCTCTGTGTAGATGACCGCGTTGCTAATCAATAAGTCTTGCATATTATCTCCTTTCCGCGCTTGTGCAGAATCCAGTGCATATTAACACCCACGGCGCATTTATCGAAATTTTCGCGCCGCGCTGAACGTAGCAACCCTGCCCGCTCAATGGTATGCTCACAATACGTTTTTGACGCCGGAGACAGACCTTGCTCACAGCGCGATTTCTCGGTTTGGCACTCATCGCACCCGCCCTGCTGGTATTGGCAGCACTGCTGCCGTTTTTAGCGCCCGCCGCTGTGGTGTATGGGTTGGGGCTTCTGGTGATTTTGCTGCTGGACCGAAACGCAGCGGGGAAACCCGACCAGTTCAACGTCCGGCGTGAGCACGATGGCAAGTTAAGCCTGGGCGCGGAAAACCTGATTACTATCCATGTGGAAAGCCGGGCACAGCGTCCTGTTCACCTTACTGTGCGGGACGAAGCACCGCTGTTGTTCGTCGGTTCCGACGTGGAAAACACGACCCTGGCACAAACCATCTACCCGCGCACACCCACCGAACTCACCTACTATGTGCGCCCGGTGCGCCGGGGCGACTTTGAATTTGGGAACATCACAATACGCTACAGTAGCCCCGCCGGGCTATATACCCGCCAAGCAACCCTGCCCACTGCCAACACCGTGAAGGTGTACCCGAACCTGTATGAAATCCGTAAGTATGACCTGCTGGTGCGGCGTGACCAATTGGCGGAGATGGGATTGCGCAATGTGCGCGTGCGTGGTGAGGGCAGCGCGTTCGAATCGCTGCGGGAGTACAGCCAGGGTGACCCGTACAAAATTATCAACTGGAAGGCGACCGCCCGCCGTGGTAAGCCGATTTCTACAGACTTTGAGCCAGAGCGCAGCCAGCGCGTGATGGTGCTGCTGGACGCTGGGCGCATGATGCGCAGCCCGGTTCGGGTGGACGACCCAGACGGCGTTAGCTGGAATATGGCGAAGATTGACTTTGTGCTGAACAGCGTGCTTTTGTTCAGCTATGTAGCGACGCTAAAAGGCGATCAAGTGGGAATGCTCGTGTTTGCAGACCATGTGCGCCAGTACATTGCGCCGTCCGCCGGGCGTGGGCAGTTCCAAAAGCTGCTGGAGGCAATGTACGCGCTGCAATCGGAACCCGTGGAGGCAGATTACGGGCAGGCAATGGCGTTCTTGCGCACGCAGAGCAAAAAACGGTCGCTGGTCGTGCTATTCACTGACCTAAGCGGTCTGCGAGCGTCTGAAGCGCTTACACGGCACGTACCGCGTTTGATGCCGCGCCATCTGCCTGTCGTGGTTACAATCCGTGACCCGGCGCTAGATGAGGAAGCAAACCAGGGGCTTGATACGTCCAATGCTGTTTATCGGCGGGCAGTCGCGGAGCAATTAATTGACGAACGCCGCCTGCTGCTCGATACACTCCAGCGGCAGGGCGTGCTTACGCTGGATGTCGCGGCAGAACACCTGACGATGAGCGTGGTTAATCAATACCTGCGGTTGAAAGCGCGGCAATACATCTAACAATAAAGTTATAGTTTGCATACCTGTGCGCCATAATATGGCGCACTGCCGAGCCAGATGGAATAATCGACAGTCATCAAGTAAGACAAAACTGGACAATATACTGTGATAAGCTTCCATGAACTCTTCGACGAAACAAAACCTGTCATTGGAATGATTCACCTGCTGCCCCTACCGGGCACACCCTTTTTCAACGGTAGCATAGACGACATTTACGTTCGCGCTCTGGCAGATGCCTACGCATTGCAGCAAGCGGGCGTGGACGCCATCCTGGTAGAAAACTACGGCGACCACCCATACCTAGCGGAAGAACTCGCTATCGAGCAAACCTCGTTGATGTCGGCTGTCACGCGAGAGGTCAAGCTGAACTGCTCTATACCCGTGGGGGTGAACGTGCAGTTTAACGCATGGCAGGCAGAAATCGCCATCGCCCACGCTTGCGAGGCACAGTTTGTGCGTGTAGAGGTGTTTGTGGACACAGTCGTGACGCCGCAGGGCATGGTAGCGCCGTGTGCCGCACTGGTTACACGCTACCGCCACGCGCTGGGCGCTTCCGACGTGCAAATTTGGGCAGATATTCAACCAAACGGCTCTCGCAATTTGCTCTCACAGTCGTTGGTACAGTCCGCGCTGGACGCCGAGGCGGCAGGGGCAGATGCGATTATTGTTACATCTGCTGGCAACGGCAGCATCCTACCCGTGGACGAGCTTGCCCACATCAAAGAGTCTGTGTCCAAGCCGATTATCGCTGGCAGTGGCATCACCGTGGAATCGGTGGTAGAGGCGCTAAGCATTGCAGACGGTGCCATCGTCGGACGCCCACTCAAGATTGAGCAGGATAACCGCCATGGTGTGTCGATTGAGAACAGCATTAAGTTTATGAAGCGTGCCCGCCACACGCCCGAGGCGGAGAACTCGTTGCAAGCGGATAGCTAGCGCGGCACTTCCAGGCGGCTGAGCATGCGTTTGAACACGGCGTCTGTGTCCAGCCCCTCAATTTCTGCCTCTGGGCGCAGGTAAACCCGGTGGCGCAGCGTGGGGGGCACCAGCGTCTTGATGTCGTCCGGCGACACATAATCGCGCCCGCGCAACGCTGCCAGCGCCTTGCTTGCCAGCAGCAGCGCCACCCCTGCGCGGGTACTTGCCCCGTGTGCTAGCTCGTTGCCGTTGCGCGTTGCATCCGTGATTGATGCAATGTACGTCAAAATCCCGTCCTCAACGCGCACACCTTGCACAATGCGGCGGATTTGCGGCAGGTACTCTGGTTGGAGAACGGGCTGCAATTGCACTGCATCCAGGTTGTTGGCGCTAAAGCCGTTGTGATAGCGCCGCAGGACCTCGGTTTCCGCTTTGGCAGGCAGGTAGGGAATGAGAATTTTGAATAGGAAGCGGTCGAGCTGCGCTTCTGGCAGGGGATAGGTGCCGTCCATCTCGATTGGGTTCTGTGTCGCAATGACGATGAACGGCTCTGGCAACTGTTGGGTGCTTCCCTCAATTGTGACCTGCCGTTCTTCCATCGCTTCTAGCAGTGCTGCCTGGGTTTTTGCGGGGGCGCGGTTGATCTCATCTGCCAGCAGAATTTGGGTGAAGATGGGACCCTTCTTCAGGTTAAAGCGGCTGGACTGCATATCGTAGACGACGGTGCCGACAACATCGGCGGGCATGAGGTCTGGCGTGAACTGGATGCGCCCGAACTCTGCGGAAACCAGACGAGACATCGTTTTTGCGATAAGCGTCTTAGCGGTGCCTGGGGGACCTTCTAGCAGCACATGCCCTTTGGAAATGAGCGCAACCAGCAGCAGTTCAATTGTATCGCCCTGCCCCACCAATACGCGACCGGCTTGTTCGCGCATTCGCTCTAGCAACGCTTGAATATTCTGTACTGACATTGGATGCGTGCCCTTTTCCGCTATGCACTGTTGAATTGCGGCTAAGTTAACCGATTTGGGTTGCGGTGTCTACGGATTGCGGGTTTTGCGATAGAATCTGCTACGTTTCTTCACACAAGCAAAATAACCAGGAGCGAAACCCCCATGGCTGTCACGCCAATGAGCGAGGACTTTTCCAAGTGGTATAACGATATTGTCTACGAAGCAGACCTCGCCGCCCAAAGCGAAGTACGCGGGTCGATGATTATCAAACCCTACGGCTATGAGCTGTGGGAAGCGGTAAAGGGCGGGCTAGACCGTCGCTTTAAGGAAACCGGGCACCAGAACGCTTATTTTCCGCTGTTCATCCCGGAAAGCTACCTGCGCAAAGAGGCAGAGCACGTAGAGGGCTTTAGTCCGGAGCTTGCCGTGGTCACGATTGCGGGCGGCAAGGAACTAGAAGAACCGCTGGTAGTGCGCCCTACGTCGGAAACCATCATCATGCACGCCTACAGCAAGTGGATTCAGTCCTACCGTGACCTGCCGCTGCTGCTGAACCAGTGGGCGAACGTTGTTCGCTGGGAACTGCGTACGCGCCCGTTCCTGCGCACAGCGGAGTTCTTGTGGCAGGAGGGACACACTGCCCACGCCACGCAAGAAGAAGCAGAGGCAGAAACCCGCCAGATGCTAGACGTTTACGCAGACTTTGCCATCAATGACGCGGCAATCCCCGTGGTGCGCGGCAAAAAGAGTATGCGCGAGAAGTTCGCAGGGGCAGTTTATACGACCACGATTGAGGCGATGATGAAGGACGGGCGGGCGTTGCAATCGGGCACATCGCACTACCTGGGGCAGAACTTCGCCAAGGCGTTTGACATTCAGTTCCTGGACAGCGACCAGGAGCGCAAGTATGTGCACACGACAAGCTGGGGGCTTTCCACGCGCATGGTCGGTGCCATCATCATGGCGCACGGCGATGACCAGGGGCTGCGTTTGCCGCCTGTGGTTGCACCGTACCAGGTGGTGGCGGTGCCCATCTTCAAGAACGATGAGCAAAAGGGCGCGGTGATGGAAACGATCACCCGTTTGGTGAGCGAACTGAGAGCGGCAGGCGTGCGTGTGTACCTGGATGACACAGACAACAGCCCCGGCTATAAGTTCAACGAGTGGGAGATGCGCGGTGTGCCCATCCGCCTGGAAATAGGTCCGAAGGATGTGGAGAACAGCAAGGCAGTGCTCGTGCGGCGTGATGTGGAAGGCAAGGCGGGCAAGAACTTCATCACGCAAGAGAACTTTGCCGACCAAGTAACCACCATGCTCACGGACATCCAGGCGGCGCTGCTGCAACAGGCGACCGAGTTCCGTGACAGCAACATCGTTGATGTGGACAGCTACGACCAGCTTAAGGAAGTGGTTGAAGACAACAAGTGGGCACGCGGTTGGTGGAACGAGAACAGCGACCTGGAGAAGCAGATCAAGGATGACACGACCGCCACCCTGCGCTGCTACCCGTTCGAGTTTGAGGGCGACAAGGGCAAAAACTTTATGACGGGTGAAGAGGCGGAGCGGGTCGCGCTGTTTGCAAAGGCGTATTAGCTGCTGCGTGGGGATATGCACAGTGCATGTATCCCCTTAAGTTAAGCCCCGAGGCGCAGTTGGTATTTTGCGTCACATGACAGTAAACTACCGTCCGTCAGTTCGAGAATCTATCATCAGGAGTTAAAAAAAGATGACTAAAATCCCCGTCACCGTCGCCCATGGAGACGGAATCGGTCCTGAGATCATGCAAGCGTGCCTGCACATTATTGACGCTGCGGGTGCGGAACTTGAGATTGATGAGGTTGTCGTGGGCGAAAAGGTCTACCTTAGCGGCAACACATCTGGCATCGATCCTGCCTTTTGGGATTCAATCCGCCGAACGAAGGTATTTTTTAAAGCACCGCTCACCACGCCCCAAGGCAGCGGATTCAAAAGCATCAATGTGACCACGCGCAAGACGCTTAGCCTGTATTCGAACGTGCGCCCGGCACGCTCTTTGCATCCATTTGTTGAAACAAAACACCCGCAGATGGATCTGGTCATCATCCGGGAAAACGAAGAGGATTTGTATGCTGGCATTGAGCACCGCCAGACAGACGAGGTTTATCAGTGCCTCAAGCTGATCTCTCGTCCCGGTAGTGAGCGCATTATCCGCTATGCGTTTGAGTATGCTAAAGCGAACAAACGCCAGAAGGTTACCTGCTTTACCAAAGACAACATCATGAAGCTGACGGACGGTTTGTTTCACAAGGTCTTTGATGAGGTAGCGGCGGACTACCCGGGCATTGAGGCGGAACACTGGATTGTTGACATTGGCGCGGCAAAAATGGCCGATACGCCAGAAAGATTTGACGTGATCGTGCTACCGAACCTGTATGGTGACGTCCTATCTGACGTGGCCGCACAGATCGGAGGCTCCGTCGGTATGGCGGGGAGTGCCAATGTTGGTGAGCACGCGGCTATGTTCGAGGCGATTCATGGCTCTGCCCCACGCCGTGCCGGGCAAAACCTTGCGAATCCGTCTGGTCTGTTACTCGGTGGCGTTATGATGCTGGTGCACATCAACCAGCCGGAGGCAGCAGAGCGCGTACACAATGCGTGGCTGCGTACTATCGAAGAAGGCATCCACACATATGACATCTACCGGGATGGGGTGAGCAAGGAAAAGGTGGGGACGAAAGAATTTGCTGATGCGGTCGTCGCACGGCTTGGCAAAACGCCAGAGACGCTAGCCTCCGTAAGCTATGCACGCGGCGCTGGCATTCCCACCGCAACGCCAGCGGTGTATCGCCAGCCAGCCAAACGGGAGTTGGTGGGTGTGGATGTGTTTTTGTACTGGGATAATGATGGACGCAGCCCAGACAAACTGGGAGAAACGCTGAGCCAGGCAAACAGCGACGACGTAGTGCTTTCCATGATTACCAACCGTGGCTTGAAGGTATGGCCCAAAGGCGCGCCAGAAACATTCTGCACGGATCACTGGCGATGCCGCTTCACATCGACGACGGATGGGCACCCGGTCGGGCAGCAGCAAATCATCAACTTGATGCAGCGCGTGCACGATCACGGTTTTGATATCATCAAGACAGAACAGTTGTATACGTTTGATGGCGAACCGGGCTTTTCGCTCGGTCAGGGACAGTAATTACAGCTATGCCGCGCCGAATTTTGCCCCATTTAGTGGGGTTATCTAACCAGATGCAGGGAATTGTGTCTCACTATCGGCGTCTGCTTGATGATGAGTTTTTGTTCGGCGCGGCAGTTCAAATACCTCACGTCGCAACGATTTTCGACCGCGTCGGAGATAAAAACCTGCATTTTAGCGGGGAAGATGTGTCTTTCGTTGAGTTGTTGACTTTGATCGCCTATCGCTATGGTTTCGAAAATGTGCAGTTGGTAGGGCAGGGGGGTTATGCGCTGGTGCTGGGGCACAAAGAGCGGCAGCATCTGCGGCGCGTGCTGCGGTTAGTGCCAGAGCATCATGTGCGCGATATTGTTGCGCGAACAACACCGCCTCGCAGCTTCGATGTACGGTTGGATGGGGACGGCGAACCTATCCGTGACCCTGACTACCCGCTGCTGCTTTCCGATTTGTTTTTGATGCCGCGCCATACTACGAAGCTGGTTTTTTGGGAAAGCGACGATGCGGTTATGCAGGCAGGCGGCTACCCCGCGAGCTTACACGCCCAACTACTGCCAGAGGTATGTGCCTTTAGCAGCATCAATCTTGACCAGCGCATGGCACAGCGGGCCGGCGACCTGCTAGAAGTTGCTTTGGCGACATTGGGTGTGAGTGTGGCAGATGCACACGGCGGTAACGGCGGTGTTTTGGTTGGGGAAGGTGGGCGGCACGTCGTCGCACATGACGGGAATGGCGAAACAGATTATGTGCCAGTGGTGCTTGACTTTGGTTACTATGCGCAAATAGGTGCCCGTACGCTAGCGAGGTTGTTGATTCGGTATGGTGTAACCGATGAAACCCTGCGTACCCATGTGCCTGTGCCCGTGCCTGCGGGGGTTGCCACGGACGTTGATCCGCTTGCTGAGGTTATAGAACAGGGCACTGTGCCAAGGCATACATTTGGGCGATTGTTGTACCATTTGCCAGCAGCACGGCTTAATCCGTCTATGTGGATTAAGCCGGCACAAGACCACTGGCATACAACTAAAGAGCAGACTTACCCATCCTTGCTGGCACAGTCCAGGCTGGCATATCTTTACCCGGATTATGATGAGGTGTCTTTCCCACAGCGTATTGAAGCGTATAACTTCAAGGTATAGGTAGGCTTCCATAGTGGTTTTGCCTCATGTATCCGACGGAGTTAATAGTAGGGGCGCTGCTCCCGGCGGCGATATGCCATCTGGTAGCGCTCTTGCGTAGAGTGATGCGGGATAATCATCATCAATATGTACGTGAGCGCAGCACCCAGCACGAAGCCACCTACATGGGCAAAGAACGCTACTCCGCCGCCGAACTCCGCATTCACGCCCAACCCGGCAATGCCGTTAAACAACTGGATCACGAACCAGAAGCCAAGCACCACCCATGCAGGCAGGTCTCGCAGGAACACAAAGTAACCGAGAAAGATGAGGCTGCGAACCTTTACGGTGGGGTAAAGCACCAGGTAACTACCCAACATCCCCGCGATGGCACCAGACGCTCCAACCAGCGGGATTGGCGAATTGGGATCAGTGATGACCTGGGCAGCGACTGCGGCAATACCACTAAGAAAGTACACAAACAGGAACCACAGCTTGCCCAGATAATCCTCGACGTTGTCCCCGAACAGATACAGGTACAGCATGTTACCCAGCAGGTGCCCCCACCCGCCGTGGAAGAACATGCTGCGGAATGTATCGAGGATAGATTCTAGTGACAATGGCGCAGCGGAGATTAGCCGTGGCACAACAGAAAGATCTAGGAATACCTGTTGTAGTTGCACATCGCTCAGTGTGAGTTCCCACAGGAAGACCAGCACATTCACAGCAATTAGCGTGTAGGTCAAAATGGGAAAGCGGTTGGTTTCGTTCACATCATGGATTGGGAACATCGCGCTCGTTTCGTCCTGTTTTTTTATCCGCACCGGGTGGCATTCTAACCTGTTTGCCGAAAATATGCTGCCACGGCAAACATCAAAATGACACTGATTTGTGCGATAGCACTGTGATGCTCATTGGTGGGTGTTCTGGGCGCAGCATAGTGCCGAAAGCGTTTTCGCTACTGTACGAACATTGGAATTCCGCTTATCATTTACCCATATTGCACCTTGTGCCAAAGACTTCATAGAAAGGTTCTTTTTGCCATGGAATACCCGAAAGTTTCCAACGAAGAGATGATGAAGCGGGTCATCCGCTTTGAAGCGATCAAAAAACACCCCATCCCGCTGATGTTCATCGACAGCCCGATAGAGGGGCACCAACGCCTGAACTACGCGGTGATTGGCGACACCGCCAGCGAGAACGACGAGTTCTCCCCGATGCTGAACGCGCCGCACACATTCCAAATCGGCATGGTGTATGCGCTGCCGGGCAACGGACCCGCATGGCACACACATGATTACGTAGAAATCTTCATGCCGCTGAAGGGCAGGTGGGAGTTCTTCTGGACGAATGAAAAGGACGGCGAGCCAGAAGGCAGCGTTGTACTCAATGAGTGGGATACAATCTCGCTGCCGCCAGGGCTGTGGCGCCGCTTTGAGGTTCACCAGGACGAAAAAGAAGGCGCGTGGATCCATGCTGTGCTTGACCAGCATGAGGTGTTCACGGGCAAAGACCCGTACTGGGCGGCATCGGTAGAGCAAGCGGCGGCAGAATTGGGCTTCAACGCGGACGACAAGGGTAAAATGGTGAAGCCGACGAACTACGCCGAGATGCGCCAACAACTCCTGGACAAAATCCAGGCGACCATGGAATAAACGCTTGGAGGTTCGGTAGGCGTAGCGTTACGCTGCGTCCTGCACACGTTTATTGGTACAAACCAGGACTTTGACACACATGAGATTGAGCACCGATCGTATTCTTGTCACCCACGTCGGCAGCCTGCCGCGCCCGCAAAGCGTGGTCGATATGCTGTTTGCGCAAGAGCAGGGCGAAACGCTGGACATGGTCGCCTTCTACCAGACGATGGCGGAAGCTGTGCAGGAGGCGGTTCAGAAGCAAATCGACGCTGGGGTGGATGTCGTCAGCGATGGCGAGATGAGCAAGATCAGCTATGCAACGTATATCAAGCACCGCCTGACGGGTTTTGCTGGTGATAGCCCCCGCGCGACGCCGAAAGACCTTGATGAATTCCCAGCGTTTCGGGATAAGCTTGCAGCAGCGGGCGGTACTCCCAAGTACAGCCGCCCGCGCGCCCAGAGCGAGATCACTGTGAAAGACCTCTCACCGCTGGAGAAAGACCTGGAGCACCTGCAAGCGGCAATGACCGCAGCGGGCGCAGACGAAGGTTTTATGAACGCCGCGTCTCCGGGTGTGATTGGCGTGTTCCAGCCGAACGATTACTACCCATCGCAGGATGATTACCTGCAAGCGGTGGCAGAAGCGATGAAGGCGGAGTACGAGAAAATCGCGGCGAGTGGCGTGCTGCTGCAACTCGACTCCCCTGACCTGGCAATGGGGCGGCACATCCAATATCGGGATGAAAGCGACGACGACTTCGTCAAACATGCGGAGAAGCAGGTGGAAGTCCTCAACTATGCGCTGCAAAACATCCCGGCGGAGCAAGTACGAATGCACCTGTGCTGGGGCAACTACGAAGGACCGCACACGCACGATATCGCGCTAGAGAAAATCATCAACACGGTGCTGAAGGCGAAACCACAGGCAATTCTGTTTGAGGCAAGTAACCCACGCCACGCCCACGAGTGGGCAGTGTGGGCGGAGGCAGACATCCCGGAGGACAAGGTACTCATCCCTGGAGTGGTGGACACAACCACGAACTACGTGGAGCACCCGCAACTGGTGGCAGAGCGTATCCTGCGCTTTGCAGACATCGTCGGGCGGGAGCGCGTGCTAGCGGGCAGCGACTGCGGCTTCGGTACGTTCGCCGGGTTCGGTGCGGTGCACCCGGATATTGCCTATGCCAAGCTGGGTGTGATTGCAGAGGGTGCCCGCATTGCCAGTGAAAAGTTGTGGAGTTAGGGTAACGCCGTTATGAGTGAGCCATCGAACGGTTGCCTCGATATTGTGCAAAACGTACTGATGCTGTTTGCTGCGCTGTTCAGCTTTGGTGGGCAGAGTGTCGTTTCCCCGCCGACCTCGCCACAGCAAACCGCACTTGTGATGGTCGTCGCACCTACCGAAGCTGCCACAGATGATGAACTGGCGCTTACGGCTAACGTGCTGGATAGTCGCCTTGCTGCTCTGGGTGTGCTCGCCGAACCTGCGGAAGTCGCTGGCGGAGAAATCACCCTGTATCTGTCCGATGATCCTGGCAATGCATTCACAGATGTGGGCTACCTGGAATTCGTGGACTTCAGTGGCATTGAGAACACCGAAGCGTACACCGGAAGGGCAATCAGCACCGACGGGCAAATCGCTCAGTTCGGTGCGGCGCTGAACCCAGACGCGATCGACAATCCAGTAACGCTGGGCGCATTCGAGACCGTTCTGACAAATGACGGTATTGCGAACGCGAGCGCTGCATTTGAAGATATCTCGCAGACGTGGCTAATCGAGTTTTCGTTCATGGAGGCGGATGGTGCCGTGATGGGCGATTTCACTGAGCGCAACGTCGGGCAGCCGCTCGCCATTGTCGTAGACGGGATCGTCATCACAGTGCCAATCATCCAGGCACGGTTAGACACAGGTGGCGTCATCACGGGGACATTCACGGAGACAGAAGCGCGTGCGCTAGCGGCGCAAATCCAATCGCAGCCGCTGCCGTTCCCGCTGGAGATTATCAGCATCGGCACACCAGGCTCTATGGACTAACCCGCATGTTCCCAACGCCCAGCGAGATCGAGAATAACTGGGGTGCGTACAACCGGACGGTGCTTTTGCCAGAAATGCTGTGTGATGGTGAGTTGTTCGAGCAGCAGTTCAAACAGAGTGATGCACTGGTCGCGGACTTGACCCAGGATGACACGATAGCAGGCATGGCAAGCCGTGTGCTGCAACATGCGCCGACGCACTTCTCGGTCATCGGGCTTGGGTTGGGTGGTATGGTGATTTTCGAGTTGATGCGGCGGGCACCGGAGCGACTGTTAGGCGTGATTGTGATGAACACCACTCACAAGCGCATGGATGACGACACACGAGCAAAGTTCTTGCGCTGGTCAGGCATGGCAGAACAGGGCAAGTTCGCAGGTGCCGTGGAGGACATCATCGCGTCGGGGTTTGTGAGTGCAGCGCGGCAAGGCGATGTGCCGTTCATCAAGCAAGTGAAAGCGATGGCAATGCGCGTTGGGGCGGACGCATTTATGCGGCAAGCGAACGCCATAATAACCAGACCGGACAACACACCAGCAATCCAGACCTTCGGTTACGCAGTTGATGTGTTTGCGGGCGAGCTTGACCCATGGTACACGGTGCAAGATCACTACGAGCTAAAGCGTTTATTTGGTAGCGATGACGCTTTTGCGACCGTCTTCAAAGCATGTGGTCACCTGTGCACAGTGGAGTGCGGCAAAGCGGTAAACACATCAATCAACCAGTGGTATATGTTGTTATCTATAAGGATGCTGATGCGAGCAGAAGACATTCACAACGAGAGCGATCATGAGAAAAAATAATATTAAAGAGAAATGGGCGAACGGCGAGTTCGTCGTCAATGGCTGGCTGCACATCCCGGCGGCGTGGAGTGCGGAAGTCATGGCACACAGTGGCTACGACAGCCTGTGCATCGACATGCAGCACGGGCAGCTTGACTTTCCCCACGTGATGGAAATGCTGCGTGCCATCAGCACGACGGACACGATGCCCCTGGTACGCGTGCCGTGGAACGAGCCGGGCATCATCGGGCGCGTGCTGGACGCGGGCGCATACGGTGTCATCTGCCCGATGGTGAACAACCGCGCCGAGTGTGAGGCGTTTGTGGGCGCGTGCCGCTACGCTCCAGCGGGCTATCGCAGCAAAGGACCTACCCGTGCCAGCGTCTACGGCGGGGCGGATTACGCACAACACGCCAACACGGAAATCCTGACGATGGCGATGATCGAAACGGCGGAAGCACTGGAAAACGTGGCGGAAATCGTCAGCGTGCCGGGGCTAGATGCAATCTACGTCGGACCGGGCGACTTGAGTTTGTCCCTGTTCGGCATGGAGCGCAGCGGCATTGACCTGGACGATCCAGAATTCCTGGGGGTGTTGGACAAAATACTCGCTGCTTGCCAGGAAAATGGCGTCTACGCGGGTATCCACACCAACTCCCCCGCCTACGCCCGCCGCATGATTGACAAGGGTTTCCGCTTCACCACCGTCATGACGGACACACTATTGCTGCGCACGCTGGCAAACCGCGTGACGTCTGCGGTGCGCGGTGACGAGAACGCCGAAACTTTAGGGGACATGTACTAGCAGCCGGGTGGGTGCACTGCAACCCGTGTTACCTTGCAGGTGTATAAATGCATGGGAGGGTGACATATGAGGAAGAAGGCAAAGTTGCAATGGGCACCGCGCAGCACCCACCGCAAGTGGCTCAAGTCGGATGCGGCCGCGCTGTTTGTTATCGCAACCCTTGGCAGCTACTATCTGCTGCAAGAGACTGGATTGGGTGTCGACGTCGGGGTGTTGTCGTACTTTCTAGGAGGCATTGCCTTGGGCGTTACTGCACAACGTGATATGCCGTTCATAGGCATGGTGATTATGGGCGCAGGATTTGGTGCTGCGTTCACGGTGAATGCAGACACCGTTACCAATGCAGGTGTTTACGGGTTTGCTTTTGTGGGGATACTTTTCGCCACCGCATTTTTCACCTCGG
The DNA here is from genome assembly GCA_964451095.1 of uncultured Anaerolineaceae bacterium. Classification (GTDB taxonomy): domain Bacteria; phylum Chloroflexota; class Anaerolineae; order Aggregatilineales; family Phototrophicaceae; genus DAOTTY01. Next base: position 34,078 of record CAYVGI010000012.1, read on the forward strand.
AGCAGCTAGCTCATAGAAGCTAGAGTGGGGCTGGGAAGGTGCGACACATGGAACACAAGGCGAAGAACAAACCTACCAAGCAGCAAAAAGCACCCAGGAGATGGCTAAAATCCGATGTGGTGGCGCTATGTGTGACAGCGGGCATCGCATCGTTTTGGTATTTTCGAGATACTGGTTTCGGTTTTTGGCGAGGGATGGTAATCTTTTTGCTATTAGGTCTGCCTCTTGGGTTTACTGCTCACCGTGACTACGCGATCCCCGGCATGATACTCATTGGCGGCGCAGTTGGGCTGGCGTTCACCGTGCACGGCGACAAATTCATGGAATTTGTGCTCATTGGCGTGCTGCTTGCGAGTGGGTACATCGTCGCAGAGCAGGCGAATTACGGCACACGAAAGTAAATGGGGATATTCCCCAGCATATTGTATAGTTTTGAACTGGAGTAATTGAAAATGGCAGTACGTTATATTAAAGATGGCGCTCCTGTAGCAGAGACTGTTGCGGCGGACGCCAAGGTGCAGGACATCGTTAAGAATATCCTCGCGGACATTGAACAGCGTGGCGACGAGGCAGTACGTGAACTGAGCGTAAAGTTCGACAACTGGAACCCGGAAAGATTCCGGCTGTCACAGGAACAAATCGACGAGGTAATCGCGACGCTGCCGCAGCAGACGATTGATGATCTTCACTTCGCGCAGGATCAGATTCGCAACTTCGCGCAGATTCAGAAGGACGCGCTGCAAGACGTTGAGGTGGAAACACTGCCGGGCGTGATCCTCGGTCACAAAAACATTCCGGTTAACAGCGTGGGCTGCTACGTGCCCGGCGGTCGCTACCCGATGGTCGCCAGCGCTCACATGAGCGTGCTAACCGCAAAGGTGGCGGGCGTGCCGCGTGTGATCGCCTGCACTCCACCTATCAAGGGCGAGATCCCGGCGGCGACGGTTGCGGCAATGCACTTCGCTGGCGCAGACGAAATTTACATTCTCGGCGGTGTGCAGGCAGTCGCATCTATGGCGCTGGGCACAGAAAGCATGGACTCCGTCGTGATGATCGTCGGTCCGGGTAACGCTTTTGTTGCCGAGGCAAAGCGTCAGCTTTATGGGCGCATCGGCATTGACCTGTTTGCCGGACCGACGGAGACGATGGTTATCGCAGATGAAACCGTAGACGCCGAAATGTGCGCCACCGACCTGCTTGGTCAGGCAGAGCACGGTCCGACTTCCCCGGCGGTACTGCTGACCACAAGCGAAACACTCGCACACGAGACCATCGCGCAAATCGAGCGCCAGTTGCAAACGCTGCCCACGGCAGACATCGCCAGCAAGGCATGGGAAGACTACGGGCAGGTGATTGTTGTTGACAGCGTGGATGAGATGGTGCAGGTTGCGGACGACATCGCCAGTGAGCACGTCCAGGTGATGACGGAAAACCCGCGCTACTTCCTGGATAACATGACGAACTACGGCGCACTGTTCCTCGGTCCGCGCACGAATGTTGCCTACGGCGATAAGGTCATCGGCACGAACCACACGCTGCCCACCAAGAAGGCAGGGCGCTACACAGGCGGCTTGTGGGTGGGCAAGTTCATCAAGACGCACACCTACCAGGAAGTTCGCACAGACGAAGCAAGCGTGCTGGTGGGCGAGTATGGCAGCCGCCTGTGCGAGCTTGAGGGCTTTATGGGGCACAAGGCACAGTGCGACATCCGGGTGGAGCGCTACGGCAAAAAAGAAGCTGCTCCCAGCGACTAGCCACCACATTCAGTAAGCGATCATAGTGCCCTGCACACAAAGTTGGGGCACTTACCCACGAATGCTCGAAAGCTGAGAGCTGACACACTATGCCAGAGTATGCCCCGCTAACCCGTGGCAAAACCGCCCAGGCGCTTGGTGTTGCGGCGCTGCTCGTCTTCTGGGCAGTGGTGAGCCAAACGGTTGTAGTCGCTGCCGCTCGTTCTCAATGGCAGGACTATCATCTGCTGCGGCAGATGGATCAGGTAACGGTTGGCGAGTACGTCAGCGCAGAGTATGACCTTTACGAAGGCTACGAGCAAGAATACGAGATTTCGGATTACTTCCTGCGCTACGAGTACACCGTGGACGGCGAAACCTATTTCGGCAGGACGCTCACCACGCCGAGCGGCTATTTGGATTTCCAACCGGGCAGGCAAACGGAAGTCCGCTATGCACAGAACGCGCCGGAAGTATCCCGCGCGGGCGTAACGCCCTCCATTGCACCCGCAATCGGCACGACAATGTTCCTGGGGATGTGGACGGGGCTGGTTGTGCTGGTGCTATACGGTTTTGTGTGGCGCAGCACATCGCTACGCGCTATTGTCTACGCATGGTCTCCACGCAGAAGGCAAACCTCATGGCAGAAATGACCGGGCAAGTTGTTGTCGTCACAGGTGCTGGCGGCGGGATTGGCAGCGCTGTGTGCAAGGCATTTGCGCAAATCGGTGCTAACGTGGTGCTGGTGTACCGCTCTAGCAAGGACGAAACCGAGGCGCTCGCTGCCAGTTTGCCCACAGAAGGCGAACAGGGGCACATCGTCGTGCAGGCATCTGTGGATAACAGCGAAGACATGGCACAACTCGCGGAAACCGTGCAGAAAACTTACGGGCGTGCCGATGTGCTGGTGAACAACGCCGGATTTACGCGCTTCGTCGCGCATGATGACCTGAACGGACTTGATGACGCACTCATCGACCAGATTTTTCAGGTCAACTTCCGGGGTGCGTTTGCAGGGGTGCGTGTGTTCAAAGACCTACTCACGCAATCCGCGGCTGAGGGCGAATCGTCGCTGGTCATCAACATGAGCAGCATCGCCGGGACGACGGGCGAAGGCAGCAACGTCGCTTACTGTGCCAGCAAAGCGGCAATGGACAGCATGACGCGCTCGTTAGCGCGGGCACTCGCCCCAAAAATCCGGGTAGCGTCGGTTGCGCCGGGGCTGGTAGATGGTGAGTACGCCCGCAACCTGGATGCAGCGTGGTACGCCGCGCAGGTGCAAAGCACACCGCTGAAGCGGCTGGCACTGGCAGAAGATGTTGCAGATGCATGTGTGGCGCTGGCAACCCGGCTCAAGTTCACCACCGGGAACATCATTCATGTGGACGGTGGGCGTCCGCTGGCATAGGAGCACAGATTTATGGAAGCACAGCAGCTAGAACTGGACGTCAGAGATGAGCGCCTGCACAGCATCTTTGCTGAGGGTGCGGCGCTAGAGCAGGTCGCCACTGGACTCGAATTCACGGAGGGTCCGATATGGCACCCCACCGCGCAGCACCTGATGTTCAGCGATATTATGGGCAACACAATCTACCGCTGGACAGAGGCAGGTGGTCTGGTGAAGTACCGCAAAAACAGTCATCTCGCCAATGGCAACACCTACGATAAACAGGGGCGGATGCTGACATGCGAACACGCGTCTAGCTGCGTGAGCCGCACCACTTTTGTGGACGACGGCGAAGACAACTACGAAGTGCTTGCCACCCACTACGACGGCGACCAACTGAACAGCCCGAACGACATCGTGGTCAAGAGCGACGGCGCAATCTACTTCACAGACCCCACTAGCGGGCGTGAACCCATGGTTGGCATTCCGCGTGAACCGGAACTGCCCTTCGCAGGGGTCTATCGGCTGGAACCGGACACGCGCCAGCTTACACTACTAGCAGATGACTTTGCCAAGCCCAATGGACTGTGCTTTTCGCTGGATGAGGCGCAGCTTTACGTGAACGATACGGTGCGGCAGCACATCCGGGTGTTTGATGTGAACGCTGATGGCACGGTTGGTGGCGGCGATGTGTTCGCAGAACTCGCGGGCGACCGTCCCGGCGTTGCAGACGGCATGAAGTTCGACAGCGCTGGCATTTTGTATAGCTGCGGTCCGGGCGGGGTTCACGTCATTGTGGAGGATGGAACCGTGCTGGGGGTGCTGCTGATGCCGGAACACACAACCAACTTCTGCTGGGGTGATGCCGACCTGAAAAGCCTGTACATCACCGCCAGCACGAGTATCTACCGGGTGCGGATGCAAACGGCAGGGCTACCGTTGTTCTAGCCGGACTACTTAATTCCACTCGACGCAAAGCTCTCGATAAAGCGACGCTGGAACACAATAAACAAGATTACCAGCGGCGCAATCACCAAAATAGTGCCCGCCATCAATTGTCCGTATAATGCACCTACTTCCGTCGTGCTAAACAAGCGGTTTAACCCCACCGTTAGCGGGCGTACCTCCGGCGTGCGCGTGACGATGAAGGGCCACAAAAACTCATTCCACTTGGTACTCACGCTGACCAGCGCAAATGCGACATATGCGGGTATGGACAACGGCACGTATACGTTGCGCAGAATTTGAAACAGGTTCGCGCCATCAATCCGCGCCGCTTCTTCTAGCTCGTAGGGCACCTCGCGGAACGTTTGGCGCAGCAGCAACACCCCAAACGCCGAACCCCAATACGGTGCCATAAGTGCTAAGCGCGTATCGAACCAGCCCTGCTGCCGCCACACAATGCCGTCCGAGAAAGAAAACGTCTCAATGAGTGGCAGGCTGCGGATGAGTGCCAGGTTTTGCACCAGCAGCACACCTGTGGGGATCATCAGCTGAAGCAGGATCAGGAACAGCAGCGCATCCCGACCGGGAAAGCGCAGCCGTGCAAAAGCGTAGCCGGCCATCGTGATGGTAATCACCTGCACGACCAGTACACCTAGCGCAAACGCCACACTTGTGAAGAAGTGCCAGCCCCATGGCGCAACTGCCAGTGCCGCCGCGTAGTTTTCCAGCGTGATCTCACTACCGAAAAAGATGTTGCCCTGGGTAACGGGTTCACGCAGCGGACGGAAGCTCATGAGGATGGCAAAGAACAGCGGCAGCAGCCAGAACACCGAAAGCGCCACGGTGAGCACATCAGCAACAACACTTGAGCGATTGCGTTTGCTATTGTTCATGTTCGCGCCCTCCGCGTTCTGTCAGGTAGAAGTTGGTGATGGTGAAAATCAGCAGAATAGCGACCAGTATGACCGTCATGGCATTAATGTAGCCCTGGTTACGGCGTTCTCCGATGCTTTGGAAAATAAAGTATAAGATCAGGTTGGCACGGTCGGCAGGTTGCCCCTGGTTGAGCACCTGTAACTGCTCCACCGTTTGGAACGCGAAAATAAACGCCGTGGTGGACACAAACAGCGTTGTTCGCCGCAGCATGGGGAGCGTGATGCTGAATAACTGCTGCCAGTAGCTGGCGCCGTCCAAGTCTGCCGCCTCATAAATGTCCTTGGGGATGCCCTGCAAACCCGCAAGGTAGAAGATCATGTAGTAGCCCACCTGCTTCCAGATGTTCACAATGATGACTGACCACAACACCACATCTGGGTTGCCTAGCCAGTTGACTGTCGGTAGATTCACGTCGCTTAGCACAGCGTTAATCAACCCAACCTCGTTCGAGTACAGGAATGACCAGATGCTCGCCGCGCCGATGAGCGGCAGCAGCGACGGGTAGAAGATCGCAAACCGCCACAGCCCAAGCCCGCGGATGGTGCGGTTGAGCAGCAACGCAGTGCCCAGCGCCATCGGCAGTCCTATCAGCACGGTTGCAAGCGTAAAGATGAGTGTGTTGCCCAAAATCTGGACGAAGCTGCCGCCCAAATAATGTGATGGGTCGAACAAGTCGATGTAGTTCTGGAGACCCACAAACGCCCACGGATCGGTGGCACGGCGTGCCGGGGAGTATAAGCTGGAAATAACGGTGTTGATGGCGGGATAGAGCGTGAATAAGGTCACGAGAATGAGTGTGGGTGCCACCAGCAGATAGGGGACGGCGTGGGCGAGCCAGTTTTTTCGTGGGCGGAGTGTTGCGGCGGCAGCAGTTTGCGCGGCATTTGCAGTTTGAACGGAGGTGTCCATTGGTGATCCTCCTGAGCTGAGGGTGAGCAGTAGAAAAACAATCAGGGACGTAGTGTACCTACGCCCCTGGGTGGTTGCTACAAACAGGCGGGCGTAAGCCCACCCATCTCATTGGAGCTTAGCGGTATTCTGCCAGCAGTCCGTCGATCTGTGCCTGTGCTTCTTCCAGTGCAGCAGGCGCATCTTCCAGTGCGGTATTGCCAGACAGGATTTCGCTCAGCACGCCGTTGATGATGTTCTGTACGTCAACCGTGCGGTAGGAAGCGAACTCTGGGCTAGCGATCTCAAGCTGCTCACGCGCCACTGCGTACTGCGGGAACTCTTCTGCGAGGCTCGAGAGCGGATCCATTTCCCAGGCGCTCTCACGTGCAGCGATGTAACCGCTTGCTGCACCCCAGTCGGACTGGATAGCGGGGCTAGAGAGGTACTCTACCCACGCCCAAGCCGCGTCAAGTTCTTCCTGGGACTTCGGTGCGTTGGGGTTGTCGAAGATGTACAGGTTACCGCCGCCGGTCGGGGTGCCGTAGCCGGTGCCATCTTCACCTGCCGGACCGGACGGGGTGAACGCTACGCCAACCTCGAAGTCTGCGTTGTTCAGGATGTTCGTCAGGGAGCCAGTGGTGTGGTAGATCATTGCTGCTTCGCCAGCGATGAATGCGGTCGGGGTATCTCCCCAGGCGCTGCCCCCCTGCGGTCCAACACCATGCACGGTGCCCAGCTCCACCATGTAGGTGAGCGCGTCAACTGCTGCGGGCGTGTCCAGGAAAACGGTTGCAGGCTGCTCAGCAACGGTCACTGGCTGACCGTAAGCGGAAGCGAAGCTCTGGAAAATCCAGATCGGGAAGGTGCCTGCGACCGGGACAAGCAAACCAGCGCGGTCTTCTGTGGTGAGCGCCTGTGCGATTTCCAGCATCTCTTCGTTGTTCTGCGGTGCCTCGAAGCCGTTCTCTGCCAGCAGATCTGCGTTGTAGTACAGAACTGGCGTGCTGCGCTGGAACGGTATGCTCCATAGAGTACCCATCTCATCGTAGGAGTTCAGCCACAGGGATGCGAAGGTATCCTCGACCTGCTCCGCAGGAACATACTCGTCCAACGGGATAATGGTGCCCTCTTCGATGAACGTGAACAGGTCAATTGCCAGCATCACCGCAACGTCTACGTTCGGGTCCATGCCTTCGGTGAGGATGGTCTCGCGGGTTTGGGTATAGCTGCCCGTGTAAACCGGGTTGATGTCGATACCGGGGTTTTCTGCCTCGAATGCCTCAGCGTAACCGTCAACAACCTCGCTCAGCGGACCGTCAACAGCAATGGGGTAGTAAAAGTCAATTACAATGTCTTCCTGTGCAGCAGCGGTGCCGAACGCCAGCACAATTACTAGCAACACCAGGATTTTGTGAAGCTTAGCCATGTTTGGAACTCCCTCACGAAAAAAGTTGTGAAAAATGTGCAACGCGCCACATTCTAAACCGCATCGTGTGAAAGTTTTCCTATCTGGATTGAACATGACATTAAATATTGTTTAGTATCGCTTAACCTGCTGGTGAGCTACCCAACCTTTACAGGCTCGTGCGTCCTGCCGGATTCATACGCTGCGTGCACAACGCGCAACGCTGCTAAGCCATCCTGCCCGGTGATGAGCGGCGGGCGGTCTTCGCGGATGCTGGCGACAAACTCCTCGATCATGAGCTGGTTGGGGTCTGTGCCCCAGTAATGCCACAGCGGGCGGGTTGCCGCGCCCTCGTACACGGTCAGCTTCTGGTTGAAGTAGTCCGTACGCAGCACGCCACGCTCTGCGATCAGGTCAACCTTCACGTTGCCCCAGGTGGGGTAAAATGCGGGGCGGCTCCATGATGTGTCTAGCGTGACGAACATGCCGTTGCTAAACGTGATCATCAGCAGCCCAGCGGTGTCCACTTCCAGGCGACCCTGCGGGAACAGGTTGTCTACCTCTGCGTAGACTTCCATGGGTTCTGCGCCTGTGTACCACCGCAGCAAGTCCACCACATGCACCGTATGATCCATGACCGCGCCGCCGCCCGCCTGCACCGGGTCACTGAACCACGCCCGGTGATAGTCCGGGTTTTCGCCCTGGTTGGTGGTGTTTGCACAGTAAAGCTGCCCAAACTCAACACGGTCAATCGCGCCCTTCATCTGCGCAGCGACGGCACTAAACCGCATGGGGAACGCAATCATCAGCTTGACGTTGGCACGTTCGCACGCGGCAATGATTGCCTCAGCATCTTCTATCGTAGTGGCGATGGGTTTCTCGCACAGCACATGCACGCCCGCTGCCGCCGCCATTTCCACCATCTCGCGGTGGCGGTTGTTCTCGCTGCACACGATTACGGCGTCAGGTTGTGTTGCAAGCAGCGCCTGGTAGCTGGCAAAGGTTGGCGAATGGAACTGGTCACCGTAATGTTGCAGCCGCTGGACGTCGTCATCTGCAAAGCCGATGTAGTCCACACCGTCCATGCCGCGTAAGTTGCCAATGTAGCCCTCTGCGTGTAGGTGTGCAAAGCTCATAATGCCGATCTTGAGTGCGTCCATGTGACTTATACCTCCAGCGGTTGCAATGTGACGGGTTTGCCAGTGCGGGCGGACTGCTGCGCTGCCAGTGCAATTTGCAGCCCACGCAGCGCGTCCTGTGGGGTGACACGAAACGGTTCATCATTGACCAGTGCAGTGTAAAAGTGCCGGACTTCTGCTGCCCAGGGGTCTTGTGCAAGGGGGCTGCCGGGCAGCGCGACATCCCCTGTGGCGCTTTCCTGCTTGTGCAGGTGTGCTTGCAGCGGCGTGGTTTCGTCGCTGTCCCATTCAATTAAGCCGTTGTCCCCGGCGACTTCTGCCCGCACGCTGAACATCGGCACCGGGTATGCCCAACTGCCCTCGATGTGTGCCATCGCGCCGTTATCGAACCGTAAAATTGCCAGCCCGTGGTCGGCAAGCACATCGGGGCTGGTGTTGCGCACCGTCTTGGCGAACACGCGCACCACTTCCCCACCCGCCAGCCAGCGGGACATCTCAAAGTCGTGGATCATCAGGTCAACCATCATGCCGCCGGACTTGCTCTCGTCCATGAACCAGTCGTCGGCGTCACGCTGCGGACGGTAGGAGGCGCGTGTGAGACGGATCACCTTGGGCGTGCCAATCGCATTATTTGCAATCGCCGTTTTCATGCTCATGTATTCCGGGAAGAAGTGCAGCACCATGCCCACAAACAAGCGCACACCTGCACGCTCACACGCATCTATCATTGCTTGCCCGTCCGCTACGGTGAGCGCAATGGGCTTCTCGCAGAAGATGTGCTTGCCCGCTGCCGCCGCCTGCTCCACCATCTGGCGGTGTAGGTGCGTGGGTGCGCAGATGTCTACGACATCCACGTCTTGCAGCAGCGTGTCGTAGGTATCATATGCTTTTGCGCCCAGCGACGCCGCCAACCGTTCGGACTTGTCGGGACTGGTGGAGACAACGCCGACCACATCCGCGTTTGTGTTCTGCCAGCCGGGGGCGTGTGCGACGCCCATTGACCCGGCACCGACGATGCCAACTTTCATCAGATTGCCCTCCTATTTCACCCGTAAATGACCGCGCATCACCGTCACCGCCTGCCCACCTACCTTCACCGTCTCTATGCCGTCGGGGCTACCGACAACCTCCACGTAACCCGTCCCCGGACGCCCCATCCAGTGCCCCTGCTCCGCGACGAAACGCGATTTTGCGATGAGACCGTGATGCCACAAATAAGCCCCCATGTTCCCGGTGCCAGAGCCAGTAAATGGGTCTTCCGGGATGTCCGGCGGCGTGCCAAAGTGGCGGGCGAATGTGTCCCCTGCGGCGGTTGCCCCTTGTAAACAGAATAGATGTGCACTGAAGAAGCCGAGCTGTGCCCGTAGGTCAACGTAAAGCGGGATGTTCACCTGTGCGCGTCTTAACCTGTCGTGATCTTTCAGCGGAATCATAAGCTGCGGCGTGCCCGTACTCACGATTTGCAGCGGCACGTCGGGCAGACAGTCATCCGGCGTTAGGTTGAACGCGGGCATAACCGCATCAGCAGTGGATGTGCCCATAAAGCGAGGCGCTAGCTGAGACATGACAATCTGCTGAACAGCGCCGCCCTGTGATTGGACTTCCACCTCAATCACACCTGCGGCGAGTTCGACGGTGATGGTTGTGCGATCTGCCGTGAGTTGTAGGCAGTCTTCATCAATGAGGCTGTGCACGGTCGCAATCGTCGGATGCCCCGCGAGCGGGATTTCTTCCGCTGGCGTGAAGAAGCGAAAGCGAAAGTCCGCTTTATCCGATTGCAGGACGAACGCCGTTTCCGACAAGTTCATTTCTAGGGCGATTGACTGCATTTGTTCCGAAGACAGGTCATCCGCGCCGAACACAACCGCGCAGGGGTTGCCGCTAAGCGGAACGTTGGTGAATGCGTCCACCTGCGTGATGTAGTGGCTAAACTCCGTCATAAATCGCTTCCATTTCCTTATCTCCCAGCGCGGAATCAAACACAGCAGTCCATCCCAGCACACCGTGGAAGAAGTTACCGGGTTCCCCGCTGCGGCTAACCGCACCCACGGTGAAATCTGCCCCATCGTCGCCCCCGTCAAACAGCCCCTGCCGGTAGTGGAAAGGGTTGCGCCCTTCGCGCTCGTCCAGCTTCCCGTTGAGGTAGGCGCGGGCGTATTCGCCATCATAGGTGAACCCAACCAATGACCATGCATCAAACGGCACAGGTGTCGCACCGATGGCGGCGTCCATGGAGTAAGGGTGCCCTGGCGTGGGTCCGCCGTGGTGGCTCACATGCCCACCCACCTGATCTTTGCTATCCCAGATGGGCAAATCCAGGAATAGGCAGTACTGCCGCTTCTTGCGAGATTCATCCCACACGCCTGCGATGGTCTCGCAGTCGTAGGTCGGGGGCTGCTGCATCCGCTTGACCCATGCCAATACGCTCACCTGTGCGCCCTGCCCATGGATGTTCAGCGCGGGGCATTTTGCGCGGGGGATGCGAAACCACTGCCCGCGCCGCAGGTAGATGCCATCTTCGGTACGTTCGGGGTCACCGTTCATCGGTTGTAACGTGTATGCGTGTGCCCCGTGCGACGTTTGGTAGTTTTCTACAGAGAAGTCCCACAGGGCAAGCAGGTCGGGCATGTTCAGGATAGTGTGCTGCATGGGTTTCCGTGAAAAGTCACAAAACGAATTGGTGGTAAAGCCTACCACATTTCGGTATCATACTCTAAATTTCCCCTCATCTACACGGGGAAGCAAATTAGTTCTTGTGAACCGCTTTTAACAAGGAGTTGTTGTATGAAAAAGGCACTACTTGCACTGGTGATGACCTCCATGCTGCTGGTGAGCCTGTCTGTCGCTACCGCACAGGATGATGTGGTGGAACTGACGATGGGTAGCTGGCGTACGGAAGACATCGAACAGTGGGATATGATTATTGCTGCATTCAACGAAGAATTCCCCAACATTCAAATTTCTTTTGAGCCAACCCTCAACACGGAGTACGACCAGTCGCTGCGTGCTTCGCTGGACGCTGGCGGTGGACCTGACCTGATTACCTGCCGCCCGTTCGACATCAGCCTGGCACTGTTTGAGCAGGGCTTTTTGGCAGAGGTCACAGACATTGTGGATGGCGCGATGACCGAAGACGGCGAGCCTGCGTTCGGTCCGGTGGCACGCAGCGGCTGGATTGCCGACGACGGCGAGAGCATGTACTGCATCCCGATGGCATCTGTGCTGCATGGCTTCTTCTACAACGAAGTGCTGTTCGAGGAAAACGGTTGGGCAGTCCCGGAGACAACCGAAGAGTTCCTGGCGCTGCTGCAAACCATCCAGGATGCGGGCGTGACCCCGCTGGCAATGGGTACTGCGGACGGCTGGACGAACTGGACGATGGGCTTCCACAACAACGCACCAAACTGGTATGGCGGTGAAGACGGACGTAACGCGCTCATCGCTGGCGATGTGGCGATCACCGACCCGCAGTTTGTAGAGCCGATGGAATTCGTACTGGCATGGGAGCCGTTCCTGCCGGACGGTTACGCTTCTGTCGCCTATGCTGATACACAGCAGTTGTTCCCGCTGGGCACGGCGGCAATCTTCCCCGCTGGCTCCTGGGATATTCCGATCTTCCAGCAGCAGGAAGAAGAAGGTTTCTTCCAGCTTGCCGCGTTTAAGCCGCCGGTACCGGAAGCTGGGCAGCAGTGCTATGTGACTGACCATGTGGACATCGGGCTGGGCATGAACACCAACAGCGGCGAGGCAGAGCAAGAAGCTGCCGCTACCTTCCTGGAGTGGGTCGCTGGTCCGGAGTTCGCGGCGCTGTACACCAACCAGCAGCCGGGCTTTTTCTCCCTGTCCAACTACCCCATCGAGATTGATAACCCGGTAGCAGCAGAGATGGCTAGCTGGAAGACCACCTGCGATACGACCATCCGCCTGGAAGCGCAGTATCTCTCCCGTGGCGAAGTTTCCCCGCGCCTGGAGGCATGGCGCCTGTTCCCGGCAGCATTCGCTGGCGAGGTTACGGCGGAAGAGATGGCAGCAGAGCTACAGACGTACCTGTTCTACCCGGAAGAGTAGAATCTTCCCCACAGTGGCGTTAGTCACTGTTTGAGATAAATGTGGTGAGAGTGGTGGCGGGTGCTGCCGCTCTCTATTTTTATAAAATGAATTATTTTGTGGGCAAGTTTACGGCGGTACGAGATCATGGAACAGACTGCTCGGCGGAAAGCGTTCCCATTTCACATCATTGTTTTTTTGCTGCCCGCGCTGGTGTGTTACAGCGTGTTCATGGCAATCCCCCTGCTGGACTCGTTGCGCCTGAGCTTGTTGCAGTTCGATCGAAGTGGGGCAGCAACCTATGTGGGGCTACAGAACTTCCAGCGCTTGCTGGGCGAAGAGTTCTGGTCGTTCCGGTTTTGGAACGCGACACGCAATAATTTCGTCTTTTTTGGCATCCACATGTTAGTACAAAACCCGATTGCGCTGCTGCTTGCGCTCATCCTCACGCGGCGGGGGCTGCGCTGGGTGCCGTTCTTCCGCACGGTGTTGTTTGCACCCACCACCCTCTCTTATGTGATCGTCGGCTTTACGTGGGCGCTGCTGCTTAGCCCGCTGTGGGGAATCCTGCACAGACCGCTGACCGACCTCGGACTGCCGACGCCGCTGCTGGGGCGCACGGATACGGCATTAATCACGGTTTCGCTGGTTTCTGTATGGCAGTTCATCGGGCTGCCGATGATGCTGTTTGTCGCGTCGCTGCTGAGCATTAACGACGAGCTGATAGACGCCTCCATGGTGGACGGGGCAAATGCATGGCAGACGTTCTGGAAGATCAAGTTTCCGCTCATCCTGCCGACGGTGGGCGTGGTGAGCGTGCTTACGTTTGTGGGCAACTTTAATGCGTTCGCGCTCATCTACGTGATGCAGGGCAGCCAGGGCGACCCGAACCTCTCGACAGACATTTTGGGCACGTTCTTTTTCCGCACCGCGTTTGGCGCAGGCGGTGCCTCGGAGCCAAACTTTGGCATGGGCACGGCAATCGCCACCATGATGTTCTTCATTATTTTGGCGGGCGTGACGGTGTACCTATTCGGGGTGCAGCGGCGATTGGTACGCACATAAGCAGTACGCGACAAGACAAAGGCAAAATCTTATGCAAGAGGTACAACAACAACCTGTGGCACCCGCCACCCGCACAGCGAGCCGCCCGGTGACATCCCTGTTCACCATGGATGGGCTGCTAAACATCGGCGGATACGTGGTGCTGGCACTGTACTCGCTGCTGGCACTGGTACCCATCTTCGTCGTGATCTTCAACTCGTTCAAAGACCGCCGCGCCATCTTCACACAACCGTACTCCCTGCCCGGACCGATTGAGCTTAACCTGGGCGAGCAGACGCTCATCGTGCCCGGCAGCCTGGGCGGTTACGAGACAGTACTGGCACGCACAAGCTTTTTGCAGTATTACTGGAACAGCTTCTTCGTCACGGTGGTGATGTTGGTGCTGGTGCTGGTGTTTGGGTCGATGGCAGCGTTTGCCCTGTCCGAGTACGAATTCCCGGGGAATCGCTTTTTGGGGCTGTATTTCGCGCTGGGCATCATGATTCCGATTCGCCTGGGCACGGTGAGCATCATCCGCATCATGCAGTCACTGGAGCTGCAAGGCACTCTGTGGTCGCTCATCATTCTGTATACGGCGTGGGGCATACCCATCACGGTGTTCATCCTGACGGAGTTTATCCGAGATATTCCCAAGGACTTGAAGGATGCTGCCCGCGTAGACGGCGCAAGCGAATATCGCATCTACGCGCAGATTGTGCTGCCAATGGTGCGCCCAGCACTCGCAACCGTAGCAGTTTTCCACATGATCCCGGTGTGGAACGACCTGTGGTGGCCCCTGGTGCTAGCACCAGACGAAGAAACGCGCACAATCATGCTGGGGGTATCCGAGTTTGTTGGGCAGTTCCGCACAGACTACTCCGCGCTGCTGGCGGCACTGGCGCTGGCAATGGTGCCCATCCTGATTCTGTACGCGATTTTCTCCCGCCAGTTGATCCGTGGTATCTCCGCTGGCGCGGTAAAGAGCTAACTCACCATGACTGACCTGATCACAGCGTTTCACGGGCAAGTTACTGTGCAACTGCAAGCGATTGTCGAGCAGGAACGCGCACACATCGAAGCAGCGGGCAAAGCAATCGCCGATGCCATCGCCGCCGAACACAACGTCTACACGTTCGGCAGTGGGCACTCGGAACTGGTCGCACGGGAGGCGATGTGGCGGGCGGGCGGGCTGGCACCGATGATTGCCATACAAGATCACACAGGCGGGGACGCAGAACGCATTGAAGGCGTGGCAAAGCTCATCCTGGGGCACTACATCCTGCGTGAAGGTGGCGTGATGATCGTGATTTCCAACAGCGGTATCAATCCGGTGCCTGTCGAGGCGGCAATGATCGCAAACGAGGCTGGGATGAAGACGGTTGCGCTCACGGCGCGTGCCCACAGCGACGATGTACCCCCCCGGCACAGCAGCGGCAAGAAGCTGTACGATGTGGCGGATATTGTGATTGACACGCACACACCACGCGGCGACACATCCGTGCAACTCCCCCAAAGCGGACTGATGACGGGCGCGACCTCGACGCTGGCGGGCGTTTTCATTATGGACGCGATCACGGTTCATGCTGCGGCGCTGCTGGATGAGCGCGGCATCACGCCGCCGGTGCTGGTGAGTGCCAACGTGCCGGAAGGTGACGCGCACAACCTGGCGATAAAACAGCGCTACATGCCGCGCATGGCACGCTTCCCAGTCGATACAGCAGACCTGGCGTAACCATGGTATTTATCGGTCTGGATGGCGGCGGGAGCACGGTGCGGGTTGCTGCGTACACACGGGACATGACTGAACTTGCCCAGGTGGTGCACCCGAACAGCGTCAACCCCTCCACCATTGGCAGGGAGCTTGCGGCGCAACGCATCCATGCTGCGCTGAACGAACTGCTGGCAGCACGAGACCTGAGCGCTGATGCTGTGCGTGGGGTGGGCGTGGGCATTTCCGGTGCAGATACCGCGCACTCTCGCTCGTGGATATTGGAAACGGTGCACGCCGGGCTACCGGGCGTCACTGTTGTGCCAAGCGCGGACTACGAAATCGCGCTGGTTGCTGCCCACGGGGAGCGCTACGGCGCACTGCTGCTTGCCGGGACGGGCAGTGTCGCCTATGGTGTGAACCGCGATGGCAAGTCACATCGCGTAGGTGGTTGGGGCTATCAGATTGGCGACGAGGGCAGCGGCTATTGGCTGGGCGCAAGCGTGCTGCGCTTGCTGGCACAAGTGAGCGACGGACGTCATCCACCCAGTGAACTGGCGGAGAAGGCACGCACTCATTTGAAGTTGAAAAATCCCATCAACGACCTGATTGACTGGGTTTATGGCGGCGGGGTACCGCGCAACCAGGAAATTGCCGGGCTAGCGAGCCTGATCATTGATGCGGCAGGCGAGGGCGACATGGACGCGCAAGTGCTCGTGGCGAAGGCGGCAAGCGACATACAGGCGCATTACACGGCGATTGTGAATGTGTTGGGGCTGCGGAACGCGCCAATTGGGTTCGCTGGTGGGATGCTCACCACGGACAATGCGCTTTCGCGTGCGGTGATGGCGCGGTTAGGTTTGGATACCCTGCCCACCGCCAAGTATCCCCCGGTTGCGGGAGCAGCGCTGCTTGCCGCGCTCACGCTGGAAAACAAATAGAGAGACACACATTTGCAAACCGAATCCCGCAATCCCCGCTCCGCTGATTTAGACCGCTTATCCACGCTGGACGTGCTCAAGCTCATGAACGACGAGGACGCCACCGTCGCCGGGGCAGTGCGTGCTGCACTCCCCCAGATCGCACGGCTTGTGGACGAGACGGCAAAGCGCCTGCGAGACGGTGGGCGCTTGTTCTATGTGGGTGCGGGAACAAGTGGGCGGCTGGGCGTGCTGGATGCTGCCGAATGCGTACCCACGTTTGGCACACCGCCGACGCTGGTGCAGGCGGTCATTGCGGGCGGAGAAACCGCGCTCGTGAATGCCGTTGAAGGTGCAGAGGATAACCGTGATGCTGCTGTGCAAGCGCTACAGAAGGAAAAAGCCAGTGCGGGCGATGTGGTGGTTGGCATTGCTGCCAGCGGGCGCACACCGTTTGTGCTGGCGGCTGTGGAACACGCAAACGAGGTTGGCGCGGTAACGGGCGGCATCGCGTGCAATGCTGATGCACCGCTGCTGGATAGTGCGCAGGTACCCATCAGCGTACCCGTCGGGGCGGAAGTACTCACGGGTTCTACGCGGCTGAAGGCAGGCACGGCGCAAAAACTGGTGCTGAACATGATCAGCACTGCGACGATGGTTCGGTTGGGCAAGGTGTACAGCAACCTAATGGTTGACGTCAAAGTAACCAACGCAAAGCTTGCCGAGCGAGCACAGCGCATTGTGCAGGAGGTAACGGGCGTGGACGACGCACGGGCACGGGAACTCCTGGCTCAGTCAGGGAACCGGGTGAAGGTCGCCATTGCGATGGAATTGCTGGGCATAGATGCAGATACAGCAGAAACACGACTAGGAGCGGTCGGTGGGCATTTGCGTGCCGCGCTGGAACAGCACAATACCTAGACCGACTTCCCTGTACTGCGCCAATATACTGCCAGCGTTTCCGAAATCATTTTCTCCTCGCTGAAGTGTTCCGCAACCCGCGCACGACCTGCTGCGCCCATGCGCTTGCGTCGTTCGGGATCGTCTAGCAAACGGCGTAACTCGACCGCCAACGCATCGGCGTCACGCGGGGGTACCAAAATGCCCGTTTCCCCGTCCTGCACAATCTCCGGGATTGCGCTCACGTGGGTTGCTACCACCGGGCGGCTCAGCGCCATCGCCTCCAGCAGCGCCAAACCGAACCCCTCCCACAGGCTGGGCATGAGGAACACATCGTAGCCCGCCATCACCCGCGTGATGTCTTGCTGCCAACCCAGGAAACGCACGCGGTCATTCAGGTTCAATGAAGCAACTTGCGCCTCAAGTTCGGCACGGAGCACGCCATCACCCGCGATGAGAAGCTGCACATTCGGGTAATCTGGCGCAAGCTGCGCAAACGCCTGGATAGCGTAGCGCAGTCCCTTTTGTTCAATCAAACGGGAGGCGGTGCCAATCGTTACAACCGACTGCTCCCACCCTGGCTCTCCTGCGCGTGGAGCGGCAAACCCCTGCATATCCAGTCCGTAGTGCACCGTCGTGATTTTGTCCGGTGCTGCGCCTTCTATATTGATGCAGAACTGCCGCAGCGCATGAGAGATGGCAATGCCGCCTGATGACAATCGCCACAGTAGGTTGTTGACGATTCTTGACGGCAGTTTGTAGCGGAAGGCGTTGTCGTTGTGGCGGCTGATGATGACTGTACGAACCCCGGCAAACTGCGTTGCAATGCTACCGTATAGATCGGCGTGCAGCAGGTGCGTGTGCACGATGTCCGGTTGCAGTTGGCACAGGCGGCGTGCCAACCGGGGAACAAGGCTTACATCTGCGTGGGAATGAATCGTCATGCGCTCGGCGGAGATGCCCGCTTCGTCGGCGAGCGCCATGAAGTCGTTCATGGGTTTGTTCGGTTGCACCAGCACAATCAGCCGCACGTCCACGCCGTGTGCCTGTAAACCCGGCAGCAGACGCAGCAGGTGACGCTCCGCCCCGGCAGTGAGCACAATCTTGATAATGTGGACAACACGCATAAAAAACCCTCATGCACCCGACAGCGGCGCATGAGGGTAGGT
The DNA here is from genome assembly GCA_964451095.1 of uncultured Anaerolineaceae bacterium. Classification (GTDB taxonomy): domain Bacteria; phylum Chloroflexota; class Anaerolineae; order Aggregatilineales; family Phototrophicaceae; genus DAOTTY01. The sequence goes on from CAYVGI010000012.1 coordinate 52,302, forward strand.
GAATTTCAGTTGAAACGGTAGGGTGTCGTGCGTTCCAGGCTACACGTATCCCATACGTGCACGGGGAATCACCGGTATACGGCGTGCCTGTGAGCCAAGTGCTTGCTTGAGGAAACCTTTGGCGACGTGTGACGGCACGGCGATGCCAACTTCCGGACCTGCCATGATGGTGTTTACACCGACGAGTTCGCCGTCGATATTGACGACGGGACCGCCGCTGTGCCCCGGACGCAGATGCAGGCTCATTGCCAGCCAGTCCTCGCCGTGTGCCGGGCGCTCCGGGAGTTGGTCGCCGGTGCCGATGACCACCCCCTGCGTGACTGCGCCGCGTACACCCCACGGGTGCCCGACTGCCATCACCCACTCGCCGGGAACCAGTGCCTTGCTGTCTCCGACCTGAATAGTGGGCAGGTCGTGTGCATCAACGGCGAGCGCGGCAAGATCAAGTTCCTCGTTCTGTGCGATGACCTGCGCGGGCATACGGGTGCCGTCGTGCAGTGTCACGTTCAGATCATGGGCGCGGTGCACCACATGTGCGTTCGTGATAATCAGTCCGTCTGCCTGCCAGATGGTGCCGGCACCCTGCCCGCGCCCATTTTCGATGTAGACGAGGCTGTTTTGGGTGTTGCCCGCGATGCTGGACAGGTCGTTGTTTAGCTGCTTGAGAATAGATGCCATTTTGCCCTCTCGTTATTCCCAGCGCATCCCGCCACGGCGTCCTCTGCCACGGCGACCACCATTTTCTTCTTCCTGGTACTGCCGTTCACCGATAGCCACGTTGACATCCGTCATTGAGCCGCCGCGCACAACAGTGACCGTTGTGTTCTTGCCGACCATATCGCCCATCAGCAGCGACAGCAGTTCTTCCATGCTGCGGGTTGGCGTCTCGCCCAGCTTGACGATGACATCGCCTAACAGCAGCCCGCCCTGTGCGCCGGGGCTTTCTGGCTCTACGGAGGCAATGAGCAGCCCGGTTTCCTGCCCGGCAGCGGATGCCGTGTCTTCTGGCAGGCGCACCGTCTGTGCGGTAACGCCGAGGTAGCCGCGTTTAATGTGCCCGTGTTCCAGCAGCGCATTTGCTACGCGCTGTACCGTCTCCGTGGGGATGGTGAGGCTGGTGCCGCGCATGAGTGCTGACGTGTTGATACCGAAGACTGCGCCGTCTGCGCCTGCCAGCGGACCGCCGCTGAAGCCGGGGTACATCACCACGTCCGTCTGGAAGTAGCGGTCAATCTTGCCACCGCCCGGTGCCTGGAATGCGTCGCCGAGTGCGCTGACCACACCAAGCGTTGCCTGCACGGTGCGCCCCGGACGTCCCAGCGCGAGCACAAGGTGCCCGACACTCGCGTCATCCGATGCAACCCAGTTCGGTACGATGAGTCCGCTGGCGTCGATCTTCAGGATTGCCAGGTCTGTGCTGGGGTCACGCCCGACGAGTTTTGCCGCTGCTTCGTCGCCGTTGGGCAGCCCTACGGTGATGTTCTCGTCGCGGGTGACAACGTGGTGGGACGTGGCGATGATGCCGTCCTCACTCATGACGACGCCTGTGCCCGGCAGCCGACGCCGTCCGTCGACGCGCACAACGCCCGCGCCGACGGTCTCGACGAGTTGTGCCATTTCATCCGATACGCTTTTGAGTGTTTCCATGGTTGTGTTTTGTTTCCTGTAGATGGTTTGGTTTGCGATGGGGCTATCTTCTCATAGATGGCACCAGGGGAACATCAACCGTCAGTGGAGTTCTGGTGCTGTGCTTTGGTGTAGGGTGGTGCAGTGTGCCCTGTACAGACGGGCAGGCATTACAGAGCACAAATAAAATTTGCACCTGCGTGTAAAATGCGCTAGCGTTAGCAGTATGCTAACGCCGCTATGGATCAGGGAGAGAAAATCATGCTGCTACGCCACCCCCGCTGCCGCTTGCTGGCAGCGCTGTTCACGCTTGCTGTTGTTTTTCAGATGCCATTACCCGCCGCCCACGCCCAAACTATTACGCTAACCGACCCTAACTGCACCCGAGACGGACTGAACAACGCCATTCAGAACGCGCCGAACGGGAGCACGATTACGTTTAGCTGTGCAAACCCGATGATTGCGTTCCCCGGCGGCTTCGGTGGCATTGGCATCAACAAAACCATCACCGTAGACGGCGGTGGGGTAATTGTGCTGGACGGAATCAGCCAGTTAACAGACAATCAGTTTTTCCTGGTCGGCCCCACCGGCAACCAGACGCAGAACGGGCTGACCTTAAGGAGTGGGGGAGA